>NZ_JAPTGA010000013.1:0-146822 GCF_026891895.1 Peribacillus sp. AS_2
ATTTTCCATCGCTTCGTTTAGCGACTTTATTAGTATAACACCCTCCAAACACAAAGTCAACAACAAGTTATCATTCACTTGTTTGTCTTGTTTGTCTCAAGCGGTGTATTTAATATATTAGCACTTGCATATAGATAAGTCAATTTAATCTTTTAAAATTAACTTCTTTTTTTCACTGAACTACTTTCTTTCTAGAAGCCGGTCCATGCCAAAGTATCATCAAAAAACAGGAGGGCAGCTGATTATAGCCACCCTCCCGTTATTTATTAATGATTATTTATTGATGGAGATTACGTCCGCTTCTTCCCTATCTACATTTCCGGCCTTTTCAATCTTGACGCTTTCACCTTCGGAAAGGTTAGTAAAGACGATTGGCGTAATGATAGAGCTAGCATTGTTTTTGACATACTCTATATCAACTTTAAGCAATGGCTGCCCGCTTGTCACTTTATCTCCTTGAGCGACGAGCGCTTCGAAACCTTTGCCTTCCAACTTAACTGTATCGATCCCGACATGAATCAAGATTTCACGTCCAGCTTCGGAAACGATACCTATTGCATGTTTAGTCGGGAATAAATTAACGATCGTACCGTCCACAGGAGAAACAACCAACCCTTCCTCGGGTACAATTGCAAATCCATCGCCCATCATTTTTTCAGCAAAAACTGCATCAGGCACTTCCGTGATCGGTTTTAATTCCCCTTTAATAGGAGAAACAAAGCGCTCGGAAACTTCATCCGTCCGTAAAGGTTTCGGGACGACATCCTCGATTTGCTTTTCCACACCTACTTCAGGAGACGTTTCTACTTTACGAGGCCGTTTTCCATCAATGATATCTTTCATTTGCCCCTTGATCGTTTCTGAACGAGGTCCGAAGATAGCCTGGATGTTATTGCCCACTTCCAGAACTCCAGCGGCACCAAGTTTCTTCAGCCTATTTTTATCAACGTTACCGATGTCATTGACCGATACACGAAGACGGGTAATGCAAGCATCCAAGTGAGAAATATTTTCTTTTCCGCCCATGGCATCCAAAATATCCCCTGGAAGACTTCCAGCTGTACTTGCAGATCCTTCCGCTTCCTCATCCTCTTCCACTTCACGACCAGGAGTTTTAAGGTTAAACTTCCTTATCGCAAATCGGAATCCAAAGTAATAGATAACCGCAAGGACTAAACCAACCGGAATAACAATCCATGCATTGGTTTGCGGATTGATTAAACCAAACAGTACGTAATCGATCAAACCACCCGAGAACGTCATCCCGATTTTCACGTCCAGTAAATGCATGGTCATGAATGATAGACCGGCAAACAGACAGTGAATCCCGAATAGTATCGGTGCAACAAATAAGAATGCAAATTCAAGTGGCTCAGTAATCCCAGTCAAGAATGATGTAAGTGCTGCAGAAGCCATCAATCCCCCGACTATTTTCTTTCTTTCCGGTCTTGCTTCATGGTAAATGGCCAAAGCTGCAGCTGGTAACCCGAACATCATGAATGGATATTTACCAGTCATGAAGGTACCGGCCGTTAAATTCTGTACGCCATCTTTAATTTGTGCCATGAAGATGGCCTGGTCTCCTCTGACTGGCGTTCCCCCTCCTTGAGGGATATAGCTGCCAAATTCAAACCAGAATGGAGAATAGAAGATATGGTGCAATCCAAAAGGAATCAGCGCACGTTCTACAACCCCAAACACGAAAGCTCCAAGTGTCAGGTTAGCACCCAACATATTTTCTGAAAATGAATTTAACCCCGATTGAATAGTCGGCCAAATCAAAATCATCAGCAACCCAAGAATAACTGCGCTTGCAGCTGTTACAATGGGTACAAAACGTTTACCTGCAAAGAATCCTAAATAAGAAGGCAGTTCAATTTCATAAAACTTATTATACATAACAGCAGCCATGACACCGACGATAATACCGCCGAACACACCTGTTCCCAACGTCGGGATTCCCAGAACATTGGTATACACCGCACTATTGTTCTCAATGTCGGCAGCGTCAATGCCAAGAACAGTTCCCATCGTTACATTCATAATCAAGAAACCGATAATCGCCGCAAGGCCGGCAACACCATCTCCACCAGCTAACCCTATTGCGACCCCCACAGCAAACAACAAGGGAAGATTCCCAAAAATAATATTTCCGGCATTCTCCATTACCGATGCGACCATTTCCACTCCGCCACTCGCAAGAAACGGGGCGATATCCAATAAAGTTTCGTTTTGCAATGCATTACCAAACGCAAGCAAAATTCCGGCCGCTGGTAAAATGGCTACAGGAAGCATCAAAGCTTTACCGATTTTTTGCAAAACACCAAACAACTTCTTAAACATAGGTTTTCCTCCTCTTTACTGTTTTTCCATGCTAATAAAACGGTTACATTTACGATGGTATTCATCTTCCCACGCATCAGAATTCAAATACAAAAAAGGCATAAGCAAAGATAGGATTGAAATGAAAATTCAGGTATATAATACCCTCTTTCATAACAATCATTCTCCTCACTTATGCCTGATCGAATCAGTAACACGTAAGTTAATGTATGTTTATTTAATTTTCTTTTGTAATCGTTGGATATGCATCGTTAGATAGACAGCTTCCGCATCACAAACCGGTTTGCCTAATTTCTGCTGCATAATTTTTATTAGCTTCCAAGAGATATTGTAACACAAAGGATATTCTTCTTTCAATAGCATTGCTATTTTTTCAGGTTCTTCTACTTTTTCCCCAGCAAGCACCCTGTCTATCATGAATCTTAAATGACGGACCAAACGTGAATAGTCTATGCTATCCTTATTAATTTTCACATTGAGCTGTTCTTCAACAACTTGGATAAGGTGATAGATTAACTGCGAATGCTGATTGACTTCCGATAAGTCTTTATTTGATATTGCGCTATGAATATGAAGCGTAATAAAACCGATTTCCCCTTGGGGCAGACCTATGCCTGTCTTATCTTGAATTAATTCTACTACATCGACAGCAATATCATGTTCAAAAGGATAAAGGGTTATCGTTTCTTTCAAGAATGGGTTTTTGATAGTCATTCCTTGTGAAACACGCTGAAGGGCGAACAATAAATGATCTGTTAAACCGACATGTATATGTTCATTTAACTTTCCAGTAACCCGGTCATTAATGAGATGAATGGATTCTATAATGGCTGCTTGAAGATTTTGATCGATTTGCGGCAAGAGTTTTTTGTAACTTTCCTGTTCCTTAACATTTTTCAGGACAAACGTTTTCTCCGCTAGTTCCGGACTCAACTCTTCGCCTTTCTTTCGGTTGAAGCCTAAGCCCTTTCCAATAGTAACGACTTCTCCATACGACGGATGCGTGGCAATCACCACATTATTGTTCAAAACCTTTTCAACGATAAAACCATTCATTTTTCTCCCTCTTTTTTTCTCAAAGTCATCCCTATGCCCCATACAGGATAAAGTACTTAATACTTAGTACTTTTACTATACACGATATGAGCTTTCTCTTACAACATGAAAGAAGAGCCCCGAAATCAGGACTCTCCTTACTTACTTGCATTATTACTTCAAGAAAATGAAATATAGCAGGAAGACAACTCCAAGCCCCCACATGATCGGATGAACCTCTTTTGCTCTTCCTTTCATCGACATAGTGATTGGATAGAAGATGAATCCGCAAGCGATACCTGTCGCAATTGAATATGTCATAGGCATCATGATGACCGTAAAGAAGGCCGGAACCGCAATTTCGAACTTTTGCCAGTCAATATTTTTAAGTGATGATGCCATTAATACTCCGACTATAACCAATGCCGGGGCAGTCACAGCAGATGTCACCACTGATAGAAGCGGGAAGAAGAAAAGGGATAGGACAAACAGCAACCCTGTCACTACAGCCGCAAATCCGCTTCGGGCACCAGCAGCAACACCCGATGTGGACTCTACATAAGATGTCGTGGTGGATGTACCAAGAATTGCACCTGAAACGATGGATAATGAATCAGCAAGCAACCCTTTACCCACTCTAGGAAGAACATTATCCTTCATCAATCCAGCTTGTTGTGCGACAGCCACCAGCGTACCGGCTGTATCAAAGAATGCTACGAACAAGAAGGTCAGTATCACGATTAACATTTGACCAGTGAAGAGATCACCGGGATTTCCAAAGGCATCGAACGCAACCCCGAATGTAGGCGCTATGCTAGGAACGGCACCGATTATTTTGTCCGGCACCGGAACTTGTCCAAAGAGCATTCCTGCAATGGCTGTAATGACCATTCCTATGAACACACCGCTTTTGACGCCTCTCGTCATCAAAATGACGGTTACGACAATACCAAACACAGCCAATAAAGTATTTCCTGATGTCAAATCGCCCAGTCCGACAAGAACACTGTCATCATTCGTGATGATACCAGCATTCTGAAACCCTACAAAAGTAATGAATAAACCGATACCGGCTCCAACTGCGTATTTCAATTCGACTGGAATTGCATTAATGATTTTTTCACGTATTCCCGATAAGGAAAGTAAAACGAAGATAATACCTGAAATCAATACTCCTGTTAAAGCCGTCTGCCAAGGAATTCCAAAGCCAAGTACAACGGTAAAAGCGAAGAAAGCATTCAATCCCATACCCGGCGCGAGCGAGATTGGATATCTGGCTATGAGTCCCATTAATATCGAGCCGATTGCGGCTGACAATGCGGTTGCGGCAAAAACCGCTCCGTAGTCCATTCTTAATTCATCCGGATAGTCCTCGATGCTTTGTAAAGTCAGCATTACAGGGTTTACAACCAGGATATATGCCATTGAAAGGAAAGTAGTTAGTCCACCAAGTATTTCACGGCGATAATTAGTTCCCAGCTCGTTAAACCGAAAATAACTTTTCATTATGAGTCTCCCCCATCATAAAATCGTGCCAACAGAAAATGCCCCATTCGTTTATGAACGGGGCTTGACTGCGGTCATGTAAAGAAGTGGCGGTTTATTTAAACACGCCAATCCTTCCACATCGTAGTCAAGCCGTTCACGGCAGCTTGGTAGAAACTTTTGGGCCATATCCCCAATATTATACGACAATTATGTTTTTTTATTATTATAGGTATAGTGTATCAGTCACTAAAATAATCGTCAATATACCAAACGAATATTTTTTATGTAATTTTAGGCAATGTTCGCGTTTCGCTATTTATTCCTTAATTATCATGGCTATATCTTCGCCAACATACGTAAAATGTAAGTAATCTACATAATCAAATACTATTTCAACAAAAAAAATCAGTGAAGGTTAATTCCTTCACTGATTTGATGGTTTCAATCTACTATTCCCACTCGATCGTTGCAGGCGGCTTAGACGTAATGTCATAAACGACGCGGTTTACATGGTTTACTTCATTAACGATTCTCGTTGAGATGATTTCAAGTACATCCCATGGGATTCTTGCCCAATCGGATGTCATTCCGTCAATGGACGTAACCGCACGGATTCCAATTGTATAGTCATACGTACGTGCATCGCCCATTACCCCTACGCTACGAATGTTAGGAAGCACCGTAAAGTACTGCCAAATTTCGCGTTCCAAACCATTTTTTCTAATTTCTTCACGTAAAATATGGTCAGACTCACGAACGATTTCAAGTTTTTCATCTGAAATTTCACCTAATACACGAATACCTAAACCTGGACCAGGGAATGGTTGACGCCAAACGATTTCGTCCGGAATGCCCATTTCACTTCCAAGTGCACGCACTTCATCCTTGAATAGAGTGTTCAAAGGCTCAATCAATTTAAATTGCATATCTTCCGGCAGACCGCCAACATTGTGATGCGATTTAATTGTTTGTGCAGTGGCCGTACCACTTTCAATAATGTCTGTGTAAAGTGTACCCTGTGCAAGGAAATCAATTCCTTCGAGCTTCGTTGCTTCGTCATCGAATACGTAGATGAACTCGTTACCGATGATTTTCCGTTTTTGTTCCGGATCTGAGACGCCAGCAAGCTTCGATAGGAAACGTTCTTTTGCATCGACCTTGATTACGTTCATATTGAAACCTTCCCTGAATGTTTCCATTACACCTTCGGCTTCCCCTTTACGAAGTAATCCATGATCAACGAAAATACATGTCAGCTGATCGCCAATCGCTTTATGGATCAATACAGCAACAACGGATGAATCCACCCCGCCGCTCAATGCGCATAACACTTTTTTATCTCCGACCGTTTGGCGGATTTTCTCCATCTCGATTTCAATGAAGTTCTCCATTGACCAGTCACCTTTACAGCCACAAACGCCGAATACGAAATTTTTCAGAATGTCATTACCGTATACGGAATGACGGACTTCTGGATGGAATTGCACGGCATACAATTTACGTGACTCGTCACTCATAGCCGAAATTGGGCAAGACGGGTTCGTCCCGTCAATTTGGAAACCTTCAGGCGTTTCCACCACTAAATCACCATGGCTCATCCAGACGATTTGTTCTTTTGGCAGGTCGCTGAATAACTTTGACTCGTTTTGGATGGCAAGTGTTGCTTTTCCGTATTCACGGTTCTTCGCTGGTTCCACCTTACCGCCAAAATGTTTGGTCATAAGCTGCATGCCATAACAAATACCGAAAATCGGAAGACCCATTTCGAATATGCGTTCATCACAACCAAATGCATTTGCATCATAAACACTGTTCGGGCCCCCTGAGAAGATGATTCCCGTCGGGTTCATTTTCTCAATTTCTTCTACAGTAATTGTATGAGGATGAAGCTCACTGTACACACCAAATTCACGGATACGACGAGTGATCAATTGATTATATTGGCTTCCGAAATCAAGTACTACGATCATTTCCTGGTTTTTTTGCAATTCTGTTTTCCCCGGCACAAACGTCACCTCTATCAATGTAATTCACTCATAAAATCGAGTGATAATTCTTATAAAAAATATTATCATAAAAAAAGAAAAACTAAAAACCCACCCTCAAAAATACAGAAAAAGTACAGACGAAGGCAGATTTTCAGCTTTCCTGTTAAAATCCGCCTTCATAGTCAAATCATTTACGGTGATTCGGTAGAAACTTTCGATCCATATTATCGAGGATATATGAAGGATATATTAGTTTAAGTTAGTTTTTGTTATTGTATCAATATAATAAAAACCTGGTCAAGAGCTAGTTTTTCTCATTAAGCTTTCCCAACCCTTTTGAAAGTGTTTCCATTCCCCATCTTCCGCGTCTCCACGATATATCATTAACTCGTATCCAGCTGTCAATTCACTCATCTCATCTGTAGCGTACACTGCATCCACATAGGCGGCGTACTCCCTTAAGGTTTGCCCCTCTGGCCGAACTATACCAGCCCGTTTTAATTGTTTCAATAATATTAAATAAGCTGTAGAGAAATGAGCATCGGTTTTCTTTCTATAACGAAGAATCTGCAGAAGAGGAATCCACTTCCTTCTGAGGAAATAACCGATAGAAGCAAAAATCAATCCACCTGATAATGTGATTGCAGACCATTTTAAGAACTCTACCATGTTCCCAAAACCCGTTTTCACGGAGGATTGAGTTTCCCTATCTGGTGTATCCTGGCGTTCCCTGGCCTCTTTCTTTGTTTGCTCTTCATTAGTCGGGGTTTCTTCAGGGTTCTTGATTGCTTCCTGTTTCAATTCCGAATCGTAAAATTCAACTTCCCCATTGAAACCCTTTGTCGGCTCGAAGGGAATCCAGCCTATCCCTGAAAAATAAACCTCGACCCAGGAATGTGCATTATTATTGGTCACCTTATAAACGGATTCGCCATCAAGGATTGATTTTTCCCCTTCGGTATAGCCCTTTACCCATCTTGCAGGTATATTGGCGGCTCTTAGTAATACGACCATGGCAGTTGAAAAATTATCGCAATACCCTATCTGTGTCTCGAATAAAAATTGATCGACATAATCTTGATTGCTCTCTGGATACGGAATATCGTCCTTGGAATAAATGAATTCAGCTCCGTCAAAATAATCCTCAATGGCTTTTGCTTTATCGTACCAATTCGTTTCATTGCTTGTAAGCCGGGAGGCCAATTCAAATATCCGGTTTGGCAATCCCTCTGGAAGCTGAGTGTTTTTTTCCATTAATAAATCCATGGAATCGTCGGGTTCCGTCACCTTCCTTAACTCAGCTATATCAAAACTTGGCATATCATAAACCAGTTCATACTCTTTCATGGAAAGTCGTTCGCCATTACCCTGTTCGGAAATAAATTTGTCCATCTCCTGATGATATTTGAAATCCTGCCCGTTTTTGCCCTCGATCTTTTTTACATACCCGGACTGCGGATGAAGGATATGTGAATATGATTCCGTCATGGATACTTTAGCGGTCATTTCTTCAGTCCTCACCAATTCAGGAACGTCGTAAATATCTAACGTTGCCATATCCTGCCCGTTGGAAAAAGTGTGAAATTCCGTTTCCGGTATGGAAACCCACCCTTTACCGGTATAAATATTCTTGTTCTCGACTTTCCAGTAATGTCCTGCAGGAGCATTATTATAAAAAACGATGGAACTATCCGGCTCTATCGAACCGCCAAGATCCGAATCGTCTTCATCATATCCGACACTTTTACGCTTCGAATCACCGTCTTCTTTCACAGCTTTATCAGAATAGGAAGTAATATAAGGCACCGGGTCCGGCCACTGCGGGGAAAGCTTTGGGGCGGCGAAACCGACAAGGACACTTACCAATATCATGCCGGTCAGCATCAAGATCCACTTATTGATGGAAGCAATCGGAAAATTAATCCTCCCCTGTATCGTTAGCCGCAGCAGGGAAAGCAAGCCGAGCATCAAAAACCCGATGATGATGATTCTTATCATTGCACTATCCCCCGCATAAGGAGTGAATGTGTCGAGTACAGATATAAAAATCACCGTTAACATAAAAAAGAAAAAGATGCTTTGCCTCACCATCACCCAGTAATGGATCAAATATGTCACAAGCCAAAGAAGGATAAAAAATAGAAACGTTCGAAATGGATTTGTGATCAACTCCCAATTCCCATCATATATAAAACCAAGATTGCCCTTAAAATCCGCTAGAAACCCTTTCATCCATGACAATTGGTATAAAGCCTCTTTTGAATGGAGGAACTGTAATGAAATCATTATATATGCACTAATGAGAATAAATCGGATCGACCAATGTATGCGGAAATAATGCAGCAGCAGGGAGTAGAGCAAAAATAAGATAAAAATGATGAGATTACCTGTATCGGTGAGTCTATCGACAGGCCTCAACCATTCAGTAATCAACAACAGACCAAATACATACATGAGGACGTGCATGAACTTTTCCAATTTTTCGGTGGTGACATTCATTTCGCCATCACCACCGATCTGTCAAACTTTAGTTGGCCATGTTCAAAAAAGCTAACCTTTATCCCCCTCGAAACAGCAGCAGAGCTTGACAGCCTTTCCTCATCAGTAAGATCTGCCTGTTTCTTCACGCATAACATCAATCCCTGATTAGGTCGGAAAGCACTCAATATGTCCACCTTTTCATAGGTTAAGTCTGAAACGATGAATATCACAGCAGCGTTTGCCGGAAGAATTCCCTTCCGGAAATTTTCGTTCAATGCGTTTACAACACCCGGCTTTTCTTTAGCAAGCCGGTTAAAAATCTTTCGTTTCTGTTTGTTGCCTGCTGCTGCCGGTATGATTAACCTCGATCCCCTACTCACATACCCAATTTCCATGCCCTTCTTTAACATGGCATGGGCAAGGGAAGCCGCCATTTCAATGGATTCTTCGAATAAATCCGACGGCTTTTCATCAAGCATGATGAATACATCCCGGTTTTTCTGCACCTCGAATTCCTTCGTCATGATTTCACTCGTCCTGGCAGTCGCCTTCCAGTTAATCCAAGACAATTGATCGCCTGGCTGATATTCCCTTACACCGGAGACCACTGAATGTTCCCGTTGTGTTTTCTTTGTTGAGACCACTGCCCCCTGATTGAACACTCGATCAAGATCACTGTAGGCAAGCTCGTGATAACGAGGAAAAACGGTTATTTTCAAAGGGGAGCTATAAATCGCTTCTTTTTCGACCAGCCCGATAAAGTCCCCAATCCAAAAGCGGATCGATTGAAACGAATGCTCTCCCCGCTGCAAGTTTTCCAAGGTATATGACATGCTGAAGGTACACTTGAATCCCGGAAAGATTATTATTTTCCTTTGTAGTCCCCTATCTTCCATCTCCTGAGGCAATTCCTCCTCTACCACCATAAATAATAGGGGCAGCCAGTTTTTACGCGTAAACGTCAATGCTATCTCAACGGATTCACCAGCCTGGCATTCCCTTTTATTGACCTTTCTCTCAACGGTAAAATCATGCAGCGGATAAAACAGCAGGATCAAAGCGTACACAGAAAACGGCAAAAATGAATAAAAAGTGAACCAACTGACAAAACCGCCTTGAAACATCGCATAGCAAAAGGAAACGGTCATGAGTAATACAAGTCCGATCACACTCATATTTCCCCTTAGAATGTTGATGAATCTTCGCATTAGGTTACAGCCCGCTTCACAGGCACTTTTGTTGTCGCGACAATTTCATGTATCACCATTCCAGCATCGAAGCCCTCATAATTCGCTTCCGGCTTCAAAATAAGCCGATGGGAAAATACGAATGGCACTAAATATTGAACATCGTCAGGCAGGACATAGTCCCTGCCCTGGATCAGCGCGTAAGCCTGGGCTGCCTTCATCAATGCTATCGATCCACGAGGGCTCACCCCTAAATAGACCCCTTCATGTGAACGTGTTTGATTCGCCAATTCAACAATGTATCGTTTTATTGTGTCATCCACTATCACTGCTTTTACCGCAGCCTGTAATTCTATCAATTCATCCAAGGTGATGACGGATTCCAATTCCTCTAGCGGTGCCGTGTATTGAGCCCTATGAAGAACCTCTATCTCTTCTTCCATACCTGGATAGCCCATTTTCATTTTTAATAGGAATCTATCCAATTGAGCCTCCGGCAGCGGATATGTTCCCTCGTACTCGATTGGATTTTGTGTCGCCATTACGAAAAAGGGCTTCTCCAATCCTCTTGTGACACCATCAATCGTCACACTTGCCTCTTCCATCGCTTCAAGCAATGCAGACTGGGTTTTCGGCGAGGTCCGGTTTATTTCATCGGCTAAAATAATATGGCCCATTATCGGACCTGGCCTAAAGATGAATTCTTGTTCCTTAGGATTGAAGATCGAAACGCCAGTAACATCCGAAGGAAGTAAATCGGGCGTGAATTGAATTCGCTTGAAGCTTGCTCCTATTGATTTTGCCAATGCCCTTACCATGACTGTCTTTCCCACACCCGGAACATCCTCCAATAAGACATGTCCTCCGGAAAGGAGTGCTACCATGCTTAGTTCTGCTATATCCCGTTTTCCGATAATCACCTTTTCGATATTCCCTAGAACCATTTCCAGTTTTTGATTGACCTGCTTATAAATCATTCTCTACCTCCCGGGATTCACATTATCACTATTATTTCATGTCTTCTCTATATCACGCATTTTACATTAAGACCCAATTGAACCTTACATTGTAAGTTTACTAGATAACCGGAAAACCATAAACGAATTTGTTCTAAAAATATTATAGTGGCTTACTGAAAAAGGCAGGGTTAACTGTTTACTAAGTGAATATACCAATGATGACGTCCATCTGTTTAATGAAAATGTCCTGTCACGCCATGGACCAAGGATTGGGGAAGCTGTTGAATTCGCAGACTGTTCAACCTGACTTGTTCAAATAACTGATAGGAAGCGCCAATAAATCGGCACATCACAGTTTGTAGACAAAAGGGTTTCGGAATTAAAAAAATTCCGAAACCCTTTTGAAACTCCAATTTTGGCAGTTAAGAGAATTGGGCCGGGAAAAACGCGTTTAGGAAGACCCCGCAGGAGCAAGCCGAGGGCAGACCGCCCGCGAAAAGCGAGTGCCTGGAGCGGAGATCACCGTCCAAATTGTACAAGCCATAAATAAACGGCAGGCAAACTCCAATAGATCGTCCACCTTTTCATAATTTCCCGCTCCTGTCACCAGGGCAATGAAGCCACGCCCTTCCGATCTGTATATTCTTAGTAAACTTCTTTTCTATCTTGTTTATGCTAAAATTAATCCAATCCACTCCTAAGATATAAGAGGTACTGATCATGTATAAAAAATTCTTCATTTTGATCTTCGCAGCCGCCCTACTTTTAGGGCTTATTAAAACCGTTATGGATATGTAGTGAAAACAGCCCGATTCCTGAGGGGAATCGGGCTGTTTTCATTTTCGTTTAACCTCTCCATTCAGCTTCCCCATTTTCGGGATAAGGATAAAAAACAAACAAACGACCAAAAGTGCCAAAACGATGCCGAGCAATATCGTCAGGTCAAAATTAAGCGAAGGCTCTGTTTCTTCTTCGTTTCTCGTTGGAATGCGGACCTCCGAGAATAATCCAAGCTGTTCTGATTTTGAAGCGATGGTATTATTTTGATTCTCCATTACAGGAGACTGAAACAGTGAGTCCTTCACCGAGTCAATGGCATCATATTTCCCTCTTTCAAAAGTGAGGTCCTTTTGTTCTTCAGGCAGTTTCCGCTTTTGTTCCAACAATCCTTCTTCATGGAAATACTCCGTTTGAATATCAATATCGTTTTCTTGATATTCATTGGGCTCCACCATCGGTTCCTCTTCCGCCCCGCCATGAGGTGCATGGCTAAAAAACAGGATGAGCAAGACAGGCATTACGTATTTATTCCACTTCATGGGCCATTGCTCTTCTTTCTGCAAGACGCTTCACTATATATGGAATGACCGTTGCGATAAGCGTCAGTACAATCAAGATGATACTAGCCGGAATGAATGCCGACTGATTACCGAATTGAATGGACATGTATACGTCCGCAACAGGGTGGTCTACATTGAAATTAGGCATGATTAAATCCAATAATGGAATGGTAAAGAAACTGATCAAACCAATCACCAGGATAGCACCGACAAACGGCCCAATCGAGAAGGCAAGTCTGGTAAACGCTGAACAGAAGAATAAAAGCAGGACGGTGAAGACGGTCCATTTAATCTCCTGCATATCTCCCAGTGGATAGATCTTCAAGCCATACATGCTGATGATTAAACCTACGATCAGATTCAATAAGGTAAACAAGGCTGCATGGACCATCATTGGAATGGCTTCATAATGATGCAGGAAGAAACCGATCAATATCCCAGAAATGAGTATGATCACCAACATGACGATCGGTGGGATATTAACCTTTTCCTGATGAAGGACTTCCCCGCTGATTTGTACGGGATTCGCTAAATATTCGTACACATACCCGTTCTCCTGATCATCGACTAAAGTGTTGTTCAAGACGCTATATACGTCCGTCTTGATTTTTTCGGTTGAGTCTACATTTTGGGACCAATTATCATTAAGCTGATCGGCCCTTTCCTGTACGGACCCCACTTTCGCTTGCAGGTCTGCTGTATCCTTCGTGACCGTTTCCTGTCTTTCCGCTACAGAATTTACAAGCTCGGAAATGAAGCCGACAGTTGTTGCCGTATTGTCTTGAAGTGATACAAACATTTCTCCATCAAGGTTAACGGGCGGTTCTGCCTCCATCTCAGGAACTTCCATATCATCCGACAAATTGGCAGACACTTCTTGAGCCTTGCCGGTAATTGCCGCCAATTCAGCTAAAGTGGCTTTCTGCCCCGTTTCGACGTTAGCATCATATTCTTTCATATACCCCATAATGGATTCCGAGAACATCCCGAAGTTCTCATTGACTCCTGCTAAACTGGCTTTAACGAGTTTCGCTTCTTCATCTACATTTCCGGAAACCCCATTTTTCAAGTTTTCCAATTCTTTTATATTGGCTGCAAATATCTTATCTACATTTGCTTCGGTGACTCTTTCAGCCAATTCACCATAAGATGAGAGTGAACCGTAATAGGCAAGGAGGGTAGTTGAATCCCGATTGGTGATAGGATTCTCGAAGGCCTTCACAAGCACCGCTCGCCTTTCCCCCCCCACTTTTTCCAGAAGTGACTGTTCGAGAGTCTTGATTTCTGCGATGGCCTCTTCGATTGTCATACTCTGGATGTCCTGTAATTTTTGAATATCTTCCTGTGACTTTTTCCATTGGTCACCTAAATCCTTATAATTCGTGCCGAGTTCATTATAATCAGCTTGTAATTCCGTAAACTGCGCCAGCAGGTCATTATATGAATCTACCAGTGTATTAAACTCCGTTATCACTTGGTTATAATTCCCCGTTCTGCCGCTTACCGTTCCGCTGAGATTATTGATTTCCGTTTGGAGTTCCGCTGTAAGGATGTTGACTTGTTCAGCAGCTCCTTCACTTCCTTCTGCCGGCACCAAACTTTCAAGTGCCGTGTTGATCCCATTGATTTGATCCAGCAGTACCTGGAGGGACAGTTCATCAATCGGGTCCTTCTTGTCAGGTGCAGCAGCTGATTCACCTTTTCCCGTTTCCGTTTCAATATCCTCTATAGTCGTCGTTCCTTCACCTATATCCTCCCCATCACCAGAGCTGCTTGCAAGATTTCCTCTTTGCATAAGCAAGGTTGACTGAAGGTTATCAAGACCCGCCTCTTCCGATTGTTTCAATTGTTCAATCGAGCTTTGTTGATCTTGGGTGATTTTCGTAATTTGTTCTACTTGTTTATCTTTCATGCTTGTTGAAAATTGTTCCAATTCATTACTGCTGGAATCAAGTTTCTGCTGCATGATTCCAACATTTTCTCTAATGCCTTGATCATTTAAGCTGTATTTCGTATTCATCCCTTGCTGAATCTCTGGTATAGATTGATTCCCCTCATTCAGCACCTTGTCGTATGACTGCACACTCTTCATGACAAGCTGCTGATTTTGCGCAGAGGCCTTCTCAAAAAGGATACTTTGAGCTTTTTGATATTCCTCAAAAGAAACAACATCTTTCACAAATGAAGCCATTTGAGTCTTCGTGTTCCCTATTTCATCCATTGTTTCAGTACTTGTTTTGCCAGCATCTTTCGTCTCGGCAAAAACTCCTTCAAGCATGTCCTTATGCTGCTTGATTTCGCCTGCAAGACTTTCCGAGCTTGGAGTATAGAACTCATACATCGTGTTTTGAAAAGCGATTTCTTTAGCAAGGACATTATCGAACTTCTTACGGATGTCCTCGACCGATTGGGAAACATAGCTCCAATACTGTGTTGAAATATGCTTATTCATTTTGCTCTTTGTTTTCTCTAATTCCTTTTGTACCTTTTCCATGTTTTCTGCATTCAAACTGGGTTGTACCTTGTATTTTATCCCCGCCTTGACAGGCTGTTCATCATCGAACGTATAAATATTCTCTGAAAAATCGGATGGAAAATATATGACTGCATCGTACTTTTCATTTGCAAGTCCACTTTCCGCCGTACTTCTATTTACCACAAACCACTCATATTCAGAATCCTTGTCCAGTGTAGTAACAAGCTCTGAGCCCATGTAAATGGGGTTATTGTTAAATTCTGTCCCATTATCTTCATTTACAATGGCGATTTCACGAGAAGCCGTTTCTGTCTTTTTCATTGGATTTTGGCCAATATAAGAAAAAAACAAGATTGGCAGCGCTAAGATCACCAGTATTTTACCGATTAACAGCATCGGTTTTATTTTTTCAGACACTTTCTTGCACTCTCCTTCTTTCTTCACTTAGCGGAATTTGGATTTTGCTCTCCTGGCCATTCAGCACAAAGTATCCGTAACCCGGCTGTATTTCTTCTTCTTTTCTGGAATAGGAGAGGGTGTACAAGCTTTGGTCCGATTTTTTAAGAAGCAAAACAGCCTGTCTGACTTGTTTCAGTTCGGTTGTCAACGAATCATACCCCTTCGTGAAGTCGTTGGCATTTCCAGCGACAATCATACTAAACCCGAGATGGCTGTATTGTTTCATCAAACTGCTGATCCTATCCTGAATCCTGCCGTCTATCGTTTGCTGGATCCTTGAAATGCTATCTATGACAAATATGACCGGTGGGAATTCCAGTTGCTTCATCGGTTTCAATTCCAATGCCGCAAGATAACTTCGCTCACGTTCTTCAAATATTCCAGTGATATGATCAAGCCATTCGGTTATCCGCTCTTTTGTTTCCACATAGCTCACCTTCTCCTCAAAAGCATAAGAAGATAGGCCGCGATCCACTCCGTCAAATAATCCAATTTCGCCGACCGCCTGTGTAAGCAACGATTCCAGCAGCACTTTAAGGACATTCGTTTTCCCTTTACGTGACTGTCCTACGACAAGCAGGAATGGATTGGCATTCAACTCCACGAATACAGGTGTAACGCTTTCCTCTGAAAGCCCGATTGGAATGGAATCCTTCTTAATGGTTTGTGAGCAGTAACTCTTGAAGCTGCTGGAATCAAGACGTGCCGGTAGCATCCGAATCGCCGGCGGTTTGTCCATTTCCTTATATTTAACCTTATGTTCTGCCACAGCTTGTTTCATTTCTTCCAAAACGGCTATATCATCCGCTCCATCGGCTGGTAAGTAAATCTGGGTGAGGTAGGTTTGGTCCTTTTTCACCAACGCCCTGCCAGGAACAGGTTCATTTTCATAAGGGGTTCTCCCCAAAACTGAATATTTTTCCGAACTGTCCATTAAGTAATGGACGACCTTCGTCTTAAGGCTATTCATTAACGGCTGGCGAATCGCATTGATTCTCGTTGCCGTTAAAATCATGAAGATTCCAAGTGATTGTCCATCACGTGCAAACTGAACGAATTGGGCTTCCTGATCCTGCATCTCATCCTTCACTATGTCAAAATTGTCGACCACGATATAAATAATCGGCAATTTATCTTCCACCAATGCATTATAAAGCTTTATGTTACTAAGCTCCTTTTCTGAAAAAAGCTGCTTACGCCTTTCCATTTCCGCCTTCATGAATAACATGAATTTTTCGATTTTCCTTAACTCATCAAACCTAAAGTATTCCCCAGTATGAGGCAGCTGGCGCATTGGGAGTAAAGCGCTATTCCCGAAGTCGAAAATATAATAATGCAGTTCTTCAGGACTGAATTGATCTGCAAAACTAAAGAGAAGTGTCAAAACGGTGGTTGACTTGCCGTACCCGGAAGAACCAAAAACCCCTATATTCCCATCATCAATCCAGTTATAGACATAATTGGTCTGGCTTTGCAATTCGGGCTCATCCTTCATTCCCAGGTGGAATTGATTCATCGTCAGGCTTCTTTCAGGGTTTCTTGATAAACGATCTGAAAGAGGCGGCAGCCATGGGCTTGCCAACTTCTTAATCTCCATTTCTTCCTGTATCGCCACAATTCGATCCGCCACGGCTTCAATTTCACTAATCTTTTCTTTCCTCATATTAGTGACCTGTTCCGATACATTTGAGATTTGAACAAGACCGAGGTCTGTGACAAGTGCCACTTCATCCTCAGATCCAACCGTATCCTCTAAATATGGGGCACCGCTCCACGCAGACTGGAACAATTCATAAACCTCGTTATTTCCAACCTGCAAATATCCCCGTCCAGTGACAGTAATATTTGCTGCATCGCTATTTTTAAGAATTTCCTTACTATCACTGGCATCCTGCACTTTCAAGGAAATTTTAAAACGGGCATTGCTCCAAATCTGGTTATCAATTACACCGCCCGGCTTTTGTGTAGCAAGAATTAAATGAACTCCTAAGCTCCGTCCAATTCGCGCTGTACTCACTAATTCGCGGATGAAATCGGGTTCTTCATTTTTAAGTTCCGCAAACTCATCTGATATCAAAAATAGGTGCGGTAACGGTTCATCCACTTTGCCTTTTTTGTATAGGTCCGTGTAATCGTTGATATGATTGACTTCGTATCGATCAAACATGCGCTGGCGCTTCTTCAATTCACTATTGATGGATGCTAGTGCCCTGGCACTGAAGTTCTTGCTTCCCTCAATATTCGTAATGACCCCCAGCAGATGCGGAATCTGCCTGAATGGCTGTGCCATTCCCCCGCCTTTATAATCTATAAGCAAAAAGGCAACTTCATGCGGATGATAATGAACGGCTAATGATAGGATGTAGGTTTGCAGTAATTCACTTTTCCCCGATCCTGTCGTTCCGGCAACCAATCCATGGGGGCCATGCGCCTTTTCATGCAAGTTCAATTCAACCCTATCCGTTTTCCCTTTCAATCCAATCGGAACTGCCAAGGATTTGGAAGACTGATTGGTCCGCCAGTTTTGGCTGATAGGCAGCTCTTCCACTTCACGAGCTTGCAATAATTCAAGGAATGAAACCGTTTCTGGTATGGAGTTGTTCATGCCTTTTTGATGGTCTAATGAACGGAGCGTACGTGCATAACGCTCATTTCCTTCTTTTGAATGTGCATCAAGTTTAAATGGAGTATGAACGGCCTTCGTTTGCTGGATGAGAATCTCACCCTCAAAATCATTGATGTACTTCACAAGCGTATGGACATTTTCCGTCAAACTTTCTTTTGCATCCGCTGCAAAAATCGTCGAGATACCTAAATCGTCCGTTTTACCTTCTAAATATTCCAATATGACATTTTCAGCTATTAAATTACGATCCGTGACAATAAAGACAAAGTGGGGAGTGAATCGCACTTTCCCTTTGTTCTCATCCAAATCTCTTTCCCTCAATAGCTGATAAATCGAGGTAAGGAGCTGGTCACGTGATTGCTCATTATATATAAATCCTTTTGCATAGGCATGCGGCAATTGAAAATGAGGGAGCCATTTCATCCATTCCCATTCCTGATAATCCTTTTCCGGAAAGATGGCGACAAATCGAACATCATGATAACTATGAAAAAAGGCTAGTTGCCCAATCAATTGCTGCAGCTCTCGTTTAACAATCGATTCCTTTCCGACCAGGCCCATCGATCCGCTTGATAAATCGATCGATAACGGAAGATCTTCCAGATTTTTGTATACATCCACAAGTTCCTGCGACTGCTCAAGTAAATCATCTATATCCCGATTGGACATATCGCTGCTATTTACCGACACTTGATAACTTGAGGGTATGGTTGCCGTTCCGATTTTAAAGTGCAGGGCATCTTCACTTTCAAGAGTTCGTTCCCATATACGATCGCTAATACTATCAGTTAGAAGCTTCATCCTTTCAAAGGAGGGGTAATGATAGAACAGCACATTCTTTTGTTTTTCAGACAGCTCTTGCAGTTCTTCCCTTTTCTGCTCTAGATACCTGGTATATACACGTTGGCGTTTTTCTTCTCTGAATTTTTGCTTCTTTTTGTCTTTAAAGTATTGTACCGTCGAGGTAACTAAAGTCGTCGTGAACATCACAATCGATATGATGATGAAAATGCCCCGCGGCTGAATGACCGTGATGACCCCCATGACGATCAGCATCATTAAAGGCGGCATAAGGATTAACCATAACCCTCTATTATTATCTTCCGCTTCTTGGCTCGGAAAAGAAATCGTCACTTTCTCATCCGGCAATTCGTAGATCATCCTTGGTGTCCGGCGATACTGTGGATAATTTTTTTTCATTTCAGAGATTGGCTTCTTCATTTTAGCTAATGATGTTTCATGACTTTCGGCGCTATGAATCATCAATAAGTCGCCTTCAATCAACCTCAGCACCATATGCGGCCAGCAAACCAGATCACCATTTTGAATGGGAACAGGCTTCGTTACCCTTTCACCGTTCAGGAATATCCTGCCATTTCCCGCTAGCATGAGGTGCCACTGCCCTTTATGCAGCACAAGGGAAAAGTCATTGCCGGAAACGGGTCCATCTTTACGGACGGTCGCTCCCGCCTTGGCCGATAAAGTGATTTCTTTCAAGTTGCCTATATAATAGAGGCTTTCTTCCAATTCCCCTGACGTATAAAAAATCTCGACCGTTTCTTCTCCTTCTTGAAAGGTGAAGCTATGGAATGGCTTTACATCGCCAAGCTTCTTGTCCTCTCTAAACACCTCATATTCATCAAGTCCCTCATTTTTTTTCAGCTTGATAGGACCTTGTTCAAAAGGAATGGAATAAACGGTGATCGTATCCTGTTTTGATGGCCCAATCGAAATTGGACCGTTATGATTATCCTTGATCGTAAAGGATTGGTAGGTCCCACTAGAATAAATCCATAATAAACTCATTAAATCTCACCTCCGCAAAAGGCCCATTGCTCACTCTTTGCTTTTCTCTTTTTCTTCAGTTGATTTTTTGGAGGAATCCTTACTTTCTTCTTTTCCCCCAGATGCAGGTTCGTTTTCCGCTTCTTCTTTTACAGCAGGTTTTGCTTCCTCTGCGCCTTTATCCTCTATATTCGAGTCTGTTGCAGCAGGGTTCTGATCTTGCTGTTCCTCCATTTGCTTATCCAATTCCTTTTTTTCCTTTTCATATTGGGATAGCTCGGTATCAACTTCTTTAATTTGCGTTTCCTTTTCTTCCCCAGATAGGCTATCGTCCAACTTAATCTGTTCTTTCTGGTTTACCAGCCCGTACATAATCAATTCGCGATCCTCCATGATTCTCGCCAAATCGATCGCTTCCTCGCTCATGCCCCTGCCTATATAAATCCAATATAGGAGATACTGACTATCCGTTTGCAACGAGATTGCATTTTCCACATTTTTCCTAGCCACCCCCTCCAACGGTTCATAAGTGACGTAGGACTTCGCCAGTTCATATTGGACGACATATGGCATCTTTTTCGGATCGTAGTTTTCCAAACGGTCAATGACTTCACTGTATTTTTGTTTTAAGAAGCTTTCACCGCTTTCTACATATGCATCCTGCTTAGGTTGGGAGAAGAATAGTGTGTAAATCGCAAACAATAGCAGTGGCACTAGAACGATCACCGTACCCCAAAGTGTATAACGGCCCGTTTTCCATTTCTTTTCAGGAATATGTACAAATGCTTTTTCTTCCTTCTCTAAAGCTTCTATCCGGTTTTGAATGACCGTGGAAAGTTCATCCCAAGTCCCCGATGACAATATACTTTGTGATTCGTTCGATAGTTTCAGTGTTTTATGGTAAAGCAGATACTCTTCGAATGTATGCTGCCCATCCACAAGCGCCGAAATCGTTGCCTTCGTTTCTTTAAATAACTCATCTTGATTATGCTCATTAGGAGGCAAACTGTCTTTTACCCCATAATGCAGGAAATATGGGGTCAAGCTTGAATCAAAAACGATATTTTCCGGACAAACGACTAGTTGCAGGCGATTCAATTCATGATTCCTTATTTTCTTTTGGATTTGATAAGACGATAACCATTTACTCAATGGATTTTTATCTTTAGCTTTGGAAAAAACAAAAAAAGAGGCTGGTGGATTTACTCTGATCTTCACCTCGTCCTCTGTCACTTCTATATGTTTCTGGAGAGCATCATCCGCTTCATGAATAAGCTGTAATTCCAGTGGGTCCTGCATCGGTAGTTTTGCCCGTTGGAAAACGAACGAATGCCCCTTATCATCCTTCATCATTGCAGCTTCTGTTTTTTTCTCCAGATATGGTTTCTCATCCATTTTATGTAACTCCTTTACCCCTGCTAAAGGGCTTTAGACTTTTTTCCTATAAAGAGTCCACACCTATCCATTAGAGGATCTCAAGGCGGTCCCCCGTCGTAATTCCGCTATCAAGCAGGGTTTCATAACCTGAACATACGAACTCTTTATTCTGGACCCGCACCCAATAGCCTTCTTTAGGCGCACTGGCAATATCTTTTACCTGCCATATTATCTCCACAACCTTCTTGATGGAGCGGTAATTTGACACTTGCAAATCAAATACTTCCCCTGTATACCTGTTTAAATCGATCGTTAGTTGAATATATATGGAATCCACCTCTTTTAAAGCAAAAAAGCACCACGATTCTTCAAAAAGAGTCGCGGCGCTTTTTCCTAGAAATTCTTTTTCTCATTTACCTAATGATTATCCGCGAATTTGACTAGCAATCTGATTATCTGTGTCTTCAAGGATTTGAGCTGATTTATTCAATTGTTGGGAAACTTCATTCAACAAGCGAGCCATATCCATGAATGAAGGCTTTAATTCTTCGTACTGACCTACGAAAGCCTCACTGGAAGAACCTTCCCAAATACCAGTTAAATGATCTCTCATTCTATCTAAACGACCAATCATATCCGTTACTTGTTGGCTCTCATTATCATATTGTCTAGCTACATCTTTCAGTTCCGAAGGTGTTACGCGAATTTGTGACATAGAAAAAATCCTCCTTTTATCTTATATAGTACATTTTAATAGAACCATACATTTTCTGCCATATAAATAAGCGCAAAGTCGAAAAATGGTAAATTATAATTATGCAAAAAAACCTAAATATGGCATTATAAAAGTCTATGTACCTGTTTTCCCAAACCTTTAATCCCATTTTTTAATTATTTTTTAATATTTTACTTTTTTGTGGTAAAAAAAGTACCTTATACCCAGTATTTCTGAACCATTATCCATTAATATGGTTTTCACCATGATATTAGTGACTTTCGACTTTCTTTTCTACGAAATTAATCAAACGTTTGATTAAAGTCTGAAAAACAATTTTTATGATTGATTGAATATAAACCATTTACAAAACATAATGAATGGAGGACCTTTTTTACCATGCTACTTTCAACTTTATTTTGACAGGTATCCTTGTCATATATATAGCGAGAATCGATATATCCAACAGAAACTGGCCAGCTCTTGCCAATGATTTTTTTGGAATATCCTTCATGCTACATTCATGATTCAATTACGTTGCTTAATCATATAACCCGTTCCAAAAAGTGTTTCAAAAACCGCTCACTTTCCACATTCGTACAGACACGGATTCTAGGTCCGCCATCCTTTTGACCGATTGTCCTGCCTGCTTCTTCACCCTCGGTCACCACCTTGACGTTCATCCATTCTGTCCTGACAAAACTTGAATCAATCGCAACCCCGACTGCAAGTGGATCATGAAGGGCGCAACCACCCAAACCTGGATGGGAGTTTTCATATGCTTTCATATAATAATCGGTCATTTCCGCTAAAAATTCGGCGCTTTCCTTACCAGTGGCACGCCAATCATCAAGCTCCGATTTCAGTAGGTATGTTTGCAGCGTCACATCAAGCCCCACTAGGGTGATCGGCATTCCTGAAGTCAATACCTGATGTGCCGCTTCAGGATCTGATATTATGTTCGCTTCAGCATAAGGGGTTACATTTCCTGGTACATTTACGGCACCGCCCATAATTACGACCTCTTTTACAAGCGACATGATCATCGGCGCTTTATTGATCGCCAATGCGATGTTAGTCAGTGGTCCAACTGCAATGATCGTAATTTCATGCGGTCGGCTTTGCACTTGATCGATAATGAAATCTGCTGCATTTCCTTGTGATACTTTGATGGTTGGTTTAAACCGAAGGGTATTTCCTAACCCGTCTTCCCCATGAACATGCTTGGGATACCGCTTCTTCCTTCCGCGTACCAAAGTTTGGTCAGCACCTTCATATACCGGTATGCGCCTATTTAATTTCTCCAAGACGGCAAGTGTATTACGGGTCGAATCAACAACGGGCACGTTACCAAAGCAAGTGGTGAAGCCGAGCACTTCCAATTCAGGGGAATTTAAAGCATATGCCATCGCCATGGCATCATCTATCCCCGTATCTACATCAAATATGATTGGTTTCAATATTTCCACACCTTCCAAAATCACTTTTTGCTTTATCAACTCATTGCTTCTCTTATCTCTTCCTTATGTATAAAGAAACACTGTTATCCAACTGAATTTTAACATTCAACGATAGCCCAGTTCCACAGAAATTTAGGAATACTCATAATTCACAAACAAATGACAAGTACAGTCGGTACTTGTATCTACCAGTAAAAAAAGTTGACCGCCCATAAATATCAATGATATAAAAAGTGAAAAGAAGAAGTTGTGCCACGAACTAGTTATGAATACATGCGTTACGAATTTATGATATCCAAGGCGGAAAAAGGATGAAAATGTTTAAGTTGATTGAAGATGTTCCATCTGCGTATAAAAAAGGGACAAAATTCTTTTTAATATCGTATTCTGAATTCATTGGCGTGAAAAGTTATGTATTACTGGCAGAAGATTTAAAAGGAAAGATCGAAGTAACGGAAGAGGAATTGAGGAGTAAATTCGTTACCATCCATTGATTTAAAAAGCTCCATTTAGTTAAGCTGGAAGCTGCTTAGCCAAATGGAGCTTTTCCTTTCCAAGCTGCTGGGATTGAACCAGCGACTGAAAAAAATGAATATGCGGAAGGAAAGGACATGTACATTATGGTGAATGTTTTCTTAAAAACTATGATTCTAATGAGCCGGAAATTTTCATCATATTCTATCCCACAGCAGGAGAAAGCATTGTTAAAGTCCATGAAGTTCATTCATATCCTATTTGGTATGGCTTCATGGGGCTGATTCATATATCTCTTTCAAATAAATGCATCTTAGAATCAGAAGCTCCTTTGCTTCTATTTTATTGTTTTTTTGATTCACACTATCGCCATATAATAATCAAATTTCAATTAAAGAGAGAAGTATTGGCGTATAACGATGAAGCTCCACCAGAGTGAACAAATAGAATGTTATCCTCAGGCTTAAAGGTGCCTTTTTGTATTAAATCGATGAGTCCCGCTGCCGCTTTTCCCGTATATACCGGATCCAGCAAAATCCCTTCCGTTCTTGCCATAAGCTTGACGGCTTCCACCATTTCAGGTGTAGGCATAGCATAACCCGGACCGACATACTCATCAAAGCACGTAACAGCCTCACGAGGAATTGAATTTGGAATGCCGATGTGTGCTAAAGTTTCTTTAACTAACTGATAAACTTTCTCTTCTTGTTCAGCTTTTCCTCTGCTTACGTTTATTCCAATTACTGATATTCCACTTTGGTTTCCATGAAATCCGGCCGCCAAACCAGCATGCATTCCTCCGCTTCCGCTTACACAAATAACAGCTTTCAAATCAATTCCTTGGTCAAGGGACTGTGCCAAGATCTCCTGTGCGCAAGCCACATATCCCGTTGCACCAATGACATTCGATCCCCCAACCGGAATGATGTAAGGACTATGTCCATTCTCTGTTACCTCTTTAGCTATTTTCTGCATTTCTTGCATTAAGTCAGCTCCATTAGGCACGACTTTGATTTGTTCGGCGCCCAATAAATGATAGAGAAAATAGTTACCGTTAAAATCTGGTTCAGAATTCGAAAGACCCTCTTCCAACACAAGTATGCACTTCATTTTCTCTTTAACCGCTGCCGCTAATGTTAAACGGCAATGATTGGATTGAATGCCTCCACATGTAATTAACGTATCCGCGCCTTTTTCCAAAGCATTTGCAACAAGGAACTCTAGTTTTCTTGTTTTATTTCCCCCAGCCGTCAGACCAAGTAAATCATCTCGTTTAAGATAAATAGAAGGGCCACCAAGAACTTCGGAAAAATGATGTAATTTCTCAATGGGTGTATCTGTTGGTGTATATCGCTGTCTAGGAAATTGTGCTAAATTCATATTAAAACTCCTCAGATATTTTCTGTTTAAGACTGGCCATATTTACATTAAAGAAAGTAGAATATCAATCTGCCTTCCCTTTTCAATTATATATAATTAAATAATAGCCAACGCTTCTATTTCAATAAAAGCATCTTTAGGTAAACGAGCAACTTCAATCGCACTTCTTGCTGGATAATTATCAGAGAAAAACTCTCCATATACCTGATTCATCACGGCAAAGTGATTCATATCGCTTAAAAAAACCGTTGTTTTTATTACCTGCTGTAAGCTTGATCCCGCCGCTTCTAAAACCTTCTTAAGATTCTCCAATGACATCCTTGTTTGCTCCTCTATATTATCAGGCATTTCTCCTGTTTTAGGATCAATTGGGAGCTGCCCTGAAGTGTACATTATATTTCCTGCCTTAATACCTTGTGAATAAGGACCGATAGCCTTTGGGGCTTCTTTTGTTATGATTGCTTCTATTATCATATAAACCACCTCTTTTTTTTGTAATACTATAAAAACGGAATAGAATTAAATTCCCCTTTGAATAAAACGCTTACATTCATCATAAGCCTTCCCTCTTATTCTTTGCGCTCAAAATCACACTCCATCAGAGGAACTATTTTTGTTTTCTTAATGATTTTATAACCAAGCCAGAGAAGCAAGAAAATTGGAAGACCTATATACGTGGCGATAATTTCTGCCCAGCTAATTTGATCTCCATAAAAAAGAGTCTGCCCAAAAATGAAAACCACAAAAAATAACAGCGTGATAACCGGGCCCAGCGGGTACCATTTGGCTTTAAACGGCAATTCATTTAGGTCTCTGCCTTGGGCTACATAGGCCTTACGGAAGCGGTAATGACTAACGGCAATCCCGAACCATTTGATAAATCCGGTAAGGGCTGAAGCATTTACCAACCAAATAAAAACTGAACCATTTCCAAAAAGTGAAGCCAAAAAAGAGGCAAGTCCTATAAAAGCAGTTGTACACAGGGCCCACATGGGAATTCCCTTCCTGTTAAGCCGTGCAAAGATTCGTGGTGCCTTTCCTTCTTTCGCCAGTGCCCATAGCATACGTGAAGAAGCATACATTGCTGAATTTGCTGCTGATAAAACAGATGTAAGAAGCACTGCATTCATGACGGAAGCTGCAAATGCCAGCCCAGCTCTCTGAAGAACAAGCGTGAAGGGGCTGATAGATACATTTTGAACGCCGGATTTAAGCAGGTTTGAATCCGTATAAGGGATAATCAAACCGATAACAAAAATCGTCAACACGTAGAAAATAAGGATTCGCCAGAAGATTGACCGAATGGCTTTCGGTACGTTTTTCGATGGATTTTCAGTTTCACCGGCTGCCGTCGCAATCACCTCAGTTCCCTGGAATGCAAAGCCCGCGATGAGCACAACACTAAAGATAGATACAAGCCCGCCATGGAAAGGAGCATCTCCTTGAGTAAAGTTACTGAACCCGACCGTATGTCCTCCCATAATTCCAAAAATCATGGCAACCCCAATAATGAGAAATACGATGATCGAGATGACCTTAATACCAGCAAACCAGTATTCACTTTCCCCATATGCCTTGACTGATAAAACATTTAAGATTAGCAACAAACCCAGAAAAAGTGCGCTCCACAAGATAGAAGGTGAGTCCGGAAACCAATACTTCATAATAAGAGTAGAGGCCACCAAATCTGCAGGAACCGTTATTGCGGTTGTATACCAATAGTTCCAACCTAACGCAAAGCCTAACGCAGGATCAATATACTTTGATGCATAGATGTCAAAAGCCCCCGGGACCGGTAAGAAGGCCGATAGCTCTCCTAAACTATTCATGACAAAATAGACCATGATTCCTACCAGAATATATGCAGCAAGCGCTCCTCCCGGCCCCGCAGTGCTAATCGTCGATCCGCTGGATACAAACAATCCAGTTCCAATAGCGCCACCTATAGCCATCATCGTTAAATGTCTGGATTGCAGCTTCCTTTGTAATGATCCTTTTGAATTTCGCTCTTCTAGGGTGTTATTTATCTCTGCTTCTAATTTCCCCATAGTGTATCCCCCTTTTTACTCATAGTTCAAATACTTTGTATGGAAGGCTCATCTGGCTGTTCTTTTGAATAATCTATTTATGATTATTTAGAGAACTTTCAGTAAATTATTAAAATTCCTCTACCTTCTGCTTTTGTCCTCACAAAAAACTCAGGCGAGAAATTGATATGAGCACTCTCTCTTTCATTTCAAGTAACTTTAAATGAGTAAAATAGAAATCTTTTAAACGAAGTTAACATAATTGGTATTTTTCCAACTTGCGATAAAGAGTAGACAGGCTAATCTTTAGTTCCCGGGCAATTTGTTCTTTATCATTTCGATATTTTTCAGTCAGAAAATAGTTCTGGATAACTTCTTTTTCATATTCAGAAATCATTTCTTCCAAACTTAACCCTCTACAATCGGCAGAGAGATGATCATGTTGAAAGAGATAGTCAGGTAAATCATGGAATTCGACGATATCTGATTCAGCCATATTGACCATATATTCTACGGCGTTTTCCAACTGGCGTATATTCCCCGGCCAATCATAACGTATAAGCCATTGCTCCAGCATGGGGTCAAGTCTAAGTGGATACCTTTGCATGACCTTACAATGTTTATGAATGAAATGTTCGAGATACAAAGTGATATCATCACGCCGTTCTCTCAAAGGTTTGGTATGGAGAGGGAGGACATTGAGACGATAATATAAATCTTCGCGAAAGGTACCGTTTCGCACCATTTCCTCTAAGTTTCGGTGAGTGGCTGCAATTACCCGTACATTAATCTCGATTGCTTTTTTTCCACCGATTCTTTCAATCTCTCTTTCTTGTAAAACCCGTAATAACTTTGGCTGCAAGAAAAGCGGCATATCACCAATTTCATCAAGAAAAATGGTTCCTTTGTGCGCTAATTCAAATTTCCCCATTTTCCCATTCCGATTCGAGCCGGTAAATGATCCGCCCTCGTAACCAAACAACTCACTTTCCAACAAGCTCTCAGGTATGGCTGCGCAATTTACTGCCACAAATGAATGCATTCGGCGCTTGCTTTCAAAATGAATCGCTTTGGCTAATAATTCCTTTCCCGTACCGCTATCTCCCCTTATCAAAACAGTGGATGGGCTGTTTATAATCCGTCTAGCTTTTTTAATAACATCTTGAAGCCCGGAATCTTTCCCAAGAATGTTTTCAAAAGAAATAGCTTTTTGGGGGATCGGTATCTCTTCTTGAATTTTGCAACCCGGTTCTTTATCAGGGTCCAGCATTGCTAATTTATTGACTAACAATGTACTAACATTGCGTAGAAACTGGATCAGATTCTCTGATTCTATAATCATTTTCTCCTTTTGTTCATGGGAAAAACCAATCATGCCGATGACGCCAACTGGTTTGTCTTGCTTTACAATAGGAAACCCGATGGTAGCGAGTTCTTTGCATTGATTTACGAATTTACAACTCCTACACTGCGACTCATCTTTTTTCACATCGTAAACCACTCCAGGCTCCCCTGTTTCCAATATCATTCTGAAAAAGGAGCCTTCCGGAGCCGTTTTGCCAATGAGATCTTTATAGTAGCCAGTTCCGCTAATACGAACGCCCTTTTCATCAAGCACGGTTATATCCAGACCAAGGATTCCTGCTGTGTTCTCAGCGTAATCTTGAATAAACTGCTGCATGCCGATAAAGCCTGCCATATTATCCTCCTCTGCTATTGCGCTTTATGAAATAATAAAATAAATTTATTATAAAATAAATTTCTACGCTTTGCACAAAGAGGAGACAGCTTTTTCTATGCCACCCAGAGCATTTTTCAACATCGAACGTGGACAAGCAATATTGAGCCGCATAAACCCTTCACCTTCCCTACCGAAAATCTGCCCTCCATTCATTGCAACCCTTGCTCGGCGCAACATAAATTGATCCATTTCTTCAACTCCCAATTCCCGGCAATCAAGCCATACAAGATATGAGCCTTCAGGCTGGATGACTTTGATTTGCGGGATGTTTTTGCTGAAGTAATTCAGAGTGAACTCCAAATTCTCCTGCAAATATCCAAGAAGCTGATCCAGCCATTCTTCTCCGTGCCGGTAAGCAGCCTCTAACGCAACAACGCCAAATATGTTCGGCGAACCAATAGATAATGTATTCAGTTCTCGATCATACCTATCGCGCAGTTGCTGATTTGGAATAATGATACTTGACGTCTGTACACCCATCAGGTTAAAAGTTTTGCTTGGCGCAATACAGGTAAGAGAATGGTTCGCAAACTCTTCTGATATAGAGGCAAAAGGAATGTGAGTATGTGTCTTATAAACAAAGTCAAAATGAATTTCATCTGCGACAACGAGAATGTTATGCTTCATACAAATCTGTCCCAATCTCGTCAATTCTTCTTTGCTCCATACCCTTCCGATCGGGTTATGAGGACTACACAGAATCAACATTTTTACCGATGAATCTATCTTTGCCTCTAGATCTTCGAAATCTATGGAATAACGCCCATTTTCAAGCTTAAGCGGGTTGTTTACAATTTCACGGCCGTTCGCTTGGACTACACGAGCAAAATGATGGTATACAGGAGGTTGGATAACTATTTTGTCCCCTGTCTGCGTGAAGGACTGAATCGCCAACGATAGGGCTGGAATCACTCCTGGGCTGTGGGTAATCCATTCTTTCTCAATGGACCATCGATGTCTTCTTTTCAGCCAACCAACAATGGATTCCATGTACGAGTCCGGTCTAAGCGTGTAGCCATAAACACCGTGCTCCACACGTTGTTTTAATGCTTCGATGATAGGTTGTGGAGACTGAAAATCCATATCGGCCACCCACATCGGTATAACATCCTTTACGCCAAAATGATTTTCAAGATCATCCCACTTTTCGCAGTCAGTGTTCAGTCGACGGATTTCTTGGTCAAAATTATATTTCATCGAGTATCTCTCCTTCTCATGTTTGCTTGTGTACCTTGCCTCTTTATATATGCAACTGTCATGCCAACCCATTTCCCTTATAAAATCTCCTTATTTTCTTAGAAGATCTTGTTTGATTACCCTAAACACGTGATCTTTTTTTAAAACCCTTTCATCCCAAGTAATAGCACTTTTGCAATCTTAGGAAATATTTTCCCATGGATGATAAAATCAAAAGATTTCATTAAGATTTCTGGTGGGTCACAATTTCTTCCGTTTTCGCCATTCCTCATAACCGCCTACAAGGCTTTGTACTTCTTTAAAACCATGAACTTGCAAAAGGCTTGCAGCGATGGCCGACCTTCCTCCGGTTTTGCAATAAACCAAAATGGGTTTATCATGTGGAAGTTTAGGTGCCTGTTCTTGCAAATGGCCAAGCATGACATGATTAGCTTGTGGAAAATGGCCTTCCTGCCATTCGGCCATGCTTCGGACATCTAGCACATAGATGCTTTCTGTTTGAATTGCGTCATCTATCATGTCCATTGTCACTTCTTCATATTTCATAACATGTGAATCAGTTTCGCCAGCCTGCTCAATGATATATGGGTCCAATGTTGCAATGACGCGATCCAACCCAATGGACTGGAGATCTTTTACAATATCTGCAACATCATCATTGCTTGCCAAAAGATATATAGGCAAGTCATAATCCAACAGCCACCCCGCCCACGTTACAAATGATTTGTTATATGGAATATTAATTGAGCCTCGTATATGCTTGGTGGCAAATTCACTGGCCGGACGCGTATCCAAGACTATTCCCTGTTCCGTCCACTCCTGCACAATATCTATTGAAACCTCCATATGATGTGGTGCTGCTATCTTTCGGATTTGTTGCGCTCCATCTTTATTCAACCGCTTCATCATTGAAAAATAAGGGGGTGCCTCAGGCTGCCCAGCCAACAGCGCTTCAACAAAGAGATTTTCATCATTATATTGCAGTGCCCAATTTGTCCGTTTTTCATAGCCGATGGTTGACGACGGGATCGCACCTAGCGCTTTACCACAGGCACTGCCCGCTCCATGCCCTGGCCATACTTGCAAATAATCTGGAAAGTTTTTAAATTGTTGCAATGACCGAAACATCATGCGTGCCATTTTTTCTGAGGAACCATGTACCCCTACGGCTTTTTCTAATAAATCGGGACGCCCCACATCACCCACAAATACAAAATCTCCGGTAAGTATGCCGAGCGGATCCTTGGTAGATGCCCCCCCATCTGCTACGAGCAGCGATATATGCTCAGGTGTGTGTCCTGGTGTGTGTACCACCTCAAAATGGATATTTCCAATTTCAAATACATCTCCATTTCTCAGAAAGCGGTGGTCATACCCAGTTGCGTACTCATATTTCCAGTCCGGCCTTCCTTCATCAGACAAATACAATGTCGTTTCAAGCCTGGAAGCCAGCTCCAGCGAACCAGACAAAAAATCGGCATGGATGTGTGTTTCCGTTACGCCCACGATCCTCACACCATGTGCTCTTGCCGTTTTTATATAAGGTTCTATATTACGTGACGGATCGACAATTATCGCTTCACCGGTAGCCTGACACCCCACAAGGTATGAAGCTTGAGCCAGTTTCTCATCATAAAAATACTTCAATAGCATAAATCCTTCTCCTTTCAAGCACCTCGGATACTTAGGTTGTGTTATGGCTGTCAACGTTTTTACATCTTTCCTTTAAGCATTCCGTTCCAATACATAATGGGAAGCAAGTTTTTCTTTAATAAATACATACTGAACCTCTCACGGGATTGATCGATTGGAAAGGTTTCTTGCGGCTGTAAATCATAATTGAACTCAGCCAGTATAAGCCGCCCATATCCGGTAACAAGCGGACATGATGTATAGCCGTCATATTTATGAACCATAAGTTTGGCACGCATCCGATGAAGCAAATTTTTCACAAGCACTGGCGCTTGTTTACGAATCGCAGCCCCTGTTTTCGATGTAGGCAGGTTTGTGCAATCACCTATGCCAAATATATTGTCATAGTGTTGATGCTGAAGTGTATATTTGTCCACATTCAGCCACCCATTACTAGCTGCGAGCGAACTATTCTTGATAAAATCAGGAGCGCTCATCGGTGGTACCACATGTATCATGTCATAATGCATATTCACGCGCTCTTTCGTGTTCAGGTTTTCAAATGTCGCTCGCTTATTCTCACCATCAATTTCAATAAGGTGATGCATAAAATATGTCTCTATTTCTTTTCGTTCTATTATCTTATTTAGTGCCTGTTCATATTTTTTCACATTGAATATGGATGGGCTACCTGAAACAAAAATAACCGAAGATTGCTCGCGAACTCCTGATTTTCTGAAATGGTCTTCTGCCATATACATAATTTTTTGAGGAGCCCCACCGCATTTTACCGGCGTGTTCGGGTTGGTGAAAATGGAAGTCCCCCCTTTGAAGTTTCTGATCGCCTCCCAAGTGCCATCAACATAATCATAAGAGTAATTACTACATACACCATTCTTTCCAATACTCTCTTTTAAACCTTTGATTTTATGCCAGTCAATTTGAATCCCGGCTGCGACAACTAGATATTCGTAGTGCAGTTTCTTTCCGGATGCTGTTACAACAGCATTTTCATCGGGCTCAAAAGTGGTTATCGCATCCTGAACCCACACGGCTCCGCTCGGAATAACGGATGCTTCCTCCCTTTGTGTCACAGTTTTGTCAGCTTCGCCAGCTCCCACAAGTGTCCATAATGGCTGATAATAATGTTTTGTCGCAGGCTCAATGATGGCAACGTTTCCACTCAGAGTGCGAGATTCACGCAGGAGACGGGCTGCAACCGTAATTCCGGCACTGCCCCCTCCTACAATCAAAATTTTGTAATGTGTCTCATTCTTCATATTTGCCATTCTAATCTCCTCATCTCAATTTTATATAGTAGCTCACCAATCTGATACTTCAGCATTTATGATTAGCATATAAATGGAGACCAACATAACAACACGGAAAATACATAATGGAGCTTACGCTGCTGTTTGCTTAAGAGCACTGCCAGCCAAGTTCTGACTGTTCCGCCGACAACTCCCCCTCCAACAAATGCGAGCATAATCCCCTAAAGCAAAAAAGTTATATTAAAAGTTATATATTCTTCTCTTCTATCCCTACACGCTGTATAGTTCCTATGCAAAAAATAAGTTGATAAAACCGGTGATTTTGAATTTATCGCCAATAAATATTGAGTAACTACTCAATATTTATTGGCTTCAGATTAATGCTGGTCTCTGATTAATGTTACAAAGTAGAGCAGCTCTAATTGAGTTTCAGTATTAGTAAATGATTATCTTTTTAATTTTCCACTTTCCTCCACGATTTGATTGAGAAACTGTTCAACCTCTTCCTGGCTTTTTCCGACTTTACTTACAAAGCGATTAAGTTCCTTCCCTTCTTGAAAAGCAATAAAGCTTGGGATTCCAAACACATCTAGCTTCTCTAATAGTTCCGGAAAATGGTCTCGATTTACTGCGATCATATCTATCTTTTCTTTATACGCTTCTTCTACAATCGGCATGAATAAATTGGTATTCTGACAGTCTGGGCACCATTCAACATAAAATTTGGCAACAACTGGTTTTGTTGATAAAATCGCCTCGTCAAACTCTTGCTTAGTTTTGATCTCTTTCATTATTACAATCCTCCCTATATTTAGTTCTTAATGTTATACGATTGTCTCCACTACTTGATCGCTCTTGCATCAAGATATCTTTCGCAATCCAGAGCAGCCATACAACCACTTCCTGCAGCAGTAATTGCTTGGCCGTATTTATGATCCCCGCAGGTAAATACACCAGGAATATTTGTTTGTACCAGGATTCACTCGGTAATTGATCCACATCCGCCGAGCAAACAAAGTACGAATCCGACAATAGTTCCTGAAACAATGGAGAGGAGTACTTGAATAGTCCATTCTCTCTCCTGAGACTCTTACCAACAAAGCTGAATAGTTGGCTATTCAGCTCTCCCTCCTTTCTTGATTTACTCTTATTTATATAAGCAAAAACCATGCCAACTAATTTCTCCTGTAAAACCGCTTGTTTTGCACACTCAACACTTTATAAATTCTCAATTTTGCCACCTTTCATCTTAAAAAGACTATCTCATCAAGCTTGATGACTTCTTAGGAATGGGAACTACTTTTGCACCTGTAATAAAATCAACTTGTATAAAATGGTTCTTTAACATATCGTTTAACAAGAATTTTCATTTTCGCTTCGGTTAACTGAAATAGAATACATAAACAATGTTAATGTGTTACTTCTGATGAAAGAAAAAAATCGCCTTCAATTTATTTAGGCGATTTAACGTTACTGGTATTATAGAAATTAAAACTGGATGTATATACTGCCGTCCTTCAGTTCAGTCCTAAGCCAGGCTCAAAAGAGAGCTGGATAGGTCTTACATGAACAGAATTTGTGGCTAACTTCTGACGCGCTTACATATATCACGTTGATCTTCAATAAGCTTTATTGGACACCTGCCTTTTGCGTATCACTCTTTAAACCAAATCGCTCATGAAGCTGACGATATGACTAACCCTCATCAAACTTTAAACGTTTGACTTCTCGCATTAAAATTCCCTCCCAGGTAAAATAAAAAAAGCGGGAATTTCATTTCTGAAATTCCCGCTTTTTTCTTTATTTCAAGTCTTCAATCGAATCAATATCGACGTAATCCGGTACGACCAGACCAAGTTTTGTTCCTTTTAAGTTTGGTCCAAGGTCAACCATGTCATCTTTATACTTATTATAGTATTCAAGATGTGTTCCCGGAAGCCATGCAGCCACCATGGCGTCCGCACTTCCGTTTGCAACGCCAGCAAACATTGGCCCCACTTCAACCTGGCTTAATGTTACATCATAGCCATTCTGCTCCAGTACCTTGCTAATCACATTTGTACTGGCAATTTCAGTGTCCCAGGCAACATAAACCAGTTTGATCTTTTCACCATTTCCTGATTGTGCTCCTTGGGTCCATTTGGACACCTTTTCCTGATTTTTCTTTATCCATTCTTCTGCTGCTTCTGAAGGAGACATCCCATCAGCAACCTTGACCATTACATCTTCCATATCTTTTGTTTCCCAGTAGAATTGATCTAGAATTTTATAGGCACCTGGCGCATCCTGTTCAAGTCCTTTTCTGGCAATGGAATTGATGTTTTCAGCCTTGCCGAAGGATCCATTCGGATCTTCGAGATATTTCAAGTCATATGTCGAGAACATCCAATGCGGTGACCAGCCAGTAACGACGATTGGTTCTTTTTTATCAATTGCTTTTTTCAATTCTGCAACCATCGCTGCCGATGACCCTTCAACCACGTTCCAATCATCCAGCTTATAATCATCTATAGCCGATTTAGTCAGCTTCATTATTCCTGCTCCAGGTTCAATTCCGATGATTTCAAAATTGGCTTTGGCAGCAAAACTGTTTTCATCCCCATTTTCTGCTTTTTCTTTTGTAAAAGTACCGAATAGCGCAGTACCCACAACTAGTAAGGCCAATATTGTAAAAATGATTTTCCTGCTAACGATATGCTCGTAAGCTGGTTTACGAAGGTTTTGCGTGATACGATCAAGTATGATTGCAATGATTACGATGGATAATCCTGCTTCAAATCCTTGCCCTACATTAATTTGGCTGACTGCCCTGTAGACATCCGCCCCAAGTCCGGGTGCTCCAACCAATGAAGCTGTAACTACCATGGATAGTGCCAGCATGATGCTTTGGTTAACTCCTGCCATAATCGTTGGAGTAGCCAACGGTATTTGTACCTTGAATAACTTTTGGCTGGTGGTTGAACCAAAAGCATCCGATGCTTCGATCAAATCATTAGGCACTTCCTGAATCCCAAGATTGGTCATACGGATTGTCGGAGCAATCGCGAAAATGAATGACGCGATGATTCCAGGCACTACCCCTATTCCAAAGAATAAAATCGAAGGAATCAAATAAACGAAGGCAGGCATCGTTTGCATGAAATCCAAGATTGGGGTAACGATATTGCGCACGGTTTTATTTTGGGCACACCATATTCCGATTGGTATCCCAATCAATATGGTAAGGAATCCTGACAAAATAACGATCGCCAGTGTTTGGATGCTTGATTCCCAATAACCAAGATTATCAATCAATAGTAAGCTGATTAATGTAAATAACCCCAATGTCCATTTGCTTGTATAGGTAACCAGAAGGGTCAGGACGATGATTAAAATGATCGAAGGTCCTGCACTCATTACATCGACCAGGATATCCAGTAGTCCCTCGATCACATTCGTAATAAGTGTAAATAATCCAGCAAATACAATGGTAATCCAATCCACTAAAGAATCGACCCATGCCCCTAGTGGGATTTTCGGCATATTCATTGAATTATTCACTCTCCATTTCATTCAAGGAATCTTTATTTCCGGCCAAAGCACCGATGACGGCACCGCGAAGAAGAATTCCTTTAATTCTGTTCTGATCATCGATCACTGAGATCGGCAAGCTTGAAGTCGCCATCACATCCATGAGGTTTCCAAGTAATTCATCCTCTTTTACAGTTGGGATATCAGTTGTCATCACTTCAGAAATCGATTGATCATTGCTCATTGCCTGACGTGCCTGTTCAGCAGTCACGGCCCCCAATAACTTCTGCTTCCTATCCACAACGAAAATGCTTGAATACCCTTGTTTGCGCATGATTTCCAAGGCAACCCTCGGGCCTCTGTCCACCGCAATCTTCTCTGGGCGTATCATCACATGAGACGCTGTCAATACTTTTGACAGATCAACATCTTCCACAAACTTCTCGACGAATTCATTGGCTGGATTCATCATGATTTGTTCAGGGGTACCCAATTGAATGACGCTTCCATCTTTCATAAGGGCAATTCTATCCCCGATTCTTAATGCTTCATCAAGATCATGGGTAATGAAAATGATCGTTTTTTTGTACTGATCTTGGATTTGAATCAGTTCATCCTGCATATCCTTACGAATCAATGGATCAAGGGCACTGAAGGCTTCATCCATCAGCAGGATATCCGTATCACTGGCGAGTGCCCGGGCTAACCCAACCCTCTGCTGCATACCGCCGCTAAGCTGTGATGGCAGCTGATTTTCGTAGCCTTTCAATCCAACGGCCTCAAGGGCCTTCATCGCATTTTCATGACGTTTCGCTGGATCTACTTTTTGAATTTCGAGCCCAAATTCAGCGTTTTCCAATATCGTTTTATGCGGGAATAAAGCAAAGTTCTGAAATACCATGCTTATTTTCTTTTGTCTGACTTCCCTTAACCGGGCAGCGTTCATCTTCACGATATCTTCGTCATCAATTAAGATTTCACCCAAAGTGGGATCGATCAAACGATTGAACATGCGGATCAAAGTTGATTTCCCGCTTCCGGATAGGCCCATGATGACAAAAATCTCGCCAGGATAAATCTCGAAATTAACATTATTCACTCCGACTGTTTGTCCCGTTTCTTTTAAGATTTCCTTTTTCGATTTGCCTTGCTTCAATAAGTCTGTTGCTGCTTTTGGAGATTTGCCAAAAATTTTCGAGACATTTCTGACTTCTACATACGGCTTCATCAAGTCACCTCATTCTAATAGTTGCCCATATGATATTCAGTTTTGCTGAATTCCCCCGTTTTATGCGATTGATGATTATTAATGCACAAGTATCTTGAAATAACCGAAATTCTACCCCTTCAAAAAAGCGGAAGTGACACTTTTTTAGTGGCACAGGGTGTACGTGTATAGAAAAATAATCTATATTTATTATTTCCAAGAAGCCATTCTTTACTTGGATTATATTTTGTGTGATAAATTGAGCATTTCAAGTAGAAAAAAAGAGGTGCAATCACAACTGAGGAAACTAGCAGGCACAACATATACCAACTGTAATATAAACGATTTCCACTTAGAGTTTTGTCCTGATGATGGACTTACGACTACCCTCTAAAGTACTTCATTTCCTTTACCAGGTGGAATGATACTTGCAGTGCAGTATAACACCAAAACGCATAGAAATATGATTATGGGATTCCCAATAGTCTATTTTAAAGCTTTGCAGGGAAAAGAGGTGCAATACAACTGAGGAAACTAACAGGCACACAGCATATACCAACTGAAATATTATGGTTTTTTATTTTAGGGTTTTGTTCAGTCCCAACACTTGGAATGAACCTGTATCCCTAAAGTACCTCATTACCTTAACAAAGAATGAATATAAGTTCAAATGATGCGGGACGGAATTCTTGCCTAAAAAGCCCATTTACGCCATCGATTTTAAAGGTAACGGAAGACACCAAAAACCTTGTTATACCAACACTTCGGCTTCCTATAATCATAAACTCCCAACATCGGCCACAATTTTTTTTCAGTTTTTTTAATTCTAAAATCATCCAAAAAGTAGGAAAGGTGATTTTCCGCTTAAAAATCACATGGCAAGATTGGGATTTCACACATTTTTTTAATGGTTATGTTTTATGCAGCCATATAAGGAAATGTGTCACATATACAGAAAAAAACCTTGAAACAACAATTCCATTTCAAGGCTGATGCATTTTATCAATACATACTAATTGGCATTCCTATGTTCATCAAAATCGATTTTGCATTCCTCTAGCGGAACTACTTTTGTTTTCTTAATGAACTTATAACCAAGCCACATTATCAAAAAGAATGGGATGCCAAGATAGGCAGCGATCACACTGGCCCAGTTAATGTCATCGCCAATGAAGGCCTGATAGTTTTGCGCCAATAATACGAAGAAACAAAGTGCAAAGGAAAATATCGGGCCGAAAGGAAACAACTTGGATTTATAGGGAAGATCATCCAGTGAATACCCTTGAGCAATATAAGCTTTTCTAAAGCGGTAATGGCTTGCCGCTATACCGAGCCAAAATATAAATCCAGTGACACCAACAGCATTCATAAGCCAAATATAAATGACTCCATCACCGAAAATGGAAGCAAAAAAGGCCAACATCCCTACAAGTGAAGTGACAACCAATCCCCAAATGGGAACGCCGCGTTTGTTAAGTTTGCCAAAAATACGCGGTGCCAGCCCTTCTTTTGCCATGGAGTATAACATCCGGCTTGTCACGTAAAGACTCGAATTACCTGCGGATAATACGGCTGTCAAAATGATGGCATTCATCACGGAAGCAGCGAATGCCAGTCCCACTTTTTCAAACACCATCGTAAATGGGCTAACCATGATTGTGTGTCCCTGCAGACTGCCATTCGTATAAGGAACGATCAATCCGATAACCAATATGGCCAGGATATAAAAGAGGAAGATTCTCCAAAAAATGCTGCGAACTGCACGTGGTACATTTTTTGCCGGGTCTTCACTTTCACCGGCTGCAACGCCGACTATTTCTGTTCCTTGAAAAGAAAATCCAGCAGCAATGAAAATGCCCAATGTTGCCAAAAAACCACCGGCAAACGGAGCGTCACCAACTGTGAAGTTTTTAAAACCAATCGCCTCTCCGTTCATGATCCCGAATATCATCAATATTCCGACAACTATGAAAATGATGATGGTCGCCACTTTGATGAGGGAGAACCAATACTCCCCTTCGCCATACCCTTTAACGGATACGTAATTCAATAAGAATATCAAAACTAAAAACAATGAACTCCATAAAAAAGACGAGCTGTCAGGAAACCAAAACTTCATAACCATCGTTGCGGCAGATAGTTCCGCAGCAAGAGTCATTGCCCAAGTGAACCAATAGTTCCAACCAAGCGCAAACCCTAATGCCGGGTCGATGAAACGCGAAGCATAGGTACTGAAGGCTCCGCTGACCGGCATAAATGATGCCAGTTCTCCAAGGCTTGTCATAATAAAGTAAACCATTATGCCAATTACGGTGTAAGCGACCAAAGCACCGCCAGGCCCCGCAGAGTGAATGGCTGGCCCGCTTCCGAGAAACAGCCCTGTTCCAATTGCACCGCCCAGCGAAATCATCGTAAGGTGGCGTGCTTTTAGCTTCCTTTGTAAAGTATTTGAAGGCTGGTTTTTTTCATTTATGACAGGTGGTTGCAATTGCCGATTTTCCAAATTAGATTCCCCTCCAAAAATGCATGTTTAATCTAGCACGAATAGGTAAAGTCGATCATTCCATCAATAGTCATTTCCTGCATTTATTACTATTTCAAGGTCATTTTCTCTAATGCTTAGACCTTTTTTGGATTTCTGGGATCTTTGTAGCATTTACATAAGGGTGTTAGGCTTAAAGCCCAAGTCAAAGGGCTATAAGCCTAACGTTCATTCGGATATTCCGAGCTTCATATTATGTTGTAGGTAAACTCCTATGAATAAATGAATTCCAGTCAATTTGCAGTAACCAGCTTGCCGTTGCTTCAATATCCTTTGAAAAGATACGATCTTGTGTAATGCTTGGAATGAGCTTTCTTGCTTCCGTATAAAACTCTTTTGTAAACGGGGCCATCTTCTCTATTCCACGGTATTCAACCGCTTGTAAGGCACAAATGAGCTCAATCGCCAATACGCGGCGAACGTTTTGGATGATTTGATGTGCGTGCCGGGAGCCAATCGTTCCCATACTTACATGGTCTTCCTGGTTCGCTGAAGATGGAATGGAATCAACACTTGCAGGATGTGCGAGTGTTTTATTCTCAGAGACTAGGGAAGCCGCACAATATTGCATGATCATCGCTCCAGACTGCAAGCCAGGTGAAGGGCTCAAGAATGGCGGTAAATCATTCAGCTGAGGATTGACGAGTCGCTCAATCCGGCGCTCTGAAATATTTGCAAGCTCGGCAACAGCGATTTTCATGAAGTCCATCGCAAATGCAATCGGCTGTCCATGGAAGTTCCCTCCTGAAATAACCTTTTCCCCATCGTCAAAAATAAGCGGATTATCCGTCGCTGCATTCATTTCAATTTCCAATTTTTCTTTTACATAATCAAGAGTTTGCCATGATGCCCCATGCACTTGCGGGATGCAGCGAAGGGAATAAGCATCCTGAACCCGCAGTTCTCCTTGCTTGGTGATGAGCTGGCTGCCGCTGATCATGCGGCTAATCCGTTCAGCGACCTCTGTTTGCTGGCGGTAACCCCGTGCTAGATGAACATCCGGATCAAAGGCATCTTCAATGCCGCGTAATCCCTCTAAAGTCAGTGAAGCAATCGCTTCAGTTTGATGGGCCAGCTGTTCGGCTTCAATGTAATTTACGAGGCCCATCCCCGTCATGGCCTGTGTTCCGTTAATTAATGCAAGACCTTCTTTTGCTTTAAGTGTCACTGGAAGAATGCCTTCTTTCGATAAAGCTGCGATGGCCTCCATTCGCTCTCCTTTATAAAACACTTCCCCTTCTCCCATCAATACTAGCGCCAAATGCGAAAGCGGCGCCAAGTCCCCGCTTGCCCCAAGAGAACCTTGCTGAGGGATGACCGGATGGATATGAGCATTCAAAAGATCGATCAAACGTTCAATGACGATAGGACGGACGCCGGAGAACCCTTTTAATAGCGCGTTGGCACGGAGAAGGACCATTGCTCTTGAAACCACCTCTGGAAATGGTTCCCCGACTCCGCACGCATGGGAATGAATCAAATTCCACTGTAGCTGCTCAGCGTCCTCTGCATCAATCAAAACATCGCTGAACTTTCCAAAACCTGTTGTGATGCCATAGACGACTTTCTTTTGTTTCACGATATTTTCAACCGCTTCGCGGCTTTTTTCCACTTTCTTTACACTCTCGGCTGAAGCAGAGACAAATGCTTCTCCATACAATACTTTTTTCGCTTCTTCAATCGTTAAAGTTTGGCCCGTTAACATAATCATTTCCTGCACCCCTATTCTTTTTTTAAACAAACAAAAGGAGGCCATATTGACAGACTTATCCAGTCTATCAATACAGCCCCCTATTTCACTAAATAACTATAGGCTTTTAATTATTTAAATGTGGTTAATTCCCAAACCGACGGCTTCATGTTCAAATCCCCGAACCGGTGCTCCAATCGTTCCATACACGGCGACAGCAATCCATTCACCTTCGGCCCCGTTTTTAAACGGCCTGCCCCGAACGATTGCAAACCGAAGGCCCGCAGTCCTCAAAAGACCGCCAAGCTCGACTTGGCCGCGTGTCACTCCTTGGAGTGCTTCGATGATCGCATGATACAGCGCATGCATTTCACGATACATATCGGGATTGACCAATCCAAGTCTTTTCGCAGATGTCTCAATGGCCGCAACTATTTTCTGCAGCTCCATTGAACCGACTTTACCTTTTCCATAAAGCCAATCCATCCGCTTAAGTACATTCGTCAATATGACTTCTTCCTCTTCGTCCGCAAATGCGTACATGATTGCATGGCGCCCAATTCTTCTGTCGAATTCCTTTGTCATGCAGGTACCTCTTTTACAATTTTCTAAATACACTAATAACTAAATATTATTGTAAGCGGATACAGGCTGTTCGGTCAATATATTTTTTTAAATAGTTCTTTTAGGGGGATGATTCATCACTCCCGAAAGCAGTCGAACAACCATGGCAATAACGCCCATACAAAGGTCCAATTCGTCCCCCAGATCGTCCCGGATAACTAGATTAATGCCTTCATGAAATTGTTCGGTTCCAAGAATTAGTGACAATTAAACATGCCGATCGCATCATCGTTGTACAAAATGGGGAAATCATCGAACAAGGTGCCCATGATATGATAATTTGCTCCATCAAGACGGAGCATATAAAAACCTATCCTTGCCCAAACTGTATAGAATAAAGCTTCAAGACATTCTGATAGAACAAGAAAAAAGGCCCCCCGACATTAATGGGAGGTCTTAAACTTTGGCTCTTTTCGTAAAGATTGTTGTTTTTAAACGAAACTATTTAAGGTTGATTGGAGCGGAAGTGCGAGACTCCTGCGGGAGCAGCGGGACAGGTGAGACCCCACAGGCGTTTACGCCGAGGAGGCTCACCGCACGCCCCGCGGAAAGCGAGCATCTGGAGGGGAAATCAACCACAACTCACTACCTGGTAAATAGCAACAAAGTATGTGAAAACAGCCTAAACTTTATGGAGATATCCGTTTATTCATTCGTTTCCAATGCTTCATAAATCGCAGTTACAACACTTCCATAGCTTCCTGTTTTGAAGAGGTCGCCAAAAAACTGATTGGAATTGGCTACAGGATTGACGAGCGGAGAGTGCTTTTTATTAGTTAGTAAAACGATCCCTAAATCTATTTCCGGATCAATGATCGTGACCGTCCCGGTCCATCCAGTGTGACCATAGGCACTGTCGCTTGCAAGAGGACTGAACATCCACTCCATGCTAGCATCGCCATTTCGTCTCCAACCAAGACCATATGTAGGATTCATCTCGGAAGGTGCGACGAATTCATCGATTGTTTCTTGATCAAACAACGTATGTTTACCGTATCCCCCGCCATTCAGCATCACCTGCAGAAGGACGGCCATATCTTTCGTATTGGAGAAAAGGCCGGCATGCCCTGAAACGCCCCCCATCGAATAAAAGGCTTTTTCATCATGCACTTCCCCTTGAAGTGTGTATGTACGAATGTTAGGGAAATCTATCACGCCATCCCGGGTGTTGCCAAGCAATTCGGTTGCGGCAAAATCCCTTGGCTTAAAGCCCTTTCGCAGAGGATTGAACTTAGTATTTTTCAAACCAAGCGGCTTGTACAATTCATTTTCAACATAGACATCAAGCTGCTGACCCGTTACATCTTCAACAATGGCACCAAGCAGCATATAATCCACATCACTGTAAACATTCTGTGTTCCAGGTACATATGTGAGCGGTGTCTTGGAAATGAACTCGATGGTTTTATCCCGCTCCTGGGAATAAAGTTCTTTGGAAACCTTTGGATTATGGTATTGCGGGTCGGGTCTAAACCCCGCAGTATGATGTAGAACATCAATAACCCTCAGATTATCCTTTCCTTTGATCACATCCTCCTCCGTGTCTTTGAATTCAGGAATGTATTGCTGCACTCTTGCCTGGATATTCAGCTTGCCTTCGCTGACTAATTTCTGAATGGCAAAATTGGTTGCATACATCTTCGTGTTTGAAGCAAGGTCAAATAACGTGTCATTTTCCATTTTTTGAAACTTCTTAAGAGTTGTATGTTCATTAAACTTCTGTTTGTACCCGTAGCTTTCATTTTTAACGATCTTTCCGTCCTTTATGACAATCAAGGCAGCACCGGGGAAACCGGCCGCCACTTCCATTTCAATGAGCTGATCCACTTTTTCCAGCTTTTCAGACGAAAATCCCGCTTCTTCCGGTTTATTTACTTTCTTTAATATTGGATACTGACTGGCAGTCTCCTTACTCACAGCGGCTTCATGATTTGAGTTTTCATTAGCAAAAGACACGGAAGGTGCTAATAAGGAAAGTGCCAGAATTGAACTCAGTGTGCAGCTTGTCCATATATTCATCATTTTCCACTCCTTTGAAATCACTTTTAAAAATAAAGAACAACTTAACCGAAAGCTAATATTCTCATTCATTCCGTCCTTTTTACACCAGGCTTTACAATTTGATAATATGTTCCGGGTTGTGATTTGGATCTCTTATTTCAAGTTGGTTAATGCAGAAATTTCCCAAAATCGGGTGATATTTACAAATAATTCTCAATTTTCAGTATATGTTATTTCGAACATCATTTCAATTTGATCTTGATATTTTTAAAATTATATTTCAAATCTTGAGCTTAAGTCATCCCCCGTTCTAAGAAGTAAAGCCTATGTTCATTAAAGCTCACTACTATAATCAATGAGTCATTCGGACAAGTCCCAGACATCGATTTGGCCTCTTCCTTCTCCTCAATTATATTCAAAATCAATTTTTTCACATAGTACATACGAAGTATAAAGTATGTAAATACGGCTAATTGCTTTTAACTTCATTGCATAAGAAACGTGGAAGATATTAATACTATTTGAGAATTAAAGGAATTTTAGCGGCTACTTGAAACAAGTATAGGGTGATGAAAATGTGGAAAACTATTGTTTCCTACCTTCCAGAATGGCAGGTTTTTATACAAGCTTTTATTGTGTTTGTTATTCCGTATTTAATCTCCAAATTGTTTAATCGGCTTCGCAACTCAAAGGATGAGTGATGAAAATGAAAGAGTGGATATCAAAGATCGGTAAAAAAGGAAAAGGTACCGATAAAGACAAACAAGAGGCAAATACCTCCCAAGATTCAACTGATCAGTTTACAGATAATTTTAATTTAAATCTAGAAATGGTTAAGCAAGAAATTGGACATAATTGGGATGTTCATTTTCGAGAATTTAATATCGGCCGTACCGGTATTCGGTCAATTATCATTTATGCAGATGGATTATCAGATAAAGAAATCATTGATAAACATATCATGACATCATTGATGGTTGACTTTTCAGCAGAATATAAACAAGACCTTCCTTACATCAAAGGAAGCATTTCAAAAGAATTCATAAAAAATGAAGTGTTATCTATCAGTGAGGTAGAAGAAGTTGGTTCCATTAAAGGGTTAGCATCAAAAGTATTAACAGGTTCTACCGCGCTTTTAATTGATGGATTAGTGGATGCCCTAATCCTTGGTACAACAAAAATAAAAACAAGGACTGTTGAAGAGCCGGTGTCAGAGGCATTAGTCAGAGGTCCACGGATCGGTTTCACTGAATCTTTAGTTGATAATACGTCTTTTTTAAGAAGTAGTGGTGAAATTGAAAATTTATCGTTAGTACAATTCCAAGTAGGTAAGCAGTCAAGAAAAGACTTAGTTGTCGCTTACATTAAAGATATTGTTGATCCCGAATTAGTTCAAGAGGTAGAAAATCGAATTAAGAAAATTGATATTGATAATGTGCCGGAATCTGGTTATGTAGAGCAACTCATCGAGGATAATTACCTTAGTCCTTTTCCTCAGGTACAGAATACAGAGCGTCCTGATCGCGTGATTGCTGCTTTGATGGAAGGCCGGGTGGCCATCTTATTGGATGGGACGCCATTCGCTTTGATCGTTCCAGTTACATTAAGCATGATGTTACAATCACCAGAAGATTATTATGAAAGATGGATTCCTGGCACATTCATACGTTTACTCCGTTATCTCACAGTTGTTTTGGCTCTTTTTACACCGTCTTTATATATAGCTTTCATCTCATTTCATTCAGGGTTGATTCCGACCAAACTGGCCGTCTCCATTATAGGAACCAGGTCCGGGGTTCCGTTTCCTGCACTTATCGAAGCATTATTCATGGAAATATCCATCGAAATTCTGAGGGAAGCAGGACTGCGATTGCCTAAGCCAATTGGTCCGGCAATGGGTATCGTCGGCGGTTTAATCATTGGGGAAGCTGCTGTACAGGCAGGGATCGTTAGCCCTGTTTTGGTGATTGTAGTAGCGTTAACTGCTATATCATCTTTTTCCATTCCGCACTATAGTATTGGGATTACATTACGGATTCTGCGTTTTCCAGCTATGATTTGTGCTGCCACATTTGGATTATACGGGGTCATTCTCTTTTTTCTTTTAATGACCAGCCATTTAGTGAAATTAAAAAGCTTTGGTGTACCTTATATGAGTCCAGCCGTTCCTTATCGTTTAAGTGAATGGAAAGACCTGATGGTTCGCATGCCGCTTATGATGATGAAGCGCCGTCCAAAGATGATGCATACAAAAAATCCCATACGTAAAGGATAACCTATCGGTGAAAGGGTGATTAAAAGAATGATTCTCAATCCGAAAGACCAAATCACGACTCCTCAAACAGCTGTCATTATCATCAACTTTATACTCGGTACAGGATTACTCACCCTACCCCGTTCAGCTACGGAGAAGGTGCATACACCAGATGTATGGATAAGCGTTATAATAGGCGGGATCATCGCGATAATCGCAGGGGTGATCATGGTCAAATTAAGCCAACAGTTTCCCGATAAGACCTTTTATCAATACATCAATGAAATTGCAGGAAAATGGGTGGGGAGTTTACTCAGTTTAGTTATAATCTGTTATTTCCTTACGACATCCGGATTTCAGATCCGCTCAATGGCTGAAGTTATAAGGTATTTACTTCTGGAGGGTACCCCTACATGGGCAATTATTATGATTTTCATGTGGGTAGGTCTTTATCTCATCATCGGTGGCATTAACCCGATAGCCCGTCTTTTTGAAATTATATTACCTTTGACGGTTATCCTTTTTTTGGTAGTTGCCTTTATGAGCATCAAAATATTTGAGATTGATAATCTGCGTCCGGTATTAGGAGAAGGAATCACTCCTGTACTAAAAGGAGTAAAAACAACGGCTCTCGCTTTTTCAGGTCCTGAAATCATATTACTGCTTCTTCCGTTTATGAATCAGCCCAAAAAAGCAGTAAAAGCCATGCTTGTTGGAGTTTCCATTCCATTGATTTTTTACGTGATAACGGTCGTCATGGTTATCGGAGCATTGTCTATTGATGGAGTGGTCTTGAGAACATGGCCAACTCTTGATCTGATACGGAGTTTTGAAATCTCCGGTTTGATCTTTGAACGGTTTGAATCTTTTTTGCTCGTGGTATGGATCATGCAAATATTCGCCACATTTACCATAACCTACTTCGCAGCCGCTTTAGGGCTAGCTCAACTTTCAAAAAAGAGCATTCACCCATTCATGTTTGGCTTACTTCCGGTTCTATACATCATTGCCATGGTTCCGAAAAATATGAATGACCTATTTAAACTAGGGGATTTCGTCGGCAATGTCGCAATGTTTTTATTTGGTTTACTTCCGCTTCTCCTGCTTATCATCTCAAGAATAAAGGGAGGAAAATATGAAACAACCACATAACAATATACGTCCCCTCTTCATTTCCCTCTCCGTTCTTTTGTTCTTAACCCTTACAGGATGCTGGAGCAGTCATGAAATTGAAGAGCAAAGTTTAGGTGTAGGTATGGCATTCGATAAAGCCAAGAAGACACCCATCGAAAAAGAGATAAATGAACAAGGGGGGGGATATTTGAAAAAAGACCTGATTACTGCAACCTATCAGCTTATCACTCCACAAGTAGCAAGTTCAACAACGAAACAAGCCGGCCCACAAAAAAAATCTTATATTAATGTTTCTCAAACGGGAGATTCCATTCTTCAAATGACTCGTGAATTATCATTGAGAAGTGAACAACCCTTAACCGCTCACCATATGAAAGTGATTGTTATCAGTGAAAAGCTTGCAAAATTGTATGGTTTGGAACAAATACTTGATCTTAACTTTCGTGATAATGATTTTAGACCAAGCTGTCTTTTGCTCATCAGTAAAGGAAAAGCGAGCAACACACTGGAAACAAAGACAGCAGGGGAAATTCCAGCGTTTCGTTTGGTTGGTATTGGAGAGAATGCCTATCGAACAGCGAGGATTTTGCCTCCTATGTCGCTTATTAAGGTAGAAAGTAAGATTAAATCAGGATCTAGTTTTCTGTTGCAAAATGTACTATCAGTGAATGGGGAAGTCAAATTTGCCGGGGCTGCCGTAATCAATGGAAAGACACACAAAATGACTGGTACTTTGAATGAGGAGGAACTGGAGGGCGTCACATGGATAACAGGTAAGGGAAAAGGCGGTGTATTGAAAAGCTTTGATGAAGAGACTGGTCAGCTGATTGTGTATGAGGTAGAGTCCATAAAAAGCAGCATTATACCTAAAGTTAAAGGAAACAACATCTCTTTTGATGTAAAAATTGAATCAGTGGGAAGGCTGTCTGAGAATTGGGTGATTTCAGGAAATACTTTCAAAAATGAATTTCTCAAAAAGGCAGAAAAATCCTCTGAAAAAGAAGTGGAACGCTTGGTGAGAAATGTAGTAGAAAAAATGCAAAAAGAATACCAAGTGGACGTTGCCGGCTTTGGAAATCGATTGAGAATTGAGCACCCCAAAGTATGGAAGAAAGTCAAAAAGGATTGGGGCCAAACATTTAGCGAAACTCCAATCAACTACGATGTAAAGTTAACAATTAATGATTATGGCACATCAGGAGGATTAAAAGGTAAAACCTCAGAATAACAACTAGAGTATCTAGCATTAAACGTTGAAAGTGAAAACTTCTTCCATTGCAAGCACCACGGGAAGCTATTAAACAGTGACCATGGAAATACAATATCCGATGAGCATGAAAAGGCCTCCTACAGTAAACTGTGGGAGGCCCTTAACTTAAAAGTGAGTTATTTTCCACTCAAGGCGCCTTTTTCATAAAACCTTAACCGATGCAACAGGTGAAGACATCTTCTATTTATATAACACTCAGATAAAACATAGCACCTCTAATCTTGATATGTTCAATTGAATCAATCAACCCACAAATGCCCATACAATTGAATTATCTGTTGTGTGTCACGAAAATATTTTTTGTTTAGGCTCTTTTCGTAAAGATTGTTGTTTTTAAAACAAAACTATTTAAGGTTGATTGGAGCGCAAGTGCGAGACTCCTGCGGGAGCAGCGGGACAGGTGAGACCCCACAGGCGTTTACGCCGAGGAGGCTCACCGCCCGCCCCGCGGAAAGCGAGCATCTGGAGGGGAAATCAACCTCACCGTTTTACTTGGTAAATAGCAACAAAGTATGCGAAAACAGCCTTTGTTTAAGATATCTTCCTGAATTCACCAACAAAAAGATTAACTTAAATCCACTTTAGTAATTTCACTTAGATAATTCCCACTTATAATCGAGCCTTCATCTGCAACAACATATTCGATGACAGTCGGGCTTATGGTCCGAATATAAACAAATGCTGAATCATCTACATGCTTTATTCGAAGCTTTTTCCTCTGTGCCTGCTTAATATCAAGCTGGTTGGTACTAGCTTCCGGCAGGCTTGTGTAATAAATCTCAAAGTCTTCTTCTGATGCATCAATGAAAAGATGCCATTTGTTATACTCTTCTTCTTGATCAATCATTGTTTTTAATTTCCCTTTTCTCCCGATGCCAAGAAAATACTTGAACTTTGATTCCCCATTCACCATATCGCAGTCAATAACTTTTATACTTCCGCCTTTTCTGCTTTGTACAAGCCCAAAGGCAACGCCTGTTTTTCCTGTAGGGGCTGTTATTATATCCCGGTTAACCACTCTGTTTCTCTCTTCTTGCTTTAAATAAGCGCCTTCTGTCCCTAGTGGCGGGAGAATCTCAAAAAGGGCACCAGACACTTCCCCCCAGTTTTGAGTGTTCTGCACTTCCCTTTCAATCCATTTATTAAATAGATTCATGACGACCGGGGATTTACTTGAATTACCCGCAAGCAGTATATTCACTTTATTAATTTTGCTGTGTTCTGACCGGGCAAAAGCGCGCCGTAGAGACTCAAAGAAATTTTTAATGCCTTTGTCGATTCTTTCCTCAATCAACTGTTCCATTTCATCTTGATCGATCAATAGTTCCACATTGAGTTTTGCGCGGCCGGCTTTGTCAAATAAATCTGCCCGGATCATACCTTTTCCAAACTGTTCTTCATACCGTTCATGTCTTTCCCAAAGCGGCCTTAATTTTTCCACCAATTGTTTCGTATTTAAATAGGATTCTTGTGACTCATTAATCAATGTTTCACTTCCGGGAAATTTCACACATTCCGCTGGGAGGGTAAAAGGAATGTTTAACTCACGCATTGTTCTTTGGTTGTTTTTAAACACTTGGAACGCCAAAAGCTCCAGCATGTTCTCACCGCCTAAATACCGGTCCCCGCCCGCTGCAAAATGTTCAATGACATAATCATATCTGCTTTCTTTCAAGCCCGCTTCGCGCCAAATCCCAAAATCAAAATCTGTCGTTCCTCCACCAAAATCAAACACACCGTAGTACGTTTTTTCATCCTCTTCCGGTTCAAATCCGTATTCCTGTAACGCACAAACGGCATAGGCAGCAGGTTCACTCGCCCCAGCGGTGACACGAAACTTTTTCATTAATTCTTCATCCTGCTGAATCGGCATAGGAAGCGTCTTTTTTAACCCGCGTTCAAAACACGTTAGAATTTTTTCCCTTACCTCTTTTTCATACGTCACCGGGAAAGATAAGGTGTAATCGAGGTAAATTCCATTGTTCTGGTTATTGATATACAAACCGAGGTAATAGGCGTACAACTCGATTGGGTTGATTTCCTGATCGGTTAAGTCCAAAAAGGAACGCAGTACAACGGCATATCCCCTCTTGTCTTTTAATCGGAGTTCGTTATTCTTTTCTCCAGCCCACTGCTTTAGATTATTCAATATGGAATAATAATGGTCACTCTTTCCATTCATCAAGTTGTTAAGTGCATTGTGGGAAACCGTCACATCCTGCCACCTTGTATCTGGTCTTCCTTCTTTTTCTTGATATAGCTCCAGGAAATGTTCTAAATCAATAAATTCAATCACGGTTGGATTTTCATAATGCCAGTCTTGTACTTCCGTGTTTAGGTAGCCAACCCCAATACGCATGGGAAGAGTAACATCACTTTCTTCTTGATGAACGACAACTGTACTTTTCGTTCCAAAATCAATGCCGACTATGCCGTCCTCCCTAATATCCATTTTAGGGTTCCTGGCCATTATTTCTTCGTTCAGTTTTATCGTTAAAGGTTTTTCATCAGAGGTGACAGGCCATAAATCCCAATGTCCCCGGTTTGGATCTGTTAACATCTTTTCATCATATGTATCAATATCAGCCCTTACTTTTTCAGAGTTTAAAAGCTTCTCATAAAAAGTGTTGGAATCGATAGCGATCGATGGCAATTCTTTAAGAAAACTTTCATGATCTAATTCCTTTAATTGATACAATTCCAGCAAATAATCATACTCCTTCTGGCGTTCTGCGCTTAATCCGCTTGGAACTAACCGGTTTTCCAGCCAAAGATGGAGAGCCTTTCGGTCATTGATTTCAAAAGCATTTTCCCCATTTAAACGGAGGACGGGAACGAAAAATCCTTTTCCCAGCAAATTGTTTTTTTGATTTACTACATCGTAGCTTTGAATGTCGTACCCGTTGGATTTAAACGCTATCGATTTAGAAGAGTTAGCCGTTTGATTGGCAAATATCCTTGAAATGGAAGGATTTTTATTCGCGGAATAATCGTCTAAAGTTAATATTCTCTTATATACAGGGTGATCGGTTGTATTGAAACTTTTCGCAGCCTCTTCCCGTGTCATGGCATCACCTTTAAAACCGGAAACGTCCAGATGCTTTTTATAGTCAAAATCCTCGTCCATTAATTCATAGTATTTTCTATAAGGAAATACCGCTGCGATGTTGTGATCATATATAATATTCCCATCATTCATGTAAACCCATCTGGAACGGAGCATTTTTTTAATGTCTTGAAAGAAGCTCGCCTCATCCTTGAAGAAGGTTTCTTCTGCACTCTGATATAAATGGCTGATTAACGATCTCACTTCTTTATAAGTCATTGAAATGGCAGAGACCGGAACGGTTTGGGAATCCGTTGAGAATGGAACCTGCTCTTCGTTCTTATTCATTAAGTATATGGAACTGTCTATGTTATTTTTTTCGGCTAAGCTTGTTACGTTCTCAATCGGCTCTTTATCTTCCATCGTTTCTTGTTTTTCAACTTCTTTTAATAATTCTTCAGAAATTGCATCACCAGAATCCAAATAACATATCAGGTCACCAATCTTGACTATAGTATCCTCCGCTACGTTCAATTCTTTAAGGGTACCTTCTTTTTCTGAAAAGAGGTCAAATTCGATGCCCTCACAGCTGAATTTGGCTAAGCTTTCGCCGACCGTAATATAATCGCCTGGCTGTTTATACCATTGCACAAGAAGGATTTTTTCAATGCCTTCTTCAATCTCTGGGATAATAATCGATGTCATTGTATTTCTCCTTTACTATCATTCTCTGTTTCGCCTGCTAGATTCTCACAACGGATTTTTTAATGGTTTTACCATTAATGCTTATATATCCTGGCAGCAGGACTTCCATGATGTTCCCGGATATTTTGCTATTTAAGGCCCTTATGTATAAGTCCTCCCTGAAGACCTCATTCATTTTCACTTCCTGTATTTTATATAAAGGGGTATCGTATGTTTTACTGTACTCTTGAAAGAAATACAGAAAAAGGGCGAGCAAAGTCTCTCTTTCCTGCTCCCGTCCTTCCATAATCTCGTTTTTGATAAAATCCCACAAAGATGAAATGTTTTCATATTGCACGCCACAGACTATAAATTCCTGCACGGAACCACCCTTGAAGATTCCTTTCAAGGAACTTTTAGTGGTTTCGGATAATTGTTGAACAGCTTCGTAAAGTTCTTCTGCTTCCCGATAGTCCGCTCTTCTCTTTTGCAATTCATTATAATAGGATTCCATTTTCTCATTCAGATGGTGGATCATTATTTGGCACTCACTAATTTCTGCTTTTTTCGAGGCAAGCTCTTGTTGAAGTTTTGCTATTTCATTTTCTTTTTCTTTCAGCAGCTCCTTATGCTCCCCCAATTGACTATACGAGCCCGCTTCTGCTATTGCTTGTATCTTTTCAATGACTCTTTCGTCTTGTAGGGAAACCATTAATGCCTCAATAAAACCATCATCCCATTCCTTATTCATCTTTACACTCCTTTCAAAAGTGTTAACCAACCATACTCGCTCTGTATATGCATGAAAAAGTTTTCCTTTTTTTGCCATAGAAAAATCCCCTCCCAGATAGACTGTTAGGAGAATACAACCATAACTTATATTCCAGGATATCAGTAGTGAGATTACTTATTTCTTATCAAAAATACGTATATAACGTATTAAAGATGTATGAATAATATGATGCTTACTTTCACTTTTCACTATTAAATACTCACAGTGTTCCATCCTTTTTAAGACTTCTTGTAAAACATCCTCTTTTTTACTACTCAATCCTTTTTTTATTTTCTCCCACTTAACATCAGCGTCAAGAGTATAACAAACATAGAATTCCTTTAACAGGTTAATCTTCCCCTTAAATGCTTAGTTTCTTTAACTGTTTTTATTATTTATATCTAATCCGAATTCATATTTTTCCTCAATCCGATATACTACCTTATGAGTACCACTTAATAATATTCGGTATGATCATGTTGTTTAAGTGGGTTGAAATGACTAGGGTCAACCTCCGGATTACTTGATAAGAAAAGGCCTCCCCTCAGTAAACTGTGGGAGGCCTCAGACTGTAGACAAACTCGATGAAAATCGAGTTTGTCTACAGTTGCTTGTACAAATTTAGACGTTGATTGGAACGTAGGCACTCGCTTTCGCGGGCGGTCAGCCCTCGGCGCACTTGCGCCTGTGGGGTCTCCCATGGACTCGCTATTCCCGCAGGAGTCTCGCACACCCGCTCCAATCAACTATGTTTAAAAATTTGGATAGAACTCCTTTTGCCTACAGTCTTTTTTGTTTTAAAATAGATCTATTAAAACTTGAGGTGATGAGGATGCTTTCGAAACATCATTCTATTCAACGAGATCAACTTGAAATGATTACATATGCTCCCCATTCATCTTTCAATAAAAACCCGAACAAAAAAAGCCCTTCTCGTTTGAGATGGCCTTTCGTTATGCTGTTCCAGCACACTCGCTTAACTATTAAATCGCACATCTTGATGCTAGTGGATTCTTGATGGTTCGCATGCATGTTTGTATGGGAGCTTAAACAAATTATCCATAACAGCATTAACACAATCTTCACAATAATAATTGACGAACTCTCTACCTTGTTCAAAAATTGGTGTCATCGTATCTATGTCAGCCCATTTAAAACAGTAAATACACATTTGCCTCATGATATATCACTCCTTTTCCACGCGGAAATAATTTGGTAATATCCAAAAGAAGAATATGTGCCACTTGCTGACATTATTCAAGAAAGGTTTGCGAACCCCGGCTGTAAAATTAAGGTGTCAGGGGAATTAAATGCTTTAAACCGATACATTTATATACCACTTAACCTGAGTATTAAACCTCCCCCAAAAATATTATTCATTGCCCCTCAATCTTTTCCACCAAGACTTTTTCCATTTTGAAGTTCACCCATGGTTCAAAATAACGCAATCAATCTTTTTTCCCTCACTAAAATTCCTTTATCCACTAGCTGCACCTTTTGTTAAATAAGAAAAAAGAGTTGCCAAAGCAACTCTTTTTTGAAGTAAAATACCTGTTTCAACTACATGAATGGTATTACAAATGACTATTTCTTTTGTCACTTTCCATCACTGCCAGTTCGTGTGGAAAACCCCTGCTAAATCACGTCGTTCATAGGTATGCGCACCAAAATAATCACGTTGTGCTTGCAAAAGGTTAGCATTTGAGATTCCTGTTCGATAACTATCGTAATAAGTAAGTGAAGAGCCTAAACATGGAAACGAGATGCCGGAATTTATTCCCTCACAGACTACCTTTCGCAATCCCACCTGGTACTTTGCAGCCTTTTCAGCGAAATATGGTGAAATCAATAAATTGGCCAGATTTGGCTGCTCTTGATAGGCTTCGCTAATGACGTTTAAAAATTCTGCCCGAATGATGCAGCCGCCGCGGAAAATAAGCGCAATATCCTTCAAAGGCAAATCCCAGCCGTTAAGTTCAGAACTCATTTTATATTGAGTGAAACCTTGCGCGTATGCACAAACCTTTCCCATATATAATGCTTGCCTAATATAGTCAATCCACTCATTTTTATCTAATTTTTGCTGAACGTTCTCAGGCCCTGTTAGAATGTTTTCCGCATGAACCCGTTCTTCTTTTAGAGCGGAAATGTAGCGCGCAAACAAAGACTCTGTAATGATCGATGCTGGTATTCCGTTATCAATCGCTTGCATGCTGGTCCATTTTCCTGTGCCTTTTTGTCCTGCTTTATCGAGAATCACATCAATCAATGGTAAGCCCGTTACTTCATCTTTTTTCCTTAAGATTTCGGCCGTGATTTCGATTAAATAACTTTTCAGTTCGCCTTGATTCCATGTTTCAAAGATGTCAGCAATTTCATTAACCTCTAAATGCAATTTTTCTCTTAAAAATGTATATGCTTCGGCGATTAATTGCATATCTGCATACTCAATCCCGTTATGTACCATTTTCACAAAATGACCTGCCCCTTTTGGACCGATATAGGTACAGCAAGGAGCATCATTTACTTTAGCTGCGATTTTTGTCAGGATTGGAGCTACTTTTTCATAGGCGTCTTTATCTCCTCCTGGCATGATTGAAGGTCCTTTTAACGCACCGACTTCCCCGCCGGAAATACCAATTCCTACATAACTGAATCCTTTAGATTTCAATTCATCATATCTGCGTTCAGTATCTTCGTAATGGGAGTTACCGCCGTCCATGATAATATCGCCCGATTCAAGATGAGGAAGTAATGAAGTGATCACCGAGTCGATCGCTTTACCCGCAGTCACCATCAGAAAAATCTTTCTTGGCGTTTCCAGTGACTGAACGAAATCTTGGATTTCGTAATACGGATGGATTGACTGACCGTCCAATTCAGCAACAAGCTGATCGGTTAAATCTCTTGTGTAATTATAGACAGCTACTTTTTCTCCTTTATTAGCCATATTTAACGCGATATTACTGCCCATTACCCCTAAACCAATGACACCAATTGTATTGAACATTATTTCTGCTCCTTCTTATGTAAGAATAATAGGCAGTAAATCCCTGCCATAAGTCGGGGATTTACTGCCGGGAAAGCCTATACAAATAAGCTTAGTAATAGAATGAATCCTAATCCAGCCACTGATATGATCGTCTCAAGCAAAGTCCATGTTGCGAATGTTTCTTTCATGCTTAAGCCAAAATACTCTTTAAACATCCAGAAACCAGCATCGTTAACGTGTGAAGCGATTAAACTTCCCGCTCCTGTAGCAAGTACGACCAGAGCAAGGTTAACGTCCGTCTGACCTAACATCGGAATAACCAAACCAGCTGTCGTCAAGGCAGCAACTGTAGCAGATCCCAATGAAATACGCAGGATTGCCGCGATGATCCAGGCAAGCAGGATTGGTGATAATGATGTTCCTTTGAATAATTCAGCTACATAGTCACCTACACCGCCATCGATCAATACTTGTTTGAAGGCTCCGCCGCCCCCAATGATCAAGAGCATCATTCCGATATTCAGGATCGCTGATGTACAAGATTCCATAATATCCTTCATTGGAATCTTTCTTGCCACTCCCATTGAATAGACCGCAAATAATAAGGAAAGCAACATGGAAGTACCGGCTTCACCAATAAAACGGATAGCGGCCAGTAGACCATTATCTTCAAATCCCATCGTTTTTTGCATCAAAGTGATGATTGTAGCAATTGACATTAATATAACCGGAAGTAATGCAGTAAATACACTGATTCCAAATCCAGGTGTTTCATCAAGTTTAAAAGATTTTTGTTCCCCTAATGAGGCAATGCTGCCTGTTTTCGTAAATGATTCAGGTACTAATCTTTTCGCTATCTTAGTAAATATCGGTCCAGCTAAAATAACGGTTGGAACCGCAATGATGAAGCCGTAAAGTAAAACCTGACCAATGTCTGCGCCATATTCACCAGCGATGACGGTTGGTCCTGGGTGCGGCGGTAAGAAACCGTGTGTTACGGATAATGCCGCCACCATTGGAATGCCAAGATACAATATCGAAACTTTTAATTCTCTTGAAATCGCAAATACGATTGGAATCAATAATACTAATCCCACTTCAAAAAATAATGCGATACCGATAATGAATGATGCTGCCACGACTGCCCATTGAATATTCTTTTCACCGAATTTCTTAACAAGAGTCATGGCAATGCGCTGCGCTCCGCCCGAATCTGCGATCAACTTACCTAACATCGCCCCAAGTCCAAAGATTAACGCTAAGTGGCCGAGTGTTCCGCCTAATCCAGCTTCAATGGTTTTGACAATTCCGTCAAGCGGCATCCCAAGTGCTAAAGCAACTCCAAACGATACAATGATCAAGGAAATAAAGGTGTTTAATTTTAAGCCCATTATTAAAATTAATAAAGCGACAATTCCTAAAGCGACAATGACTAATGGCATTGTAATCCCCCCATGTCTTTACTTTGCAGCATTTATTAAGTTTCTTTGATAATTCGCAATCTGTGTATATTCGTTTTCCAATACCCTTGATAGGTTAATGAAAATCGGCAGCAGCTGCCTGTATTCATTTACAGAATCAGCTTTCGGTGTGTGCTTGTGGGTATTGCCTATCATTTCAGAAACCACTTCGAAGGAATTAATTTCCCCAGTTGCATATAACCCTAATATACAAGCACCAAGGCACGAACTTTCGTAGCTTTCTGGAACCACGACTTCCGATTCGAAGATATCGGACATCATTTGCCGCCAAACAGCCGACCTTGCGAAGCCTCCCGTAGCTTGAATTCGGGTCACGGGACCGTCCATGCATTCGGTTAAGGCCAAAAATACGGTGTATAAATTGTAAATGACTCCCTCTAGAGCCGCTCGAATCATATGTTCTTTCTTATGCGACAGCGTTAATCCGAAAAATGAACCCCTTACGTCCGGATTCCATAATGGTGCACGTTCACCTGCAAGATATGGATGGAATAACAATCCATCAGCGCCCGGTCTTACCCGTTCGGCAATCTTGGTCAAGACTTCATAAGCGTCGATTCCGAGTCTTTTAGCTGTTTCCACCTCGGAAGAAGCAAATTCATCGCGAATCCAGCGAAGGACCATCCCCCCATTGTTTACCGGCCCGCCAATCACCCAATGCTTTTCCGTTAAGGCATAGCAAAAGATTCTTCCTTTTTCGTCTGTTTTCGGTTCGTCAATAATTGTCCGAATCGCACCGCTTGTCCCGATCGTGACAGCGATTTCACCTTTCCGGATAGCGTTTACACCTAGATTTGAAAGGACACCATCACTTGCCCCAATGACAAATGGCGTTTTTGGGTCAATCCCGATCTGTTTGGCTAAATCCGCGTCACAGTTGTTAAAGGTCTTTGTTGTTGGTACGAGTTCAGATAATTGATCACGCGTTACTCCAGCAATTCTTAGGGCTTCCTCATCCCAATCCAAGTTTTTGAGATTCAACATGCCCATGGATGAAGCAAGGGAATAATCGACAACGTATTGATCAAAGAACTTTTTAAAGATATATTCTTTAATCCCGATATACTTTTTAACATTGGTTGCGATCTCCGGGTGATCATTCACGATCCAGGTAATCTTGGATAATGGTGACATCGGGTGAATCGGTGTTCCGGTTCGCTTGTAAACTTCATGCCCATCTAATTCATCCTTTATTTTATGGGCCCAAGCTTCACTTCGATTATCTGCCCAGGTGATGCAAGCGGTTAGCGGCTGGTCGTTTTCATCCATAGCTATAACACTATGCATCGCACTGCTAAATGAAATAAATGATGGTTTTTTATCTGGATGCTGCTTCGTTATATTTGAAAAGGCTTTCAGAACAGCCTGGAAAATCTCCTCAGGGTCTTGTTCCGCCGTTGTCATATCCGGTGTGTAAAGAGGATAGCCAATATTCTCTTGCTGGATGACATCGCCTTTTTTCGTGAATAATACAGCTTTTGTACTTGTTGTACCGATGTCTACTCCTAACATATAGCTAGTCATTTTCTTGTTCGACTCCTTTTGAAAGCATCTGTTGAGCCATCCATAAGTCTTCAACTTTTCCTTGAACATCATCAAAGTTTTCATGTAACGACTTAATCATGATGTCTCGATCTTTTGTTTTGATCGCATCAATATAAAGCTGATGATTATTTATGATCCGTGTAAAGTCTTCATACTTTTCTTTAAAACGGCTGCGCATGGATAGAAGAATCAAACTTTCCATTACAGGTTTTAAATTATCCCAGATCATCAGGATGTAGGAATGATCGATGGAGCGAATGATCGTTTCGTGGAATAGAACATCCTGATAGGAAAACTCATCCGCATCCAGGTATTTTATGGACACTTTCATCATTTCCAATATTTTACTAAGTTCCATTACTAATTCATTCGTGTTCATCCTCACTAGACGTTCAAATACAAACGTTTCAATGAGAATACGTACATCATAAATTTCTGCATACTTTTTTTCTGTTAAACCAATGACAACCGCACCCATTCTTTCTAATCGGATGATATTTTCAGAGGCCAGTATTTTTAACGCTTCACGAACGGGTGAGCGGCTTACACCGAAATCAGCAGCTAATTTATTTTCAGAAAGGATGGCACCGCTTTCAATCATCCCCGAAATAATACGCATTCTAAGCTCGGATGTAACGCGATCGCCAGCTGAAGCTTTTGAAAGCCATTTTACAGGATAAAGAAATTCCTTTGATTCAGCCATAAATTCACCTTCTTATAGAGTTCAAGTACACTTGTATACAAGTATTTTATAATAATAATAATAAATAATGCAAGCTTTTTGAATTCAACCGGATTTTCGCCAATATAATCAAAGTCGAACGTTTTAGAAGTATTTGACTTTAGCGAACGTTGAAAGAACTGAACTAAACAAGACAGAGATTAACCCCCTATTACAAAAAAAAACACCACTTTTCCTTAATAAGGTGGTGTACATTCTATTTTATCCTCTCAAAAACTTACACAAAGTATTTCTATTTTTATTTAAGGGTGACGTCAGGTAAATATCCTACATGATGTACCGCCAGCATTATACAGAACAACACCATTAATTATCTATATGGTCATTCTACTTTCTGATGGCCCCATGCCTGTCACCTCTTATTCCGATTAAAAGGTACGTTGTACATAGGAGAATAGAAAAATTAACATAGCCTTCCAACCGATAACGATAGCAAATAAAAAGAAAAATCTCCCTTGTACCACAGCATTAATCCAATTTAGCATTCATAACAATGCAGAATACACCGATCGCTTCAGCATTATCGTCAATATTGCCCAGGTAAATGTAACCTGATACTCAGAATATACTCTTTGCATCCACTCCCACATAATTATTCACAATGATTCAATCTCTTGTTCGAACCTGCCCCGTTATTGCCATATGAAAAAAAAGGCTGCATATGCAACCTCTGTTATTAATGTAGAGCACCGCTAATTTGAACAGTTATGAAGCTTTTTACTAAAGAATTAAGGACACACGCGCCTACTTAGTTTTAGTTAAATGTATTTTAATTTCATGCCAACTTCAAGATTGCAATCTTGACGATCCTTAAATGGAGTTTGAGTTAAATCAAACTCCATTCATGATACCTTAACTCCTTTTATTAATTCGTCTTTTAGTTTCATAGGCTCAGCTAATCCAATGCTCCAAGGAACTTTTTGCATACCATGTACCTTTTAGTCAACCAACTCTTCCACTCTATGTCCACTTATGTAATAATTTGTGTATGACAAATTGGAAATCACTGTTAAATCAATGATTGCACATCGTTTATCATATTCAAAGTAGTTTTAAGTTATCTCTGTTCGAGGGAAATTAGACTAATCGATTTTTATAAACCAAAAACCAGTCAAGAACACGAAAGTTTTAGGGTGTATAAACTCTGAACCTTAAGACAAAAATGATACTTGAAAGGTTGGGAGATTATATTAAAGAGCAGATAATGGTGATGTTTTCACTTTAAGTAGGCGTCCAGTAGAGGAAACGCTACTACGGCTATTCTGGCTGCAATCCTAGGGGGAAAAAAATTGAATACCGAACAAAGAATACTTCGAGTCTCCATTGGCGTTACCATCTTCGTTGCTTGCTTTGGGATCATTTTCGGCCTGCTATCAGGTTCGTTCTCTATCACCTTTGATGGGTTCTATTCTCTGACCGATGCAATCATGAGCGTCTTGGCGCTCATTGTCTCAAAGTTGATTACCTCGTCCACTGCACCGAATAGGCAGAATGGTAAATTGAGTGAACGCTTCACAATGGGATTTTGGCACTTGGAGCCAATCGTCCTTGGTCTCAACGGTGTCATGCTCATGGGGGCGGCCGTTTATGCATTGATTAATGCAATTGGTAGTCTTATGACGGGCGGCCGCAATCTCGAGTTCGGGTTCGCCATCGTCTATGCCGTTGTGACGATGATCGCATGCTGTTCCATGTCGATTTTCGAAACACGCTTAAACAAGACACTTAGCTCGGATTTTGTTGCCCTTGACGCTAAGGCCTGGATGATGACCGGTGGTATAACCGCTGCGCTCTTGATCGCGTTTTGCATCGGATACGCTTTTGAAGGAACGTATTTGGAATGGCTTACACCCTATATTGATCCGGCAGTACTTGTACTGATCTGTTTGGTAATTATTCCGCTGCCGATTTCAACGGTAAAGCGGGCCTTGGCGGATGTCCTGCTGATCACCCCTCAATCACTCAAGCAGCATGTGGACGAGGTCGCACAGGACTTTGTGAAGCGCTACGGCTTCGTTTCTTACCGAGCTTACGTCGCAAAGGTTGGCCGGGGAAAACAAATTGAACTATATTTTATTGTGCCTGGCGGGTGGCCGGCTAAATGCCTTGAAGAGTGGGACGCAATCCGTGATGAAATCGGTAATGCCATCGGCGAGGAAAGTACTGATCGATGGTTAACAATTGTGTTCACGACCGATGTTGAATGGGCGGACTAAAAATAGGGTAGTGTGCAGGCGACCAGGCCAAATCGCAGCGGCGAGCCTGGCGATTTGCTCGTACGGCGGCAGAATGTTTGTTTAAAGAGCCACCGACCTCATGTGGATTAGGGGTAACCACCAGCAAAATCGCGTCTTTTTTTCAACTTACTGCCCGGATAGTTGCATAAAAAATGCTGCCTTAAAGACTGCTTCAATCATCAGCCAACGCAATACAGAATCGCACCAAATACTTGAATAAACTTTTTACTTATCTTAGCTGTAACATGTTTAGTTTCTAATTCATACTCCATCTTTCTATTAATATAGGAATGTCAAAAAAACAAAAATAAAGGTAGAGCTAAAGATAATCCAACGGTAATATGAGATAAAAGACAAATCCATATTTATAAATACCAAGAAAACAGCACATGAGATTAAAAATCAACTGCAAAAAAGGCTGATATCGTGTTAGTGAATAATAATTCCATTAATAAACCTAAATCAAGTCCATTATCCTCTTTAAAAACCTAGCTATCTTCACATGAGTAGAATAGCTGGGTTTCTTTATTATATACGTCCAAGCAGTAAGCTATTTCGTGCAGCTTCTACTACTTCGGTGGTAATCGATGTAAGGTGATTGATTTCGAGGATGCTTAAAATGCTTTTGAGCTTTTATCTTTCCTCGTTAATAAATCATTCTTTGTCAGTAAGGTATTTAATTTTTCTGAACTTAGGAGCATTGCTGCAACAAAAACAGCAATACAAAATGGAAAGATTCCTATTGTTGAATGAGATGCAATGAAGCCAAGAAGAGGTGGTATGAAAGTACTACCTGTATAAGCAACAGCCATTTGATAACCCATAATTGTCTGGGAATGCTTCTTCCCAAAACGTGTTGGAGTTTCATGCAACATACACGGAAATATCGGTGCTAATCCCAGTCCAACCATAATAAAACCTACAAGCGAAAAAGTGGAAGGCAATGGTAGGAATAGAAGCGTGGCACCAGCTAATGCTATTATTTGTCCCATCCGAATGAGTGTACGGTTACTCATTTTAAAGGTAATGAAGCCTGTAATAAATCTACCCATTGTTATCCCTGCGTAATATAAGGAAACCCATTGTGCAGCAACCGATACGGGTAACTCCTTGACATTTACAAGAAAGCTACTTCCCCAAAGACCCACTGTTGATTCAACCCCACAATAAAACAAGAAGGAGATCAGAGCCAGTTTAACTCCTTTAATTTGTAAAGGTTTTACATGTTTAGCATCTTCTTTATAAAATACACCTTTTGAATCTTCCTGCTCTTCATTTATTGTTATATTGCTTTTCTTTTTCACTCTATTCCATAAGGGCAAAGTGAAGAGAAGGATTACAGTTAACGTGAACTGAAATCCAGAGATTGCAAGATATCCATTTCTCCAAGAATTTTGTTCTGAGATAAACTGAGCCATAATGATGGGACCAAAAGTAGCTCCGACTCCCCAAAAACAATGTAACCAACTCATATGGTGTGCCTTATACTGTGTAGCAACATAATCGTTTAATCCTGCATCAACAGATCCTGCACCTAATCCAAGTGGTATGGCACATACAATTAACCAAACAAGCGATGGAGCAAAATGAAATCCCAACAAAGCACCAGCAGTCAGTAAGCAACTGACAAATGTGACATTGCCAGTTCCAAACCGTTTAAGTACCATTCCGCTAGCTAAACTGGAAATAATTGTACCACCAGCTATCGTCATAAAAAGTAATCCAGCAGTCTCAAGCGGGGCTCCATAGTCCGATTGCATCACAGGCCACGCTACCCCCAACAATGAATCAGGTAAGCCTAAGCTAATAAAAGCCAAATAAATGATGACTAAAAGGAATGTTGTCATATTCAAACCTCGCCTTTAATTATTTGGTACTCAATTGCACTTTCCAATTTATTTTACTTGCTTGTTCCATTCATCATAGATCAGGTCCAAGACTTTGTAATCCATATAAACAATCCACACATTGAAGATGTTCTTACGGGAGATATTTTGAGCTACCTATAGCAATTTTGTCTAATATTCCTTTATCAACTTCATCGTTACAAAAAATGATGGGAATGCGGGTTAATGATCGCTACAAACGAGGCCACACCTGCTAATGCATCAATCTCATAATGCTCACAGATAGTTACTTTTTTAGGTCCACTCGATTTTCCGAAACTTTCATAAAGTTCCAATAATCATACTGGGACGTACCAAACCTTGTCCTTATAAATAATGATCACAGTAAGGGATTTTAAAACTCTTTACAAAATTTCTTTCTCCCCCTCTTTGTTGTTTCCCGTTGAGTAGAAATAAAATTTAATACATGGCGTTTTCCGGGTGCTTCCTGAATAGCCCCTTTTACGGAAGCAGTCAGTGCTCCACTTGCATTTGCAAAAGTAAGTAATCGTTGATGATTTTCACTCACTCTTTCACATAGATTTTCGTTAGTTACTTCAAGTGACACTAGTTCGGATAAGAAACCTCCGATAAATGCATCACCTGCCCCTGTTGTATCCGAAACAATTACTTTAAATCCTTTGTCTTCATATACCTCTCCATTTTTCAAATAGATATTTGCGCCATCGCTTCCTTTTGTATATACGACTACTTTCACGTTACCGACAAAAAGGGATTCAATCGCTTCTTTTTCCGTATGAATATTTGTTATAAAATATAATTCTTCATCAGATACTTTTACAATATCCGCCAGAGGCAAGAAGTTTAGTATGGTACTCCGACAGCTTTCTTCATCTGGCCATAAAGGAAGCCTGACATTAGGGTCAAAACTTACAATTCCACCTATTTTATTAAATCTGTCTATCACTTTTATATGGGTTTGTTTCATTGGACTTTCAACTAAATCCACTGAGCAAAAGTGAAGAAGGTCTCCTTGATTAAACCACTCTGACTTCACCTCATCTGGTGAAAGTAATAAATCAGCTGCATTCTTTCGGTAAAAATTAAAACTTCTTTCTCCGAAATTATCTACAGATACAAATGCTAATCCAGTTTCACCTTCATCACTTCGAATAATATAGGAAGTGTCTACATCATTTCCTCGAAGCACGCCCTCTAAATAATCACCAAAATTATCATTAGCTATCTTGGTCAGCATGACGGAATTCCCACCGTATTTTGCAATTGCAATCGCAACGTTCATAGGAGCTCCACCGGCAACACGTTCAAAACCAGTAACCTCTTTTAAAGATTTTTCTTTTTGAATCGGAATAAAATCGATTAATGTCTCACCAATACAAAAAACCTTTTTCAATGTTTTCACCCCTAAACAAGGAACAAGTGTGTAGACACTTGTTCCTTGTTATTTTATTTCCAGATATCTTGCAGGTTCCAATAGGTTAATTCCTTGACTTGTACATCACCCTTCTCAGCAAATAACTCAATTCCTAGTCTATCTTCATTCGGATAGATCCGACTTGTCATGGTCGTTTGTCCATCGTTCGCAAAGATTTCAATGGAAGATCGATCAATAAATACACGCAGGGAAAGCTCTTTATTTGTCTCAAGCATTGTGCTTCTAACACCATCTTCCACTTTTCCTGACTTGGAGCAATCAAGTGTTAGTTGTTGTTTATCTAAGTGATACGTTAATACTGTTTCTTCTTGGTTAACTCCACGAATCTTTAGACCTACAGATTGAGCGCTACAATTAATTAAATCAAACACTGCCTTCACTTCAAGTAAATCCTCTTTCGTTTCTATCAAATAGCCTTTTGAAATGGATTGATTTGTACACTCAATGTGTTCAGAATCCCGTAATAAGATTAATTCCTCAACAGGATTCATTAAAATCTTGTTATGATCCCCTAACGTTATTTCGCGTGGCAATGTTAAGGCTCCACACCATCCATCTGCTTTAGTTGGCATGTTTGACTCCCACATATCCATCCAACCAATCGCAATTCGACGCCCCTTATCATCTAACAGTGTTTGAACTGCATAAAAATCATGTCCATTATCCAGTTCAGTAAATGATCCATGAACAAACTCGTTTGTTTCGTAATTATAATCTCCAACCAAATAACCTGTTTGGAATAGATTATTATATAAATCTCCATTTGATTTAATGCCTTGAGGAGAGATCATTAAAATATATTTTCCATCTAATTCAAAGAAGTCCGGGCATTCCCACATATATCCAAGGGATCCATCACTTTGTGCAAGAACGCCAATGTATTCCCAATTCAGTAGATCTGAAGAACGGTATAAAATAACTCTTCCGACATTATCCTTCGTCGAATTTCCTAAAACCATGTACCAGGTATCATTGTGCCTCCACACCTTTGGATCACGGAAGTGATGTGCACTATCCACTGGTGGTTTAGCAATAACCGGATTTTCCCCAACCTTCTCAAATGATATTCCATCCGTACTGACCGCAATATTTTGATTTTGATAGAAGTGGTCTTTTTCCTTGTCTGTATAGTTATGTCCTGTATAGATCAGGGTTAGTTCACCATCATTATCAACGGCACTTCCTGAGAAACATCCATCTGTATCACAAGCATCCCCGGGGGCTAAAGCAACAGGAAAATGCTCCCAATGAACGAGATCTTTACTTTTTACATGGCCCCAATGCATAGGTCCCCAATTTGCATCATATGGATGGCATTGATAAAATGCATGATATTCCCCTTTATACTGCACGAAACCGTTCGGGTCATTCATCCAGTTAGCTGGAGCCATGATATGATAACCTAATCGATAACGATCATTTATTTTTTTCTTGGCATTCTTCAGTGCCTCTTCAGCCTGTTTAATTCTATTAATTGTTAACATCGTAACATCCTCCTATATTATCTTTCGTAACCTTTCCAGATTGCCATTTAAGCCTTTTCTTTTTTTAGAACCTTTTAAAGTAAAGATTGAAATAATGGTAAAACAAAACACCATGATTCCCATGATGAGATAGGTATTACGAAATCCTACACTGTCATATAATCCACCTGCAAGTGGTGAAAGAATGGATGCACCAACCTGAGATGCAAATTGGAAACCAACTAGATAAAGCACAGAAGATAGACGGGTATCGAAATTCGCTGCTAAATATTTAAAAATAGCAATTAGCATAATAGGCAATTCAAGGGCATGAATTAATTTCATCGAAGAAATTCCGATTGGTCCAACAAAAATTCCAGAACCGATGATTCGGAAGGCCATTAAAAATCCTGCTAGAATTAAACTATTCTTTACACCAAACTTATTTACGATAAACGGAGCAAGAAACATCATTCCAGCCTCTAAAAATACTTGGAACGAGTTTAGATATCCGAATACTTGATTGCCTAACGATTCAGTCGGAAATAATGAGGCGTAATAAAGAGGGAATTGCTGATCATAAACACTGTAGACGCATGTCACCCCAATAATGTACATCATGAAAAACCAGAAATCTTTTAATAAAAAAAGTTGTCCAACGTCTCTTAATTTAATAGAATCGGCTCTATTCATCTCTTGATCCGTCATTTCTATTTTCACAGACATAATAATGGCCACTAATACGATCGCTGAAACAGATGCAACCCAGAAATTGATATTTGGATTAATATTAAACAGCTGTCCTGCAAAAAATGTAGCTGCCGCCCACCCTAGAGATCCCCACATTCTCGATTTTCCATATTCGAAATCATATTTACGGCTAATCTTCTCAATATATGATTCAATCGCTCCAATACCAGCTAGAAAAGCTACGGCTAAATAGATTCCTCCAACAATAGCGCCCCAAAAGACATTGTGTTTTAATAATGGTCCATAGATGAAAATATAAAATGGTCCTACAAATACGAGTAGCAAACTAATGAAAGATAATATTTTTTTCTTTAAACCTATTTTGTCAGATATATAACCATATAGTGGCTGCATACATAAGGCGAAGATAGCGTTTACAGAAAAGATAATACCTGTAGCTGCCCCACTTAGATTTATTTCTTGTCCTAACCAAATGGAAAATAAAGAGTAACTTGAAGACCAAGTAAAAAAGAAAAAGAAAAAATACGCACTTAACTTCCAATACAGAATTTTTGAAACTTCCAATTTAATTGCTCCTTTTACTAGACATGTGAAAAGAAATGAATCACTAGTTAACGATATGAAAAAGAAGAATCAGAAATGTGAATTTAAGTCCATACATGGTTGTTAATGATGATACACTCTCTATTTAATGCCTGTACCTGAACCACCAATCCCCTCTAAAATATAACGTTGAGCCACAATATAGATAATAATCAATGGAACGGTGGATATCGTCAGAACAGCCATGACTTGGTTAGTATAAACCGGGTCTGTACTATTAATTGCTGTAATCGCTACTTGGATCGGAAATTTCGATTTGTCTGTCAAGACCATCAGAGGCCAGATGTAGTCATTCCAACTTCCGATAAAAGCCAATGTCCCAACAGTGGCAACGGCCGGTTTGGACATCGGCAGCATGATCCGCCAGAACACTTGCCATGTATTTGCCCCATCCAATTTAGCCGATTCAATAATCTCTTTTGGAATAGCCATAAAAAAGTTCCGGAACAAATAGATATTGAATGCCCCTGCCAACGCTGGCAAAATAACCGCAAGACGTGTATCCACTAATCCAATGCTATGAATAATGGTAAATTGAGAGATTAAGATGGTTTCAAATGGCACGATCAAAATAGCCAATAAAAGTCCAAACAGCACTTTTTTTCCACTAAAATTAAGTTTAGCAAATGCATAGCCCGCCATCCCATTGATAATTATGGAACCAACTGCTACACACAAACCATAAAACAAACTGTTGCCTATATAACCTAGTAAATGGAACCGTAAGAGAACTTGCTTATAGGATACAAACCAGTCTGATGGATGAAATGATGGCAGAAAAGCCTTAATGTTACTCATATCGTTATAAATTTCCGCTTCTGGTTTCATCGAGGATGCGACCATCCAAAACAGCGGAAAAATAAATAGCACCGCGAGCAAAACCAGGCATATGTATTCTAAAATTGTTAGAGGCCCGAATTTCCGTCTCATCAATCTTCATCCTCCTTCACCAGTTTACGCTGCGTAATCGTAACCAATCCGATAATCGTCCCAAACAAGAGAGCAATTGAACTGGCATAACCAACCATACGGTCCGTAAAACCAGTTTGATAAATATAATAGACAACCGTCATGGTGGAATTCACTGGTCCGCCTTGCGTCATAACCATTGGTTGAACCAATAGCTTGAATGCGCCAATTAATGTGGTAATAAATATAAAAATTGAAGTTGGTTTCAACAAAGGTAACGTAATGTACATGAAACGTTGCCATTTATTTATTCCGTCTAACTGTGCCGCCTCATAAACATCACCGGGGATATTCTGCAGTCCTGCTAGAAAAATCAGCATCTGAAAGCCAGCTCCTTGCCAAGCTGAAACCACGACAATTGTAAATATCGCCTGCTTGGGACTTGTCAAAAACGGTTGCGCTGAAATACCGAAGTATGTGAGTACGTTATTAATAATCCCTTCATTTGGATTCAACAAATACAACCATAGAACAGAGATAACGACAAGTGACATGACAACTGGACTAAAGTAAGCTACTTTAAAAAACGTGTTTGCTTTACGTTGTTTATTTAACAGGAGGGCAAGCCCAAGAGCTGCCCCTATCTGTAACGGAATCACCCAAACGACAAATTCCAGTGTGTTCACCAAGCTTTTCAGAAAAATTGGGTCTTGGAATAGTTTGATGAAATTGTCCAATCCGACAAATTTACGCATATCTGGTGTCAATAAATAGTAATCCGTAAACGAATAATAGACTGACATAATAGACGGAATAACAAGGAACATCGATAAAAGTAACAACGCCGGTCCCAAAAACGTATATGCTACTACATTTTCTTTCCACCGAGTTTTATTCTTGGTTCTTTCCTCTGGTCTCAGAAATGTATAGACACTCCTATTTTCTTTCCATCCAATTTTACTCATGGCTCCTCCTTCTAATTGGCCTTATCGATAGCTGATTGCATTTCTTTCGCATGTATATCCAATACTTTTTGGATATCTTTATTCTGATCATAGAAGCTGATGTCATCGATTGTTTGTTGGAAAGCACGCGTTACTTGCGGATAAGCCGGTGTAACGGGTCGTGCGTGTCCTGTTTCTTTCAATTGTTTCAAGAAGACATTCATTTGATCTGAGAACTCTTTTGCCATCACTTTTTCAGAAGAGTATCGGACTGGCAGTGCTGCAATCGTACGGCTCAGTTCCACATTCGAATCTTTGTTTGTCATCCAATCGACTAATTTTGCAGCCCATTCTTTATTTTCGGACGTTTGTGTCATCGCAAATTGCCAACTACCTGAAGGAGAAACTAGTTTCTTTGTTTTTGGTGATACAGGATATGGGATAACGCCATAATCTACCTTTTGGTAGTTTGTTTTCATATCAGTTACAGTCCATACTCCACTAAACTTCATTGGATATTTTTCCGTTTCAAATGCTTGTTTGACTGGTGTTCGTGTCGTATAACCTTCTTTCAACATAGTTTGAATAAATGTCAACGCTTCAACAGTAGGTTTATTATTGAAGACACCTTCTGCCTTCTTTCCATCTTTCGAGATGATATCCCCATCAGCTGACCAGACAAACGGCGTTAGCGCATACGTCAACATTTCGTCTTTAGACTGTAATTGCATATCAATAGCTGGTTTGTCGTATTTATCTTTCAACGTTTTACAAAGAGCAAGGAATTGGTCCCATGTCCATGGATTATCAACTGTTGGCAGCGTATTCAAATCGACGCCCGCTTCTTGTAACATCCTTTTATTGTAATAAATCCCAACAGATGATTCACTAACACCAATTGCATACAGCTTGTCTTTATAAGTTCCTTGTTGCTTAATACTTGGCAGCAAATCCTCTTGATCTTTTACATACTCATCCAATGGTGCAATGACACCAGATTTCGCGTAAGCAGCTGTATTGGGACCATCCAAAGTAATAACATCCGGTAACGTGCTGGTTGTAAGGGCCGCGTTTACTTTGTCTTCATAACCACCGCCATTTCCGCTACGTGGAATAAATTCAATTTTAGCTTTGATATTGTCAGGAGCATAATTCTTATTGAAGGCTTCTACCCGTTTTTTATACACTTTTCCTTCTTCATTTTCATCAGATATGTGCACCCACATCGTAATCGTCTTTTTACCATCACTATTTACGCTTTCGCTTTTGCTGCAGCCCACCGCAGCAAACATCAGTAATAAAGATATACTTACAAGTAGCCATTTCTTCATACCTTTCACTCCCTCCTCATATCTTTTAAAAAAATATAAAAGCGCTTTCAACAGTAGTTTATGTCAACCGGTTACATATGTCAACCGGTTGACAGTCATTTTTTTGAAAAATCAGACATTAAATTCATATAAGTCTCTAACTCTTGCACCTAGTAGTGCTTTTCTCTAAAATAGGTGCGTGATCAGACTAATCTGAAATTATTTTATTATAGGGTTTTCCTAGTAGGTGACAGTTTATGATATGCTATTAAACAGTTAATTATGGATTTTCATTTTTATAACCTTCGCTCTTTATAAAATATTGATGCCAATGTTTAATAACTCTGTGAACCAACTCAAAAAGTCTCAGTTTCCAGTCAATGGACAAAAACATGAAAACTTCATTTTAAATAATAATGGATGTTTCTTAATGAGGTAGGAGGACATGTAATGAAGCCTAGCATTCACGATGTGGCAAAAATAGCAGGTGTTTCATCAACAACAGTTTCCCGTGTATTAAATAACCGCGGTTACATAAGTGAAAAAACAAAAGAAAAAGTTTATAAAGCGATGGAAGAGATTAATTATTTTCCAAACGATTTAGCCCGTTCTTTATTTAATAAACGAACTAATTTAATAGGACTAATTATCCCAAACTCAAGTAACCCATTTTACGGTGAACTTACCTTTCATATTGAAAGTATCTGTGCTTCATTAGGCTATAAATTGTTACTTTGTAACAGCTTAAACCGCATAGATAAAGAAGAAAAATATTTAGAGATGCTCATACGTAATCAAGTAGATGGAGTAGTCGTTGTGACATATAACCGAGGTATACTAAATTATGAGAAGCAGAATCTTTCTGTAGTGGCAATTGACCACTACTTATCGAAAAACATCCCTGTTGTTGGCTCTGACAATTATAGCGGAGGGAAAAAAGCTACAGAATTATTAATATTGAAAGGCTGTCAGTATATCGTTCATATAAATGGACCAATTGAGCTGCAAACACCAGCAAACTTAAGAAGAAAAGCGTATGAGGATGTTATGAAGGAACAGGGTAGACTTCCAATTACATATGAAGTTTCACCTCTTCAAAGTCATAAAGAAGTAATCTCTAAGCTTTTTGATGAACATCCAGAAGTAGATGGGATCTTTGCAAGTGATGATTTAATCGCGGCATCTGTTATAGCTGAATCTAAAAAACGCGGAAAAGAGATACCAACGCAATTAAAAGTTGTCGGCTATGATGGGACAGAAGCAGTTCAAGTTTTACTGCCAGAATTGACAACCATACAACAACCAATTGATTTAATTGCCAAGTCAGCAATTGATATTTTATTAAAACAAATTGAAGGTGAATTTAACAAATTTCCGTTAGAGACATATCTGCCTGTTAAACTTTTAGAAGGTGGAACGACTTAATTTATTGTATTTATATGATGGGTTTTAAGGTGTCTCCGATTTTGTTGCAAATGCAAAGACGAATAGAAAATTATTGTAGATTCGCTCTAAATAGAGGGGTATATAAAATAAACTGTTTTAATTGGGGAGTCAGTTCACGTACTTTGTCTGAAAATGTGTACTTTTAAAAAATATATGTAAAACCCCTTAGGTCTCAAGGGGCGATCCCTATTAAAGAATCGCTCCCTATAATGGAATAAGTCGTATCAATGATTGTATAAATAATTAGAAAAACTATTATCCTCCAATTATTGAATTTCAGGTCTTTAAATCCCCCAAATAAGCATTAAACACCATCATTTTTGATTTATGGTGTAATCAATATGTAAGAAAGGCATGCCAAAGATTCGCATTTTGTGATGGGCTGTGAGTATTCCCGCAATTGTTTCATTAATTAAAAAGTGCTCGGATAATGGAAGCTTGAAAAGCGCTTTGCCAGCTGCTAAATAAATACCAGAGTCACTTTCTCCCTCGCTCGAAAGAATAAGAGAGCCATCGATAGCGTCAAGCTGTAAAATACCAATCATTGACGAATAAGGAAGAGGAAGTGCTATATTCATATACGTCCTGCCCTCCGTTTTATGCTGAGAATAAATGGCCACAAATACGGTATTCTCCTTCACCTGGCGAATCCATGCGCGTGGATTTTCCCTCCCATCTAGCGTTTGATCAACAGCACGTATTTTATATGTCATTTCAGTACGTTTACTTGAGATGGGCAGGTTCAACTGCTGTAGTTTTGTACTTATCAATTTATAGCACACCGCAAACGGTATAAACCAAGTTGCCCATTTTACAGAAGCAAATAACCGATACTGATCTGTATTCTCATAAAAATGGACGATTGTTTTTGGTAAAGTTTTGATATCAACAAAATCACTTAGTTCATCCACTAGTCCTGGGTGTTGCTTGCCTGCTCCTTTTAACGCACCTCGAATTCGGCTCACTGGGAAATTCCAGACATCCTGCTTCGTTTTAGGAGGCACAAGCACCCAACCGAGTACGCCTAACATGCCAAAAATTAAACAGTTAAATAAGCCATGAAATTTCAGCATAAAATCAATACTAACAAACCAAAGTCCAAACGAATTATTTGTCGCATAAAGCAATGAAAATAAGATTGTGATGCCTAGTGCACTGAATGATAGCCGTATTAATATCGTCTGCAAGTGTGAAAGGAAGCGTGTTCGGTATGCAAGTATGATTAAGGTGTAAATGGCAAATATGTAAAGCAACACAGAGATGAATTCCAGTAACGGCGAAAATGAAATGCCAATGGCGACGAGTATGGGACCCGATAAAATAATTGGCACAATTAATCGATACCATGTTGAATCGTGTAAGCGCCCAAAAAGCCCAAGAGATATGGGCAATAAGAAGGCAGAGTAATGAAAATGAATAGCTGTTAACCAAGTGATTAGTGGACTAAAACCTGTATCAATTCCCGCAATATAAGCAAAGAACCATAGTCCGCCTACAAATAAATACATCATCCCGATATCAATCGATATTTCTGACCAGTTTGTAAAACCACGCTGAAAAAACCGTTTTAGCCCATGACATGCCACAAAAAAGGTTAAAATCATATAAATGAAAGCGAGTACCATCTGTCCTGTACTTGATGGGATAATTTGCAATAAAAAGATGGAGAGCATAGCAATCCAATTGAAAATGATATGTTTCCTCTTTGTTTCTAATAGTAGCTGGAGCATAAGTGGCACGAAAATCAACTGTGCAGCTGTCAGCATTAACAAATAGGGTTCAGATGTCAAAATGCTGCTTGCTATGAAAAAGAACACACCTGCAATGGTGATTGAACTAAACAGTCTGCTCCTTAAATTCGCCTTCATAAGCCATCAACCTTCCTACGATTCGGTTTCGTATATCGACTTGAATCGTAAATACTTCTCGGGCATCATCATACCCTTCCTCAACGTTCACAACTCCTTCTAATAACCGAAGAATTGGAAACTCTAGGTTACCTATAACGATACGTTGAGGCCCAGAGCGAATGTTTATGCGCCCTTCAGGTGTCACCGTAAACTTTAAATCCGAATAAAATAAGCTCGGCTCCCCTAAATAATCCCTCACAACACCACGCTTTGTATCAACCGTCATAAACGCATTAAAATGCCGAGTAATCTCTTCAAAATAAAAAGTACGCTCCCAATATATTTCTGCCTCACCAGTCGGCAATGATCTACAGGTATTTTTGATTGAAAACGGTATATCCTTCCCGTTTTCGGGAAAAAGAAATTTCCAGCGTGTTGCTAATTTAAAAAAGGGTTTTAGCCAGAAAGCCCCCGTTTCAATTTTTGACATCATTCCGACCCCATTAAACGGTTTATCAATTGGTAGGGCATAACGCTCTTGCAGCTTAGGATGAAGTCTTTGAAAATCCTCACCTAAGAGGTCTTGGTAGATTGTCATTATGATTCACCCTTTCTCGTACGCTTGCAACTTGTTGCCGATGGCAAATCAGTTGCGAGTAAGAAGCTAATAATGGAAAGAACCCACAGACTAGCATTAAATGTAATAGGGTTAAACGGGTGTAATGAGAATGAAGGACTAGCGATCAAGGCACTAATGGTCAATACTGGAAAAGCAATCATCTGCAGAACAAGTAAATGTCTTTTCTTACGATAAAGAAGCCATACCACTGCAAATAAAATCTCGAGAACGCCTATTATCCCTACACCCTTTACAGCAGCAGTCCCCTCCAAGGAAGTTAAACTAGATAGCATCGATACTTCCTCAGGATTTTTGGCAATCATCTTTGGTATTAGCCCATGATAAAGCCAAACAAAGAAAAAGAGCAATGTTACTATAGTGTTAATAATGAAACGTACATACTGTGATCGTGGCGATTCCCCCTTTTCGATCCAGCGTTTTAGCACATCAAAGCTTAGAGCTGTTGCCCACCCCATGATTGGCCGAAAAAAGATGTCTAAAAGCCGTCCAAATAAACCATAACGTACATTATAGTCATATTGGGTGAGAAATGTGGTTCCGTTATCTGTCGGAATATACTGCCAATATCCTTTACCTTCACAAATTGGCGAAATTTTTTGATCGGTACCAAAGTGAAGAGAAGATGTCTTTGAACCATCCTTCTTATTATGCGTACCGATACTTTTACCCCAGCCAGCGACTTTTACCCAACATCCCAATTTCGTTTCATATAAAAAGGATTGCGGATCATCTTCTGATTTTTTCGGTAAATAGGTAATAGAAGAAAAACGCAAATCCCATTGTTCATGTAGTTCAGGCTTTTGAGTCATACGCCATACTTCGTCTATAGTTGCCTGAATTGGAATTTCCACATAGATCGGTTTGTTTTTAATAAATGTCACCTCCATTAATAAAGTAACATAAGTTTCATTACACAATGTTAGAATTTATGAAATCGCTGTAAGAGTGATAGAGTTTGAAAGACAATCTAATAACTTATTTTATTGCTCAATTTTCTGACCCAATTGTTGAACAGAGGTTAAACAGCACTCTCTAACTATCCTGCCCCGTTCGTACAATTGGTTACTCGATGTACTTCCACCTCTTTATCCTACTAGTAATTCAATCAAACTCCACCCTCTTTCGAGGTGTAGCTTTTAAATAAAGTTTAATCAAAGATATCTCGCAAACCCACATTTTACGATAAATAAAAAGAATCTATTTTGAAAAAAGATTGATCAAAATAGATTACTATTCAGATTATTCCAGTTCAATTTTCATAAAGTATTTTAATCAATTTCAGTGTATCTAAAGTTTATTCTGCCTTCTCGAATTGAATGTGCCAGCTTTCCATGACTTTCCCGGATGGGTTGATGGACAGAAGCATTAGCGGAAATATTTGCCGATTTAGCCATCAATGCACCTCCTCGATCATCCATCCTGCAAGATCGGACGGACCGGCCGACTTCTTATTGCTGGCGGAGCCGTCGCGTGGACGAAGCATGCCGCCAACGAGACGAAGTCCCTGTTTCCTCGTCATGAATCGTCCGATCTGCGTACCTATATAATTCTGTGTACCCGGAACGGCATACAGTTTCCCGTCCTTCAATGCCCGAAGCGCAACTTCCACTACCCGCTCCGGTGTGTCTTTCTTACCGACGGCGGCTTCTTCCGCGCCTACGACGTTGAAGAAGCCGGTGTCCGTCGCTCCGGGACAAAGCGTGAAAAATTGGACGCCACTGTTGCGGTTTTCCCACCACAAGGCTTGGGTAAACGACAAGACGAAGGCTTTCGTTGCTCCGTATACGGCCATATAGGGAAGGGGCTGAAATCCGGCGGTCGATGCGACATTGATAACGGCCCCGGAGTTTCTACACAACATATCCGGCAAGAACAAGTGCGTCATATCTACAACAGCGGCAACATTGAGCATGACTTCCTCATGCTGGCGCACGCCTGACACTTGTTCAAACAAACCGTGCGTGGCAAAGCCGGCGTTGTTGACCAGCAATTCGATCTCTAAATTCAGAAGTTGACATTGCCGATATAACTCGCCTGGCGCACCCTCTTTGCCAAGATCGGTAGGAATCACCTCGACCTTGACGCCGTATTTCTTTCTAAGCTCCGATGCCAGGTTCTCCAGCTTGTTTTTCGATCGGGCTACGAGTACAAGGTCGCCACCCTCTTTGGCCAATTGTCGGGCGAATTGCTCTCCGATGCCGGATGAAGCTCCCGTGACAAGCGCCCAATTTCCTTTTATGTTCATTGCGCAACTCCCCTATCCACTTTTTTACAATTAGGAAACGGTGTTACTTTTCCCTTAAAAATAATTCCTGACTCTCTTAAGAGTCAAGAATTATGATACCTTCCGGTAACACTGTTTCTAATTGAAATCATTGTAACTAAGCTTTTTAAGAAAGTCAACATCGTTTTTTGAATCGTTGGTTTTTGGCATCCCTTGCAACATTGACAACGCTCCGACAATTATATTAAAATTCCTGTTAAGAGCTGGAAACATTGTTTCTTATTAAAAATGTATTAATTGAGGGTGATAGCGATGACAGACCAAAATAATTCCTTCGATGCAAATACGAAAAAGTTGGAAACGTATCAGGAGGCTCGCTTGAAAAATATTGAAAATCTTCGAAAGCTCGTCGTCGATGCTGCGGCAACGATTTTGTACGATGAGGGTCCTGAAGCTGTGACGGTGCGTAAAGTTGCGCAGAAGATGAATTGCTCAACCAAAATCATATACAACCTGTTTGTCAATAAAGATGGACTGGCTCAGCAGCTTTATCTCGACGGCTGCAAGCTTCTCGCCAACGAATTCGAGAGAACGCCGCGCGCTGACGATCCGATGCAGCAGCTGTTTAATTTAGGTGAAACTTTCTGGCAATTCGGACAGCGATACTCCGGTTATTACAAGCTGATGTTCGGAGGAGCCTTCGCGGATTTCAAACCAGACGAGGAGAGCATACACGGCACCGTAACAGCCATGCGGCAATTGTTGACGGTAATTGGTAATGCGCAAGAGCAGGGACTGATTACCTGTCCGTATGACACGGAAACCGTCGTCCGTATCTTCTGGGCTTCGCTTCACGGTGTTATCCATCTTTACATGTGCGGACATTTTGGTGATGTGCAGACCGCACATGCCGTTTACGAGCAAACGTTGTCTTTGGTTGTCGGTTCGTTATTTTCGAGTTGAGGCTTCTAGAGAGGGAAAAAGCACCTTAGGGTGTCTTTTCTTTATTTTTTAACACGTCGCAACTTTATTTCAAAACGACACGAGGGTATTTTTTTAATACAAGCAACCTTGATAAATAAATGAATAAATAGAAAGGGCATGTTTTGAAAAAGATTAATCAAAACATGCCCTTATACTATTTAATTGGATTCTTCTTTTATAAAAAAGATTGAACATTTTTATGTTCCTTATTCGCTGGTGTATAACTCCAAGATTTTACCGATTTTCATTTAGTACGCTCACGGGAAAACCAATACTTTGTTTTGATATTTCGATAAGTCCCGATGTCTTTGATCAGCTCGGCAATAAGATCATAACCGCAATATGTGTGCCTCAGCGTGCTAAATTCATCCAATGTGACATAATCATCACTCTTTAATTCAACGTGACACTCTCCACAACAAATCCCCATATCCAACACCTCCAAAAAGTATATTAATATATTCGTCGAAACTTGGTGGCCATCCTTCTTTCGTACAAAAAACAGGTCTATTGACGGTCCTTTAATGTTTGTTAGTTTTTCAAAATTATCTAGACCTAATTATAAAAAACCTTAATAAATAAAAGAGAGTACATATTAGCCATGTCTAATATGTACTCTCCTTTTTTCTTTTAGTGAACTAACGCAACCGTTAGTTTAAGTACAATGCTTCACAAACTTAAAATTTAATCTATTTTTTAATTTTATTAATGAATTAATTTCCATTTAAACATTAAACGTTCAAATAAAAGTATATTGTTCAGAGGAAGCATGTTATCTAATCACGTACAATGGGAATAAGTCCTATTGCAAATGTATCTGAATATAGCATTTTCTCAACCTTTCATTATTTGCAAACTATAAGGTAATAAACAAGCAGCCCAAAAAAAGTGGGGCTGCCTCATTACAAAAGTTTCTTTTAGAGTTCTTGAATGGTTGGACGAACAATCATCTCATTAATCGCTACATCTGATGGTTGTTCGATTGCAAATCCAATGGCACGAGCAATGCTTGCAGGTTCGATTCCAATTTTAGTATCTTCCATAATGGCAGATTTCAATTCTGGATCTGAAATAGTTTCAAGCAATTCAGTAGTAATAGTTCCAGGCGAAATAATCGTTGTACGAATATTGTTGCTAGCCTCTTCTATACGGAGACCTTCAGTGATAGCACGTACAGCAAACTTTGTACCGCTATAAACTGAGCTCGCAGGGAAGACTAAATGACCAGCGATAGAGGAAACGTTAATAATATGCCCTTCTTTTCTTTCTCTCATTGACGGAAGCACAGCAGCAATACCATAAAGTACACCCTTTATGTTCACATCAATCATCGTATTCCATTCATTGATTTTTTTCTGATGAACAGGTGATAGAGGCATTACACCAGCATTATTGATTATTACATCAATTTTCCCAAACTCTTTAAGAGCAAATTCAGCTAACTCTTCCATTTGTTCATGTGAAGCAACGTCAGTCACCTTAAAAATAACTTGACCGCCATTCTGATGAATTTCTTCTTGTAATTTCTTTAAACGTTCTTGTCGACGAGCTGCCAGAACCAGCTTCGCTCCTTTAGATGCAAGTTCTCTAGCAGTAGCTTCTCCAATTCCACTAGAGGCACCCGTTATAATGACAACCTTATCTTGGATATTTGACATATAATTAATTCCTTCTATACGTAATAAAGACAGTAACTTTTCTTTTCGATTTTAATCTTCGATATTAAACCATGGACCTGAAGCTTGAATTATGCCCCAAAGTTTTTCTGGAAGCATAAGATCGTCCACTTGTGAAGTCTTAATGGTTGTCTTAATTTCAGTTTCTTTTCCATTCTGAACCTTTTCTACCCAGTCTGGATTCATGATTAACGTATGACCAACTGCTGCTAGAGATAGACCCTTATCTAATGCAGATGCAACTTCATCAGCAGTTACCATCGAGCCTGCGGCCATTACAGGAACTCTGCCGTTTACATGTTCAACAATTAATTCAAGTCGTGTTTTTCCATCTTCAATACCTCGTGGTTTTGAAGATACATCATCAAGCGAAGCATGAATATAATCCAAATCCTGTTCAACCAGACGGTCAATTAATTCATACGTATCTTCCATTCCATAACCACCTTGTTCTTCAGGTGATATTCTGTAACCAAAAATAAACGGGCTTTTTGCATGATTCTTAATCACATTTTTCATTTCCTGAATGACTGCCAATGGGAAACGTAAACGATTTTCTAAAGTTCCACCCCATTCATCCTCACGTCTATTGAAGAAAGAAGAGAAGAAGTTTTGAAGTAAAAATCCGTGTGCGCCATGAATTTCAACACCATCAAATCCAGCTTCAATGGCTCGCCTTGTTGTTTCTCCAAATGCATAAATCACTTCCATTATTTCTTCATGTGAAAGTTCTCTAGGTAATACGGAAGGAGCAAATGCAGTTGCTTCAGTCTCTACAGCACTGGAACTTACCACTTCACCATCTGGAGTTAGAGTAGGAAGTGCTTTGTTTCCTGCATGGAAAATTTGGAGTATTGCAGGAGCTCCTCCGCTTTTGGCAGCATCCGCCAATTTCCGAAGACTTGGAATGAATTTATCGTCATAAGCTGCGAATTCATGAGTGAAACCAATACCGTTTGGTTGCACATGAGTACATCCAGATATAACAAGTCCTACTCCATTAACTCTTCTTTTATAATATTCTACTTCTTCATCTGAAATGGTGTAATCATCATTACTGGACCAAGTTGTCATTGGTGCCATAACTACTCTATTATTAAGGGTAATGCCATTTTTAAAAGTGAAAGACGCCAATAAGTTGGTGTATTTAGTATTCATTTTTATCACCTCTATATACATATTTAGAAATATTTTTCTAGTTATTTCTTGCACCAATCTTATAAAAGGATAATTACATCCTTTTTATACTTAATGTTGCAAAAATAGCTTACTCCTTTGAGTACACTCAAAGGCAAGCATTTTTTATTTTAATTTTCCCCAGTAATATAAAACGATAATAGAAGTAGTATTCTAAAGAAGATTAAAGATATGCAAAACAAAGAACAACTGGCTAGTTATTTTTGCTCGAAACAGTCACCTAATTCATTTTCATAAAACTGTATTTTATTATCCAAATGCTCTAAACTATGATGAAGATTCTCCAATTCTTCCATTACTTTTTTACGATGATTTTTAAGTAGGTCTAACCTATCTCCCATTGTTTCTTCCCCAAGGTGGCCCCACATGGCAAATTTTTTCATATCTTTCAGAGACATTCCCGTATTTTTTAAGTGGAGCAAAGATTCCATCCATGCTTTATTTTCATCTGAGTATATTCTTACGTTGTTAACGTCTCTATTAACCTTAATTAGCCCTTCTCTTTCATAAAACCTCAATGTATGTGCACTTACTCCAGTGATTTCAGAAAATTCACTAACAGAATATGTCATTTTATTTGCCTCCAATTACTGATCACCGTTTCTTCTAATTTAGTTTGAAACACAAGGAAAGTTTAATACTTAGAGTATGCTCTAAGTCAAGAAGTTTTAATTCTTCTGCATATGATGATTAACGATCTTTTAGATTTATTTCGTTAGAAAAATTTTAAAAAGGAGACATAAAGAGTAGAATAAAAAAAGTCACTTATTTGGCTTCGTTATTTTCAAAATAAAAAAGCAAACTCGCCGCAGTTTTGGCGAGTTTGCTTTTTTATAGCTATCACGTTCCTTATGCAACTAGACTGCCCCTTTAGTGCCATAAGAAAAAGGCTGCCTCAGCAACCTTCCTTAATGAAGTGAAGCACCCGTTAGTGTTCAACAAGGGTATTTTTTTCTAAAGTAGGATAATGCTTTTATGTAGAATTAAAGGACCTTTTATTTAAATAAAATCAATTTTCTGACTAATTTGTAATAACCATAAAGTATTAAATATGCCATCAGATAACTGACCGAAGACCAATATATATTCCATTCATTCCGGTATTCTAATTTACCTAATAATACAATTAAACTTTCCAAAAAGCTTGTACCTAAGGTAAAGACTAAAAAAGTAATTAGAGTAGACATTTTTTTATAATGAATACTACAAATAAATAAACAGCACAGTATAGGATAAAGACCTAGATTATAGGGAATTGAGGGTAACGATAAATCTTTAAAATTTTTATCCATCTCCCAAAAATAGTTAAATCCAATATCATTTATTAAAGTGGCTACAGCCACACCAATAGGAAAAAAAGTAATAAAAAGCCTTGTCTGATTTCTAAACAAATAAACCCCTAGGGCCCAAGGAAGTATAAAACCAACAATAATATGAAAAAGCATGTTTTACCCCTTTTAAATCTTTATATAATTATCTTGTCCATTTAGTTGCAGATGAAAACAACACAATCACTAATTAGAGAGGGGCTTATTTAGTGGAAATTTATGAAGATCGCATAACAAATAGTAATTCTTTAACTTCGGATTCAAATCCTTCCACAACTAACCTGCCCGTAGTTGCATAAGAAAATGGAGCTGTTTCCAACCCCATATTTGTTAGTTCAACAAGATAATAACTTTTGTAAGGCAGTTCCATACATACCTGCTTTCATTAGTAAATGAAAGTGACAACCAGGGATGGGTGCCTTTACAATTTCATAAACACTTTGATTTCGTTTATTAATAGTATTCCTTTATACACACTTATAATTTCATTCAAATTGATTAACTATCTTTTTAAAAAAATATTGTATTTGTTAGTCCTTCTTATTAACAACTTGTCCAAACCAATCAATACTTTCCTCATAGAATGAATACAAGTAATTATACCGAAATGGAGGAAACAAACCAATGAGTGACACAAATTTTTCAAATGATTCTCCAGGCCCAAAAGGAAAATTAATTACTGGCCATTCAAAGGAGTTTATTTCAGATACACTTGGCTTTCTTACCCGTTTAGCAAAAGAATATGGAGAAGTTGCTAAAATTCGTTTTGGACCTTTCCATAATGTTTACCTTATTTCAAATTCAGATTTAATTAAGCAGGTACTTGTAACAAAACAAAAATCCTTCTTGAAATCAAAGGACTTCTCAGCTTTAAAACCAGTACTCGGAGAAGGTCTTCTTACAAGTGAAAAAGAATATCACATGCGCCAAAGAAGGCTTATTCAGCCCTCTTTCAAAAAGTCTCATATTAGCAATTATGGTCAGGATATGATTGATATAACAATGGACTATATTTCCACTTGGAAAAACAGAGAAGAAAGGATAATTACGGAGGATATGATGAGCCTTGCACTGGGTATTATCAGCAAGACCATGTTCAGCATGAACCTCAAAGAAGGATATGGCATGCTCGGAGAACCTATAGAAGCCTTCATGAGAATTGCCGTTAAAAGAATGCGAACACTTCAAATGCCACTATGGGTTCCAACTAAAAACAACCGTGAATATAACATTGCGAATCAGAGACTTGATAAGGTGATTTATAGCTTTATTGAAAAACGTAGAACAGAGGCAGAGAGACATGAGGATATGCTTGGGATTCTAATGGATGCTCGAGATGATGAGGATGGCTTAGCTATGACAGACAAACAGTTACGTGATGAGTTAATGACCATTTTCCTTGCCGGTCACGAAACAACAGCAAATGTGCTTTCATGGACCTTATACTTGCTTTCCCAACACCCTGATGTGGAAACTAAACTTTTCAATGAAATAGATAGCGTAATCGGTAATCGTAAACTAACAACTGGCGATTTTATGAAATTAACATTCACACAAAATGTTATCTATGAATCAATGCGCATATACCCGCCTGCCTATATCATACAACGGGAAGTGGCGGAGGATGTGGTAATTGGAGGGTATCTTTTTAAAAAAGGCGATATGATCCTGTTGAGTCAGTATGTGATGCACCACAAGCCTGAGTATTTTGATAATCCAGATTCCTTTAAACCTGAGCGATTTGAAAACAACTTTATGAAAACCCTACCTCCGTTCGCTTACTTTCCATTTGGCGGAGGTCCGAGAGTTTGTATCGGTAATCATTTTGCAGTGATGGAAGCTGTGCTCGTCCTAGCATGCATTGCTCAACGATATCGGATAAGGCTGGCGCCTGACCATCATGAAGTAAAGCCACTTCCGTCTATTACACTCAGACCGAAGCGTGGATTGCGCATGGTAGTCGAAGATAGAAATATAGGAGGTTTCCAACCAGAAGCTTCTGAAATTTAAATGAATATAAGTTGTATTAATGAACAAAATTGTCACTCTACACCTAAGGTAGATCCCCCCTTTAGTTCCATAAAAAAGACTGCAGCATCAACCCTATTTTTTGAAGTAAACCAGCTAACAGGATGTCAATATCTTTCTCTGAAATTTCCATTTCCCTTATGATATACTATTTCTGGCCATGCCAAATCCCCCTCCAAAACCCTTTGGAAGGATTTTTCTCTGCTTCAGTATCAAAGGTCCGGTAAGTAATAAAACCCAATAACAAAGATACGATAGGAATAATTATATACTGTGGCCCAAAAATAAAGGATGCTAGACCTAATAATAGAGTTAGCATCCCATAACATCACCATACCCTCTTACAACTTCCCTTATATTAAGAAGCCGGTTTTCGCCCTGTAATTCAACTAACGCACCTGTTGGTTCATTAAGAAAAGTGATTCTGGAATATTGAAAAAAGGAGGCTATCCTTTTGGACAGCCCCATTTCCGCTAATTATAAAATTTCTAGTAGAGCGCATCATTATATTGGTTACTTCAGAATGTTACCATCTATACGTCAGAGAAGGTATCTCCAAAATGAATTGGCTTTCAATCTTTGAAAACTATGAGAATACTGCAATTTTACGTGCGATAGATTCTGTTAAACGAGATGCTACTTTTGGAACAGCCCATTTAATAATTGGTGTTAACACCGCACCGGATAATCCGCCTGCATGGATTTCCACCGTACAAGTCATTATTGTTTTACCATTAACATCTTCTGCAGTAAAGTGACCGCTTCCTTTAAAATTATCTGATAAACCTTTTAGTTCAAACTTAATGTTTGAAGGTTCATTCCATTCGGTAATATCTACCTGCGCTTGTATTGTTTTTTTAATACCTTTCACACTACCTTCAAATGTCCAAATAGATTGCTTGTCATTTATGATTTCATGTTCTTTATAGGCTGGTACTGTCGTTGCCCATTTTTCGAGATCACTGACATAATCCCAAACTGCTTGTACATCCACTGGAACTACTACAGTATGCGTTCCCATTGCCACTAAGATCCCCACCTTCACTATGTATGAATTGTAACTTTCATTTCCACAAAATAATTATTACATAAAAAAGCATAAACTTACATCTCTAATTATCATAGCTTTCCTTCTTCTAATCCTCCAATCCTGGTGTATCCAAGATAACGGCTGCTCTATTGAATTTTCAGTGAAGAAATGATATCTGATGACGAGTTTTTTTAACCGAATCTGAAATTTATGGAATAATAATAAACTGTGTCATCAATTGAAAAAAGAACTTCGAATAAAAAAAACATAGGGAGATTTTAGTCTTCCTATGTTTTAAATCATATTATTTATCTGTTTGTTTTTGCTTCTTTTTCAAATACTCCGCACGGATTTTTTCAAGTTGTTGCTTTTTATCAAATTTGGCAGGCATATGTTTTTCATGAAACTTTGTCACAGCTACCTTACCTTTGGTATCCAATTGATATTTTCCCACTTTGTTCACCTACTTTTCTTGTCTTTAAAGAGAATCTATTCAACCAATATAATATACCTTATTTTACTGAAATAAACCTTATTACTTTTTTAGTGTACCGCTAACTTTGCATATATCAGTAAAAACATTAAAAACTTAGTAAAATAATTCATCGCCAAATGGTATTCATTTCATTGTTATAATTAAAATAAAATGCTTTGAGATTTTGCATAAGCCTCAATAATTCTATTTCTTGTTTTTTCTTCCTTTTTATCCTTTAAAGAGTAAGCAGTATATATTACAATATATTAATATCAATAAAATGGTATTTAAGTTAATAATTGAACATCACTAATAGGGAGCTAAGGGGAATTCCCTGTAATTCACACCGATTTTCATTTAATCGTTATCATGGTAGTAATAGTTCTGTTTGTCGTTAATATTTTAAAGAACCTTTTGCATTAAATAAGGCCACCCAAAAGGAGAAACTTAAAATTTATATTGAAATTAATTTTATCTAGTCATAATACGATAAAATCTTATGTATTTAGTAAGTGAAATTTAGTTATTTCATGGAGGGTTTAATTTGCCTACTAAAGTACCATTTTCATTTATAGTTGTTATTGGTTTAATGTTATTTGCTCTATTTTTTGGGGCAGGAAATTTAATTTTTCCACCAATGCTTGGTCAATCAGCAGGAATGAATATCTGGTCAGCAAATGCAGGGTTTTTAATAACAGGAGTCGGCCTACCGTTACTTGGTGTGTTAGCACTTGGTTTTTCGGGGAAAGATGATTTACAGTCGTTAGCAAGTCGGGTACATCCTGTGTTTGGTATTGTATTCACAACCGTTCTTTATTTAGCCATTGGTCCTTTATTTGCTTTGCCTAGATCAGGAAACGTTTCTTTTGAAATCGGTGTAAAACCTTTTTTGTCCGAAAATTCAGGCTCTACACCTTTACTTATTTTTACACTCATCTTTTTTAGCATTACGTGCCTTTTTTCGATCAATCCCGCGAGAGTTGTCGGAATTGTCGGGAAAATATTAACACCAATCAAGATAACGTTCATTGGAATCCTAGTAGTAGTTGCTTTTAAACATCCAATCGGAGATTTTCAAGCACCTATTAAAAATTATTCAGTTCAACCATTTTTTAATGGGTTTAGAGAAGGTTATTTAACAATGGATACGCTTGCATCTTTTGTTTTTGGCATCATCATCATTAATGCCATTAAAGAAAAAGGTGCAAAAACAAAAAAACAAATTATGGTTGTTTGTGCAAAAGCAACTGGAATTGCTGCCTTTTTCCTAGCAACCATGTATTCAGCTCTTTCTTATATGGGTGCTTCAAGTGTAGAAAAACTTGGACACCTGGAAAATGGAGGTACCATCTTAGCAAAAGTCTCGGATTATTATTTTGGAGCATATGGCGGAATATTATTAGGGTTAATGATTACAGTAGCTTGTTTAACAACAAGCGTAGGACTTGTTACATCTTGTTCTTCATTCTTCCATAAACTATTTCCAAAGGTATCTTACAAAACAATTGCTATTAGTTTATCTATTTTTAGTGCAATAGTTGCCAATATTGGGCTAACACATTTAATTGCAGTTTCAATTCCTCTCCTAACAGCTATTTATCCATTAGCTATTGTATTAATTTTCTTAACATTTTTTCATTCTTTATTTAAAGGGAAAGCTGAAGTGTATCAAGGAAGCTTACTTTTAACATTTATCATTAGTTTATTTGATGGATTAAACCGAGCTGGTATACGCTTTTCATCCATTAATAATTTCTTTCATGAAATTCTTCCTCTGTATGATGTAGGACTAGGGTGGATCATCCCAGCAATTGTTGGAGGATTTATAGGGTTTAGCAGTAGCATAATACGAGTGAAATTCGGTCTTAATCATCCAACTAGATTAGTTAAAAGAAAAAAAATTTCTTAAAAATGTCAACCCTTTTTTCTATTTGTTGACATTTTAATCGAACGGCACCTGTTCGTTCTATAAGGGGTAGCGTCAGGAAAATGCAGATTTACAATGTTAAGGAAATTTCGATATTAAAAAGCCCAATTTCTCAGCATTAAAATTGAGTAATTGGGCTTTTTTCGTTATTCAACTAACCTGCCCCGTTAGTGCCATTAGAAAAAAGCTGCCTAATTTTTTTAAGTAACTTTATTAATTTCAAAGTGGATAATAGTTGATTTGCATACGTTAAGATAGTTTCATAGAGGATCTAATTGATACTTTGATTTTGGAAAACCTATTAGTACTGATATTAGCCTGGATTGAGTTTAAATGCATCAGTACTATAAACGAACGTTTTTGATAAGTAGCAACAACCCACTGATCTATTCGAGGCGTTTTAGACTGTACCGAAACCGTGCTAAAGCAATGGAAAACAAATAGACCCCCTTAAAATGGGAGTCTAGTAGAAGCTTGAAATTCGATCATTTGTAAGTGGCTTCATTCTTTTCTTTAAATCGTTTAACAAAAAAGCTAAATAAAATGCTCGTAAATAAATAATATAACCCTAAAATTGATAAAGAATCAGTTAAAACCAACCATAGATCATTACCTTGAATAACAAATCTCCATAAAAAAATGCTAATCATAAAAATTATTGGGATTAATAGATAATACCCCAAAAAGTATAAGATTTCCTTTGCCATTGTAATCACCCTTTTCAGCCCTATAATATCTTATGGTCAAACTATACTATAAAGTTCTTTATTTAAAATTGAATCATTCATTTCAACCGTATTAATAGCCCAAGGGCCTACACCCTCTAGACATCTAGTTCCATACCAAGTAAGAGTAGCAGCTAAACCAATTGCATTTCCACCTATACCAATTTTAATTAATAGCTTGGCTGCTTCTTTATACGCCTTTTTCTGTAAATAAGCCCATAAGCCTCCAGTCATAGCTACTTCAATAAGGGCTACTCCAAAATGGTCTTTTAAAGAAGCTACCATACAACTTTTCCAACTTTTCTTAGCAGCTAATGGCTGTATAGGATTAGTCACTGTAGTTTCTACAAGCTCACAACTTGAAGACTCAATCTCTTGTTGGAGAATTTTAAGTTCGTCTATTTCACCAAATTCAGCTTCTAATTTATCAAAATGAAAGCCTACTACATTATTTTCCGAATCATAGATAGCAGCTTCCTCCATTAGAAATTTAAGATCTTTCTCTAACTTAGCTACTTCTTCACTTTCATTTGTAGACATTGATTCTGCACTCACTGAGGGCCCTACAGATAAAAAAACTAACATCAAAGCTATTAATGATAACAGTCCAGTTTCAAACTTTTTTTTCATTTGTTTTCTCCATTTCCAATTAAATGTAAAGTATAACATAGCATAGATTAGGAAATTATCAACTTAATATGCCTAAAGTTATAATTTTACTATTCAGGTAATTATTAGTTCCCTTTAACAAAGGTTAATGAACTACCCCTTTTATATCAACATTAATATCTTTAACGACATTTTTGCCAAAATGTTGTCTGGACCCCTTATAGAACTATCCTGCCCCGATAGTTCCATAAGAAAAAGCTGCCTTAAAGACAGCTCCGATCTTGAGCTAACGAACCTGTTAGTTCCATAAAAAATGTTCCGAACCACCATATAAATGCTATATCAAAAATACTACGAACCAAATAAACGCAATACCAAAATTCAATAACATCTGCCTCTTATTTTCCTTTTTTAAAAAACTTTCAAATCCATCTATTATTGAACCAATTCCTAATAAAAGATATATATTTTTCATGAAATTAAAATTAAAATCATTAATTATACATAATATTAAAATTAAGCTCATTACTATTATCATTAAATATCTAATCAGTATAAATGGTTTAGTGCTTTCTCTTTCTTCAAAAAACAATCCCATTACATATTTCAACTTATTTGTCACTAAATTCCCCCCATAAACTACAAACTGAATTTAATAAACTATACCATAAAGCAAATGGGTCTTCTTCAGCTAACGTCCCTGTTCGTTCATTAATAAAAGCGATTCTTATCGGAACAACTTCATCGACGTGAATTTCTCTGGCCGGTATGTCAAAATCCATCAATTATTGGTGTTGGTCTTGAATAAAGTTTGATTAATAGTTTTCTGTCCCCCCAAGCTATGGCTAATAAAAGAAATCAAAATGGTTTCCTTTCCTTTTAAATGGACTCTCCATTGTATAAAAAAGTTTAATCAAAACTCATTTAGAAATCTTTAATTGAAAAGATAAAGTATCACAACTTTATACAAAACCTCGCATCTATCTTCAAACATCGCAATTTTATTTTAAAGACACAATTATCAATGGCGGATTCCTAAGAATATTAACAATAAATTCCAAGCGAAAATTTAAGAAAAATTTAATATTTACCCCACTTTTTATTTTAGATGTTTTTCCTATCCTATATAAAAGTTACTTTATGGAGGAGAATAAAAATGAAAAAGTGGGGATTTTATTGGTTTTTGCATTAGCTTTTATTCTTAAGATATACCGGTATCCCAAGATAAAGTAGAAGATTAAATCTAGAAAATTTTCGGAGATGATAGCATAGTGTAAAGTAGGTTAAAGCATAGGTTATTAATTTGAAAATGAATTAGGAATTGAGGATTTATATGGAAAAATCAAAAAAACAATCAAAAAAAATAACTGCTGGCTTGTTGGCCGTATATTTATTTGCATTAACATGGGTTATAATCTTTAAAATGCAATTTTCATTCCAAGGCTTGCCGGATTTTAGGGAAATCAACTTAATCCCTTTTGCTGGTTCAGCTAATGTTAATAACCAAATAGATTTTAATGAAATAATCTATAATGTACTTGCATTTATCCCATTTGGAATTTATATCAGTATGCTAAAATCAAATTGGTCTTTCTTGAAAAGGATTACAGTAATAGCAGGAGTTAGTTTGCTATTTGAAGGATTGCAATTCATCTTTGCTATAGGAGCTAGCGATATAACTGACTTTATGGGAAATACATTAGGTGGAATTATTGGAGTTGGAGTTTATATTGTATTTTGTAAGCTGTTCAGTACTAAAGCTACTAAAATCCTTAATGTTTTAGCTTCAATCGGAACGATATGCATTGTTGCATTATTGCTGTTATTAATATATCTCAGGATTAGTGGTGTTATTATTTATAAAGTTTCCTAAGTAATTGGAGAATTGCCGTTTCATGAAAATTAACAGAGGGTTTACAGCAGATTCTTTATTTATAAAACAAGAATGACAAATATCACAAGCCACCTATTTTGAGGATGGCTTTTTTAAATTCTATTTCTCTAAAAACAGAAAAAAAAATCTGGCCCAATAGTTGAAGAAAGAGCACTATTCAAGGCTGCCGCAGCAGCCTACCTAAATGACCTATTCTCCTTGAGTTCCCTCTTCACTTTTGTATTCCAAAAGATCTCCCGGCTGACAGTCCAAAGCCTTACAAATCGCTTCTAACGTGGATAGTCGAATCGCTTTTGCTTTTCCATTTTTCAATATAGAAAGGTTAGCCATCGTTATTCCAACCCTTTCCGAAAGTTCCGTTACGCTCATTTTCCTTTTAGCCAGCATCACATCAATATTGATTATTATTGCCATGTTATTCACCTCAGACTATTAAGTCATTCTCTGATTTTATATCGATGGCTTCTTGTAAAAGTCTTTGAAGGACAGCCGCAAAGACAGCAATCACCATGGGGGCAAAAATCATGACCATTCCGATTAGTCCGAGACCCGGTGCGTCATCCACTTCCGCTAGGATAAAGACGAATGGCAGGGCCACCACATACAAGCCACTGATTGTGATGGCACATTTTTTGATTTTCTTTAGCGCTCTTACAGATAATTCCGAGAAAGCTTGATTCTTGTCAATATAGCTTAATAGGTTAAACGATTGATACAAAGCGAAGTAAAATGGGATTGCCGACACATACATAACCATTAATAGGCCATATACCACATAAGCCAAATCTGAACCTCTTTCTGCTGCTTCATTTGCTTCATTCGCTATCTGAGGCAACAAAAATAGACACAAAGCAAGAACCGGAATGCCGATAAAAATGACAGCTACCTTTAAGAAGAGTGTTGAACTTCGTTTCATGAAAAGCACCTCATTTATTTAAATGTTAATTTGAATTTAACATGTTTTTTATTGTTTCAAAATAAAATATTATTGAATTTAATTACATTATTATTGTTTATACATTTATAAGACAAAAATAAAAAGCATTCCCCATTACAGAGAAATGCTCGATAGCTTGTGAAACCAACTTCCCCATTGATGGCGGCCGGATATTCAACGTTAGTCATAATAACGAAACGCCCACATCGCTAAATCGTAAAAAACGAATAACCAGTATAAAGTATGCTATTGCAACTCCTCAAATATGAGATAAACAAGGGCCTCGATTTTCAAACGGAAACCGGCAAAGATATATTCTAAACTAGGACTTGTTAATCCTCATTGGAAGAGAACGAAAACGCGGATGCTCAGCGAGTATAGAACTTCTCATCTGTTTAATGACAGGATGTTCTGACGAAAAAAACTGATCTTTTGAATTGTAATGCTCGATTAATTCCCCTTTTTCCAGTACACCCAAAGTATCAGAGATTGAATAAGCCGCTTTAATATCATGTGTAATAAAAAGATAAGATAAGCCGAAGTCTTTTTTCAACTCACTTAATAATTCTAAAATCAGTGTTTGATTAACCATATCCAGACTGCTTACGGATTCATCCAAGACGATTAACAGTGGCTTAAGAGAAATTGCTCTAGCAATATTAATTCTTTGCAATTGTCCACCGCTAAATTGGTGTGGGTATTTTTTTAAATCCTTTTCACTTAGGCCCACTCTTTCCAATAACTCAATAACCGTTCTTTTTTGTTCGGTTACGGTTAATTTTTCATAGTTTTCTAATGGCTCGCCTACAATACTTTCGGCGGTCATTCGTGGATTGACAGCTGAATATGAATCCTGAAAGACGACCTGTAGATCTCGGCGTATCTTTTGTCGAGTAAGCTTATCAGCAGTATAGATATCATGCCCTTGAAACAGAACCTGTCCTTGCTGTGGACGTTCTAAGCCAAGGATTACTTTTCCTAATGTACTTTTTCCAGCTCCACTCGTACCAAGCAGCCCTAAACATGTTCCTTCGTCAATGGAGAGGGAAATGTTAGTGAGTACTTTTTTAGAAGGCTCTTTCCATTTTAAAAACGTATGAGCATTATAGCTATGAGTTACTGCTTTTACTTGTAATAAACTCATTTGTTCACCCCTCAATAAAATGCAGTCCATATATCACAACATATGGGTGATAGGCTCTTCATGTTTAATGCTAAGGCGGGCATTTAGCAGTTTCTTTGTATATTCATGCTGCGGATTATCAAATAGTTCATACACATTTGCTGTTTCTACAATTCTGCCATGTTGCATAACGACTACATCATCTGCCATTTCAGAAATGACGCCAAGATCATGGGAAATGAGTAAAATGGATGTTCCATATTCAGAACGGATTTTATCCAAGTGGCGAAGTACCTGTAATTGGTTATGTACGTCGAGTGCAGTCGTCGGCTCATCAGCAATAATAACGGATGGCTGTAAACATGCAGCCATCGCAATCATCACGCGTTGAAGCATACCTCCACTCAGTTGAAAAGGATAGCTTTTTAATAGTTTCGCGGGATTTGGCAGGTTTACATTTTGCATCGCTTCGATGGCAAGCTCTTTTGCTTGTTTTTTATTCAATGCGGTATGAGACCTAATCGTTTCGACAAATTGATTGCCAATTGTAAAAACAGGCGTAAATGAATTCATCGGATTTTGCATAATAAAGGCAATATCCTTGCCGCGAATTCCACGAATTTCTTTATCGTTCAAACCATTTAATTCTCGTCCTTGAAGGGTAATGCTCCCTTCAATTGTAGTTGTTTTCCGATCAAGAAGCTGTAGAATGGACATACTCGTAACGGTTTTGCCACTTCCGCTTTCCCCAACAAGGCCCAATACCTTCCCTTTTTCCAGTTCGAAATTAATGTCCTGAACGAGGGTGGATGCACCTTCCATTGTTTGTACTTTTACATGTAGATCGCTCACTGTTAATACATTCGACCGTTCTGTTCTCAATCTTCTCATTCCTTTTTATTAACGACGTTTGACTCCAAAACGTTCTGATAGCGCTTCGCCTAATAAATTGAAGGTGACGACAACAAGCATAATCATCAAACCTGGATATAGCATTAATTCTGGATTCGTCCGAATATAGGATTTCCCTTCATGAATCATTGCTCCCCATTCTGGTGTAGGAGGTTGCACGCCCAAACCTAGAAACGACATGGCCGATATATCCATGATGGCCCAACCCATTTCTAATGTACCCATAACAGCGAGCGGTGGAAGAACATTTGGAATAATATGTTTCTTTATTATCTTCCATTGAGAAGAACCGCTTATTTTAGCTGCCGCTATATAGTTTTGTTCTTTTAGACTAAGTACCATTCCTCGGAAAATTCTCGCATAATACACCCATTGCACAAGCATCAATGCTATGATGACCTGTTTAAGGCCAGGTCCCAATATACCAACAAGTCCAAGAATGAGCAAAAGGTTCGGAAATGCCATAACACCATCACACAGTCTCATTAGCACCTGGTCCACCCATCCGCCTTTATAACCAGCAATGGTTCCGACAATCAAACCGATGCCTAAAGATGAAATAAAGATTAATGTAGCAAATCCTAACGAAATGCGAGCTCCATATAAGATGCGTGATAACGTACATCTTCCTAAATGATCCGTTCCCAATGGATACTCAAAGGAAGATGGCTGTAGTTTATTAGCTAAATTGACAGCAATAGGATCATTAGGTGCAATCCAAGGAGCCAAGATGGTGATGATAAATAGGAAGCTTAATATTATTGAACAAAGGACAATCACTTTCTGACTTCTCATCATAATACGAAGACTTGTTATCATTGACGTTGCCCTCCTTTTCTGGAGATGCGTGGGTCGATACACATTTGGATTAGGTCAACAATCAAGTTGCTAAAAATGAATAGTCCCGCAGCTAAAAGCACATAGCATTGAATGACAGGAACATCCCGGTTAAAAATAGCTTCAATGAAATAACGACCGAATCCTGGCCAGGAAAAGACCGCTTCGACGATAATGGTTCCAGTCAGCAGCTTTCCTAAATTCATCCCCAGTCCAGTAATCATGGGGGATATGGCTATTCTCAATACATGTTTTCCCATAATGACTTTTTCATGAATCCCTCTTGTGCGAGCAAAAAGGACATAAGGTTCCTGTAAATTTTCAAGAACGCTAGCACGTAATAGTCGAGTATACAAAGCTATTAATGGCAAAGCTAAAGTAACGGAAGGAAGAACCAGATGTTGCCAAGTCCCGATTCCTTCGACAGGAAATAGGTCGAGTTTAACAGAAAAGAAAAAAATCAATAAATAACCAAGCCAAAAAGAAGGGATGGACGCCCCGAAAAAAGAGAGAAGGCGACTAAAATGGTCAATACCACTGTTTTTCTTTATGCCTGCCAAAAATCCAAGAGGGACACTGACCAGGATAGCTAATATGATGCTACCTAAAGCTAACTGAATGGTCGCTGGCATTCGATAGGTTACCTCTTCCCAAACAGGTTTATTCGAAAGATAAGATATGCCAAAATCAAATTGGCATATCTTAATAATAGAATTTACATATTGAACATGGAGGGGTTGATCTAAGCCAAACTCATGTCTTTTCTGAGCCAATATCTCATCTGTAGATTGGATATGTGCTGCAGATAAATATGCCTCAGCTGGGTCCACTGGTGAAAGGTGAATCATTCCAAACGTAAGAAGAGTGGCCAAGAGAAAGATGGGAATAATGGCCATAATTCGTTTCAAGATATAAGTGCCCATGAAAACCCTCCTGTAACTTACTTCTCGATGCTAATTCCTGTGAATGGATGTTCATCCCGGTTAGCAGGGAATGTAAAATTAGATACATCTTTTTGGTAAACAGCTATTTTCTTAATATAAGAAATGGGCACAATCGCTCCTTGGTCTTGCAGTGATCCCAAAATAGTTGAGTAAAGTTCTTGACGTTCTTTTTCATCTGTTGTTCCAGGAACTTCTGCAATTTGTTTTAACAACTCATCTCTGTTCGGATAAGATGAAATGGCTTCGTTAAAACCAAATCCTTTTGAACCAACGACATTTACGAAAGTATGTGGATCATATGGAGCGCCATAGTTACTAAAGAAATTCAATTCAAAATCATTAGCTTTGAATCTTTCAATTTGTACCGTAAGCTCAACTCCAACGATATTCAATTTAACACCTAGTGCCGCCCACTCAGATTGTAATGTTTCGGCCATTGCTTTTTGAATCGATTCTGCAGAGTCGTACATTAACTCGATTTCAAGCGGCTTTCCGTCTTTCTCACGAACGTTTTTTCCTTTTGGAAGCTTCCATCCCGCTTCATCTAATAAAGCTTTTGCTTTTTCGACATTATAATCAATCGGTGTTACATCAATGTCTGAAGTATACGGGAAGTTTGTCGGTAAAATGAAATCTGCCTTCTCTTCCAAACCTGAAGTAACTCCGTCAACCATTGCTTTTTTATTAAATCCATATTGTAACGCTTGACGAACACGTAAATCTGAAAGTTGTTCTTTCTTCGTATTCATAACTAGTTGTCTTGTCGCAACCGGATCAGAAATACTAGTCTCATAGTTACCTGTTGTTTCTAATTGTTTGAAAGCATCCAGACTGATAGCACCTTCACCATAAATTAGGTCCAGGTCACCTTTTTCAAAAGCAAGAACACGGGTTTCCGCATCAGGAATGACCTTGACTTTGATTTTCTTAACTTTTGGGAGTTCACCCCAATAATTTTCATTGCGTTTGAAAATAGCATATTCATCTGCTTTATATTCTTCCAAAACCCATGGACCTGTACCGACTGGTTTTGTAACACCTTTAGAAGTGTCACCATCTTTAGGGAATCCAGCCTCACCTAAGAATCGGACTGGACGAACAACGGCTAACTCTTGAATAGTAGGATAATATGGCTCCTTTAATGTTAGTTTAAATGTGTTTTGGTCAATTACTTCCGTTTGATCCACTTTCGTAATAAAGCCCAACCAACTATGTAAATCAACATTTTTCAATATAGTATCAAAGTTCTTTTTCACAATTTCAGCATTAAAACTTGTACCGTCAGAAAATTTCACATCTTGACGGAGGTGGAACGTATATTCCTTCCCATCCTTGGAAATTTCCCAAGATTCAGCTAAATGCGGTTTTAGCTTACCTCCATCTTGGTAGCTGACCAAAGGTTCATATATCATTGATGTAGCAAATAATTGAGAAGGATTATAGACATGCGGATTCATTTCACCTATATCCCTCGGCCAAGCCATAGTAAGCATGTCTTTACTGTCTTTGTTTGAAGTTGAATTTTCTTTTGATTCATTTGTACATCCAAGTAAAAGCGTTGATAGAATTAAAACGATTGCCGATATAAATAACACTTTTTTGCTGTTTCTTCGTTTTGACATAACCATTGGTGCCCCCTGTACCATATTGAGAATTATTTTCAATTGTAATGAGTAACTATATTATTGTCAATATAATGTCGAAACTCTCGAAAAATATAAATATGTTTATAAGAAAATCATATGTAGATACGTAGACCCCCAATATCCTTTTCAGCCATGAATGATGATGCTACTCCGAATATTTACACGTTCGCCCCCTTTTAAAACCGGTATTGTTCGTGAAAAGTTAGGAACCTGACCAAAATGAATTACATTCCGTCGTGAAGAAATAATTATCATTCACCTGTTTTTTGATAACACAATCATCAGTTGCAATCCTCTTAACCTTTTAAGAGGATAAAACCAATAATACTATTCTGATATAATTATTTATACGTAGAAGACATCGGAAGGCGGACATTTAATCGTTGTATAGATTTGTGAATGTCCCAACGCTCTTGCTGAGAACGCCGAAACATATATGTGTTATATGGGTTTTTTCCTTTAAATTCTTGAATGATTATTACGATACTCCATCGCGTCCCTGGACTTCGCCAGCGGTTTAATAAAAACAAAGTTATGACCCTGATTATCTTCATCAATAAATCATTAATTCCTGGGAACCGTCCATATTCCTTTTCTCTGTTTTCCAGCTGTTTTAGATATGTAAATTAGAAATTAGGTCCATAAAGTATTACGTTTGAACAAAAAATATCGAAGAAAAGGCCTCCCAAAAGTTCAGTGAACTTACGAAAGGTCTCCTCCATGGTGAAATAGGATTGATTCAAAAACTGAAAGGTAGCATTTCACTAATCTCCACCCTACAGACCCCTATATTACGGGTTCAATCGATGATTACCTCATGGCGCACATTCAATTGATAATTTAAAAGGAAGAAATGGAAAACGGAGTGCAGCTGCAAACAGTCCACACTCCCCCTCGTCTGGATCGCCAAATCAACAATGGCGATATACAAAAAAACGAGAAAATGTCAGAGACACATTCCCAGTCCTTCATCACCTTCCTTTTCACAATCAAATTCCCCTTCGGTTTCATCTGAAAAATGCAAGGTGAATCTTATATGAAACCCACCACTAGTAAAGTTAGGACCAGGTTTTTATCTTATATACACATTGAGGTTTATGTGAGAAAGTAGGAAAGCTTATAGAAGGCATATCTTTTATTCTAAGCTTCAACTCTCACAAAATTAATGGAAACTATCGGTATAATGACAAGCCTTGTTTGATTTTCATACCCTGTTATCGATTCAACGATTTCTATCAAACCAGATTGGCTCTTCACCAATAGACCTTCCACTAAAGTAGTGTCTGTCGCCACTTGTATATTATGAGTGATTAGATTGTTCAGCACTTCATACATTATATTTCTTCCTCCTCAACGAGTGTTACCAGTTCTATACTTCTAATCGGGATGTATACTAAGCTATTGCCCGTTTCCCGCAATACGGCATAGTCATCCTTTACTTTAATCAATTGTCCTGTTACTCCCGAGAAATGTGTTGTGATGATAATATTTCTATTGACCAAACCTTTAAGGGCCTCTTTTAATGACCGAAAATGCCCTAAGATTAAATCTGTATATAGCACGCTTTTCATCCTTTCCATGTTCTAAAACTTTTCTTGCACTCTAAAGGATATGCAGTAGACAAGTTATTGACACAACTAAATAGAATATTTTGAAGAAAGGTAGAACTACCAATTTAATTATTTTGCTTGATAAGTTTCACCTTTGATACCAATTTCACATATAGTATGTCCGAGGTGATGAAAAATGTTATACGAAAGATTTCCCGGGTTAGTAAGTGTGGTCATGACTTGTCATAATGTAGCCCCATATGTTGATGACTGTTTAAATAGTATACTTAACCAAACTTATAAGAATATAGAACTTATTATAGTAAATGATTATTCTACTGATCACACTGCTGAAATGATTGATAACTGGATCAAAAAAAACAATCCTTCATTCCCAGTTGTAGTGGTGGACCTGCCCAGGAATGTTGGTTTTTCAGGGGCATTGAATACTGGTTATTATTTATCTTCTGGTGAGTATATTGCTGTACAGGATGCTGATGACCTATCTCATCCAAACCGGTTTGAACAACAAGTGAACTTCTTAAAAATGAATCCAGACCATGTGTTGATTGGGACAAACTATAAAGTCTTTGCAGATGGTGAATTTGAAAACCAGAATAATGTACACTGGCTTAAGTACGGTCAGGATATAAAGGAAGTGTATTGGAATGGAGGGCATTGTATTTGTCATGGAACGATTTTATTCCGCGGTGTGATTTTTGATGAGTTAGGTGGCCCGACCAGAAGGATAAAGGGTGCTGAAGACTATGAATTTATTGCAAAATGTCTGAACTCCAATTACCAGATCGAAAATTTAAAAGAAGCACTCTATTATTATCGTCTCCATCCTATGCAGCGTTCCCGCGAATTTTTTGGGGAAGGCAGTAAAGAGATATGAGTGAATCTACCATGCGTGTTCTTATGACACTTGATGGAATTGATGTGGGCGGTACCGAGACACATGTTTTAAGTCTGGCTGAGGAAATGATAAATAAAGGCATAGGGATTGTCATCATAAGCAGGGGTGGTTCATTATTACAATCCTTCAGTCGATTACAATGTCCCATTTACCAAGTCCCATTCCCCTACTCTCTTCCAATTCCAGCGGATTTACAGGAGAAGTTATGTAAAGAAATCAAACAAATTATCATGACTGAAAAAATAACACTTATTCATAGCCATCAAACCCCTTCAGCTTTCTTAACCTTCCAAGCAGCAAAAGAGCTTGGTATTCCTTCAATATTTACAGTGCATGGAACTTATTATCCAAAATCCGAACTATTGCGGGTACTGCCCCTGGCAAATAAAATCATCTGTGTAAGCCCGCCAATCCAGCAATTCATACAGAAGCTTACAGATCAACCGACGATTGTCATCCCTAACGGAATAGATACCACTCGATATTCCCCATCAGACTCCTCCGATCTAAAAGTCCAGCTTGGGATCCCAAAGGATTCATTTGTTCTTTTATACAGCAGTCGAATAGCATGGACAAAGGCAAACATCTGCATGATTTTTCTGAGAGCCTGTAAAGACTTAAAGCTTTCGGACATTCCCACTTTATATGTTGTAGTTGTTGGTGATGGCCCTCGATTTAAAGAAATAAAAGACATAACGGATACAATACATCGCTCATCAACAGATAACTTCATCAATTTAGTGGGTGAAAGACTTGATTTACAGCATTATTACTCATTGGCTGACTGTGTGGTTGGAACGGGCAGGGTCGCCCTGGAGGCTATGGCCTGCGGCAAACCTGTTATCGCGGCTGGAAGCCATGGATATTTCGGTCTAGTGGAAGAACATAATTTTGAAGATGCTTGGCATTGTTATTTTGGGGACCATGGCTCTCTTAAACCCTGCAGCCGCTTTACAATGGCAAATGACATTCGGTCTTCACTATCTCCACCTGACCGTCTATTAAAGGCAGGGTCGGCTTCGCGTGAATGGATGTTAAAAAAGTTTAATATTAAATTCAGTGTAGCCAATCTGCTCGAGTGTTATAAAACTCTAATTAAGGGATGAGTGTATTGAAGAAAGTATTATATATTGGCTGGATTGGTTTTGGCAACTTGGGGGACGAGTTATTATGGAACGTGTTTAAAGAGTTAAACAAGCACTATAATTACTCTACCAAGATTGAGATTGTTCCTTCCCTGCCTGGCGTGGATATCAATCATACGGAAGAATATGACACAGTTATCTTAGGTGGCGGTTCCCTATTACTCCCCGGTTATATGGCAGCACTAAAACAGGCAATAGACCTTGGAAAAGACGTTTTTATATGGGGTAGCGGCCTTGACTGGATAACTAAAGAACAGCTGGACATTATAAACTCAGGACAATCACTATCATTAGAAAAGACTTTTACAGAAAAAGATATAATCTTGTTTCGTGAGACCCTTGAAAAAGCAGCATTTGTTGGGGTAAGGGGGCCCATTACCAAGAAGGTTCTAGAGACATTTGGAATCAACAGTGACAAAATTAAACTGATTGGAGATCCCGGGATCTTGCTTAACCCGCCCGCAGTGATTAGGAAAAAGGAAAAAATAGCAGCAATAAACTGGGGTACAACATTCAACCGATTGTACGGCCAGGATGAAGCTGCTATTGAAAATGCGCTTCTTCAAGTATCCAAAAAATTAATAAAGTCGGGTTATAAAATTTTATTGTACGTTGTCTGGGGCAGTGACCGGGAGGCCTCCAAACGACTTTACGATAAATTGAATGACCCGTTGAATGTGACTTATGATCCATCACTATACTCAGAGGAAGAGCTTATTGAAAAACTCTCTGTCTGCAGTTTGAGTATTAACTTTAAACTTCACGCTAATATCCTTTCCTTAGCAGGAAATGTCCCCTGTATCGCCCTCGGATACAGATTTAAAGTATTTGATTTGTTTCAGTCCCTTGGGCTGGAGAATTTAGTCGTTTCAACCGATTCCGATACACTAGCTCTCGATATTATGGAAGGGATCCGGGAAATTGAACTAAATAATGAAAAGATAATCGAACAATACAAAAATAGAAAGGAACAATTCAGTCCCTTAATAATTGAACCTATAAAAAATAATTTCAAAGTAGACTAAGTTTTAGATTTCAATACCAAAATTCCAAATAGTTTCAAATATATTTTCTAAATCCTTAAAATTCACCTCCAGACACAAGTTTCGGGGGTGAGTTTTTTTCTGCGGTTAACTCTAACTGTTTTGGAATAATGTAAATAACAAATAAGAGGACAAACCCGAGGACAAGGAAAACAATTAAGTTATTGCTGTCCACTTCGAAAAAGCTTCAAAATTGGGCAATTGTTTCTTTTACTTTGACCCAACAAGGTTTAGATGGCTTTAGTATGTAGATTTTAGAAAATTACCAGATAATTATCACTCTGAAATTGCATAACAAGAAGGCACTCCTTTTAAAAGGAGCGTTTATTAAGTATGCAAATAAAAAAGCACCTGTTTAAGGTGCTATGCTTGTAACGTTTTTATATAGTTGATTTTCTAAACCAATTAGAGATTGCATAGTACTTGTCAACTATCATAGGTTGCTACTCGCGGGGATCTAGCTTCCTTTATTTTAGTTTGATGGCTCCCATTTAACTATAAAAAACGCTATCATTGTTTACCTGCTTTGGCTTGGCTTCGCTACGAGACATTTGTATCCCTTGCCTTGGGACCTCCTTTTGTCTTCGGCATTAGCCTTGTTCTCTTTGACTTGCTTTTAGGTCTTTTTGTGGTGTTTGAGCTAGCACAGGTTGCTACTCGCGGCAATTTAGCTGCCTTCAATACTATCGTAGGTTGTCCCTATTCACCCCTTTATATTTCTTTAATCCTGAAAGGTGTGTTCTTCCCAAGCACATACGCTTTCATTCAAAAAAGAAATAATTCGTCTACTTCTCCATACTCAATACCACATAAACGTTTTCAATCAGTTTTTAACTCAATCAACCAAGCTTCCTATCTGATTTCCTTGTTAAAAAAATTCAATTAGTCATAATTTCCACCAATGATTCACTACAGCTTTTAGAACCTTCTAATTTTGTCGATATTTACTCAGAATTTGTAGTTATTTCTCGGGAAATTGTTGAAATTTGAAAATAGTGATTCTAAATAGTTAGAACAAAAGAATTTCTACTATTGAATTGAGTGCCTCGGTTTAAATTGGTATTAACACCTCAATATCGTAAAAGACTCTAAAAAAAACATTAAGAAACCTTTTTCTTATTTTGAAGTAATGTTTCTTAATGGTTTTTTTGTTCAGTTTTAAGTTATGACATATCGTTTGTCAGTTAAATGTTCACCTCACGCTTAGCTGCGAGTGTATTGGTTGAAAATTTCTTTAATCCTGAAAGGTATGTTCTTCTAAAGACACATACGCTTTCATTCAAAAGAGAAATAATTCGTCTACTTCTCCATACTCAACTCAATACCCATAAACGTTTCCAATCAAGTTTTTAACTCAATTGGTCATAATTTTCACCAATGTTTTACTACATCTTTTAGAACCTTCTAATTTTGTCGATATCTACTCAGAATTTGTAGTTATTTCTCGGGAAATTGTTGAAATTTGAAAATAGTGATTCTGAATAGTTGGAACAAAGGAATTTCTACTATTGATTTGATTGCCTCGATTTAAACTGTTATTTAACATCTCAATATAGTCAAAGAGACTAAAAAAAGTAATGAAACCTTTTTCTTATTGAAGTAATGTTTCTTAATGGTTTTTTGTTGTTCAGGTTTAAGCTATGACATATCGTTTGTCAGTTAAATGTTCATTTCACCCGTAGGTGCGAGTTTATTGGTTAAAAATTCAGCTTTCTTTTAATTGAATGAGAGCATGGGTTAAATTGTCATATGTATCGGGTATCGCTATCTCTGTTTCATTGGTTCCTTCTAATCTTTCTTTTTCTTGAAACAAGGGGGCCTTTAGCTCTATCGTTTAGGGAGTTCCCCGTATAGCGTATCGCTTTAGCTTTAAGCGTTTCGATGTCGGATTGAAAGAAGGTGTGTAAATTCCCACATTTTAATAATGGTTATTCATTTCGTTCTAAGTTTTAGACATACTTTCGAGCATTGATTTTGCCTTTCCACTTCCTTTGAAGAGGATGCTCATTCAGAAGTAAATCCTGTTTCATATCGGACTTCCCTTTCTATTTAAAGATGCAGAATCTGTGGACTTATTTTCATGTTATATCGCACACCGATACGAAACATAAAAAAGAACCGATAAGCCCCTTTCTTGAGGAACACTATTGAGGCAATGGATCTTGCTGGAGCTGGGAAACCGTTGTTTTAAGCTGAGCCATATCTTTGTCAGTGGATTGTTCATTTCAAGCGTAGCTGCGAGTTGTTCATTGGTTAAAACATTTAAAATCTCATTTATTTGTTTGGAATTATGGGTTAAGTTGTCTTTATACCGGGTATCGCTATCTCTGTTTCATCGGTTACTTCTAATCTACCTTTTTATAGATACATAAGATCTTTAGCTGTATCCTCCAGGGACACGCCCTTATCACGTATCGTATAACGCTATGTGCGCTTCGATGTCAGATTGAATAAAGATAGGTAACCACCATCTTAAACTCATATCCGTTTCGTTCTAAGTTTTGACCATACTTCTGAACAGTGGGTGTGCATCCCCACTTCTTCTGCCACTTCCTTAGAAAAGAATACAAAGAATACTCGTTCATTCGGATGTATATCATGTTTGCATCAAACGTCACTTTTCTATTAAACCTAAAGATTCGAATTTATTTGCAAGTTATATCGCCCAGCGATACGCAACACACAAAAAAGAGCCGATCAATCCCTGTCTGAAGCACCTCTATTAAGGATGACTCTTGTTTTTGAATGCAAGTTCTCAACTGTCTCAACTCTCATTTCATTAAACTGCCTTTTTTTGCTTGCTTCAAATTGTGCATTTTGTTTTGGATGCATATCGCTTAAACAAATCTCCAATGAAATTTCAATTGAGCCTTCGCTTGCCTTTGGTAGAACGTCCGATACATTGGTATCGCCGAGCTTTTACAAAACAGGTGCCAAACCTGTAAAGTTGAAATATTCTCTCTTCATTCTGTTTTTCAGCTACGCGAATCATATATGGCACTATGAATTTTTTTAAAGTTTTTTGGATTCGCATAGGCAAAAAACCTTAACAGTCATCCCTTATTTTCTGAATATGGAGAAAAGTCCCCGCCATTTTTCGGAACGTTTTTGTATAGTCTCTTCTAAACGTTTATTAAATTCATTTTGTGAACTCCATTCTTTTTTCTGTTCATCCCGCATATTTTGTATTTCTTTTTGTAAGAGTTCACTTTTTTGTTTTTCTTGTTCCAGCAATGTTTCGTAATGGGTATTTTGTTGCTCAGTTAATTGTTCAATTTTAGTATTAGTTCTTTGCGCTGAATTTCCAATACTAGAACTTATAACATGATGATCTTGCTGGAGCCTGGAAACCTTTGTTTTAAGCTGTGACATATCGTTTGTCAGTTGGGCATTCATTTCACGTGTGGCTGCGAGTTCATTGACTAAAAACATTAAGACCTCGTTTAATTGATTGGGGTCGTGGGGTGAATTTTCATATGTATCGGGTATCGCTATGTGTGTTTCATTGGCTCCTTCTAATCTTTCTTTTTGTTGATACACAAGGTCTTTAGCTGTATCGTCTAGGGGCTTGTCCGTATCGCGTAGCGCTATAAGCGCTCCGATGTCAGATTTAACAAAGATACGCCGATCTCCATCTTTCAAAAACTCATATCCATTCCGCTCTAAGATTTGACCATACTTTCGAACAGTGGGAGTTGCAATCCCCACTTCTTCTGCCACTTCCTTGGAAGAGAAAGCTCGTTCATTCATTTGTATATCGCGTCGCATATCGGACCTCTTTTCTATAACTAGTTGTATCTGTAGTCTACCCGACCTTAAATTTTCTGTCTAGATAAGTATAGCCTATCCAGAAGTCGTTAGGGATAGCGATAAGATTCCCTTTTCCTTTCTTCTGTTTCCATATTGGATTAGATCACCTATTCACTTACCTTCCTTCTCTTGCATAGCCTCCATCTCCCCTTATAATTGCGGATGTTACATCTGGTTGGGCCTGGCGCCTGGTCCCGTGCCTTTGGAAAACTGGCCAGCCTTATCCACAAGATTCCCCTTTTTTTGTTGCAAGTTACCACTCGGACAAATTTCATATAATCACTTAAGTGGAGTGAATTACATCCTAATTCATAGGCTCTTTTACATAACCAGCTCTGAGTGCTTTTCTACTAAAAGTGGCTGGTCGATTATTGAAACCAAGTTTATTAATCTACCTAAGTGTTTATTATTGTTTCTCATCTAATATAGCTTTGACTTGTTTTATAAGAACTTCCCATTGATTTGCTTTTGTTTACTTATGTTCCGTACCATTCAAATTGATGAAAGACTCGTGAAAATGCTGAAACACAATAAGATTAAGCAAACAGAAATAAAACTTCAAAGAATCGTTCCTTTCTGGTATGGGTCATTGTGGAGACCCCGCTACACCAGTTTGGACCGATTCTATTATTTTCCCACTAAAAAAAGCTCGACCCAAATGGCACATTATATGCCTTTTGGGTCAGCTCATTTTTTCATTATTTCATCAGCTTTGCGACTGGCTTCGAAAGGAACAACAATACAATACCCAAACCAATTGTTACAAAACCAATTACACTGAAGATTTCCAGGTAACCTAAAGACTGCGTATATGCAGCTAATTGTCCGGCTACCATATTGGCCACCGCGGAACTTGCCAGCCATACTCCCATTAGAAGTGAGGCAAGCTTGATTGGAGCAATTTTACTTACCATTGATAAGCCGACTGGTGAAATCATTAATTCGGCTAATGTATGAAGGAAATACGTTACAATCATGAACAGGATGTTCACTTTCAGCGCTGTATCGTTTCCTGTGTACATAACGGCAGGAAGCAGTACTAAGAAACCTAAACCAACAGTGACTAAACCGAGAGCCATCTTCGTTGGGGTTTTTAAGTCACCGCGTTTTGAGCTGCCAAGCTTGTACCATAAAGCAGACATAATTGGCGCTAAAATCACGATGAATAATGGGTTCAATGATTGGAACCAGGCAGTTGGAACCTCAAAGCCAAATACATTCCGGTCAATTTGGTCATTAGCATACAATGTCAATGAACTTCCTGCCTGCTCGAAAGCGGCCCAGAACGCAATGACGAAGACTGCCAGAATCACGATAGCCGTTGTACGTTTTTGTTCTCTTTTCGTTAACGGTGCAGCTGATTTTTTACCAGCTGTAACATCCGGTTTGCCAGTAGGTTCTTTACCGATATCACCTAAATAGCGATTGCCTAATAAGTTGAAAACTAACTGTCCTACAATCATGCCAATTGCTGCTGTCAAGAACCCATATTTATAGCTCATAAGCCCGACTACTAATGGGGCGAAGAAAGCCCCAACGTTAATACCCATATAGAAGATGGTGAAAGCCCCATCACGACGCGGATCATTGTCTTCATAAAGATCACCAACAATTGTCGAGATGTTTGGCTTGAAGAAACCATTACCGATGATCAATAAACCAAGACCAATGTAAAGCGCTGTTAAACTCTGACTTGCGAATAGCGAAAAGTTACCCAGCGCCATTAAAATACCGCCAATCGTGATCGCCAATCTTCTGCCTATGAAACGGTCAGTCAAGTATCCGCCAATCATTGGCGTAATATAAACGGCACCAGTAAAGAATCCGTATATGCCCATAGCCGCAGATTTGTCGACTCCAAGCCCGCCGTTTACAACCGTTGCCGTTAAGTAAAGAACAAGGATTGCCCTCATTCCGTAATAGCTGAAGCGCTCCCATGCCTCAGTAGCGAACAGCATATACAGTCCTGGAGGATGCTTTTTCCTGGACTGGTTTGGCTGCTGAACTTCTTCTTTTAATAGTGCTTGCATAATAAAGTCCTCCTCAAAATGGTTAACCACCAATCGTTACATTCATAATTGCATGGTCTTTATTTTAATAGACAATTGATTGGTACGATGATGGCCACTCACTCCATCAAACTCACCCTCAGTAAGCGTTTTCATTTTTTAATCTTCGCTCTGGTGCAAAAAGAATCTGATAGCAAAATCTTCATGAGCATTAACTTATAAATTCATTCATTTAACTTGAAGACAACCAATGTAGTTATTTATATTTTAAAGAATCTTTAGTGTTGTAAAATAATTTTATATTATCAGAAAATATAAAAATACAGAAAAAAAAGAAAAAAAGTCTTGTTGCATTAATGGTTGTGCAGCAACGGAGCCCCCCCATCATAATAAAAAAACTGCCTTGTATTAAGGCAGTTTCTTAGTCAACAATCCATTGATATAAATTTTTGGGTCTTCCTATTTTTTGATAACTCACAATAGTTTCCACTTTTCCTTCATCAAGTAAATGCATAATATAGCGATAGACGGTCGGATAAGCCAATCCAACTTCTTTAGAAATTGTATCAACGGAAAAAGGCTCACGATTAGAATGTAGAAAATCACTAACGTGACGAAGTGTTCTCTTACTAATTCCCTTTGTTACAAATATATCCTTCTCTTCACTGGATTTTTGCTGCGGAGCTGATTGGGTTAATTTTGCTAGGCGGGCATGCAATTGAATTCTTGAAATCAAATCAGGCGCTTTTACAGGCTTTAACGCAAAATCCGTTGCGCCTGCTTCAAGAAAGCGATCAGCAATTTCCTGTCGTTCATCGACTGTTAATACAAGAATCGGAACATCAGCATTAAGTTTACGAAGCTCACCCACTGTTTTTATTCCGTCCATTTCCGGCATATGATAATCAACTAAAACAACATCCGCTCCTTTTTCTGCAAACACATTCAACCCTTCGTTTCCATTGTTCGCCGTTTCTGCATTCCAGCCGGCAAATTCACAAATTTCACTTAGCATGTATTGAATTGATGCATCATCATCTATGACTAAAATGTTCATCTTGACACACTCCCCTCAGCTAGTTTAATCCAAATTATTGTCCCGTGCCCAAGCTTGCTGTCAATTTCCACCGATGCACCATGTCCTTCAGCAACTTGTCGTACGAAAGCTAATCCCATCCCTGGATGCGATTTCGTACTGAACCCAGCTTTCCATACTTCCACCTGCTCTTTAGGTGAAATCCCTTTCCCGTTATCTGATACGCCCAACCAAAGTTCATTTTCATAGGTTTTTACCTTAAGCAAAATCTTTCCATCTCCCACTCCATTCACTGCATCATAAGCATTGTCAATTAAATTCACCAATGCCCTTGTCATTCGGATTTTATTAATTAAAATTTTAATTTCAGGATCTGTTTGAAAGTCTACCTTCAGATTAAGATTTGTCCCGCTCAGTCTGCTTGCTTCGACATATTCAACTAAATCTTTTATACGGCACCAATGTTTTTTATCATCATATAAAATCTCAGAAATCATGTCGCTAACGGAATGAATCGATGCTGAAATCCTTTGACAATATTCCTTAATTTTAGAATCGTCCACTTTCAAACTAATTAAAGAATTTAGCCCCTCAATTGCTGTGAGAGGCGTTTTTAAATCATGGACCAGATATAGTGCTTCTCGTCCTGATCTTGACTGCATTGCTTCTAACTGCGCGTAATGAAGCTCTTGCTTTATCCGCCATCTTTGTTCGGATAAAGAAAAATACACAGCTAAAATAACAGCATTAATAACAAAAATTAAGCACAAAGTTAAACTGTACAATGTTAAAGATTGCTCAAATCCAATTTGAACCGCTATATCTTTTAATTCCTTTGAAATCGATCCTTGGCCAAATCCATATTGGGATAAAGAAGGAATCTCATTCAGCCATTCAATCCCAAAGATTAATTGAGAACAAATAATCGTTTTAATAATGGGCTTTAGTCTATCCTTTTCAAAGGCTTGCAATAATAAGATGGCTAACAACAATAACAACGCATATGCGCTAAATGAGTATGTTAAAGAATAATAAGCATTTATCACGATATAATCGAGAGGAATAACAATAAGAGGAATGACGATTTTTAACCATGGACGGTTTAAACGAGCACCGATTTCGTCTCCCAACAGCAGTGCACCAATATAATGAAACAAAGCTAAAACTGTATTTAAAGAAATTAACAAAAAAACGGCAAGCATTAGCTTATTTCCCGTTTCTTCACCTTCTCTTAAAGAAATAAGCAAATCAGTAAGGCCAATTTCGTCAGGACCCAACCACGACAGTAAGAATACCCCGAATAAAATTACTCCAATTTTTATCCATATTGTCCAAGACCTCATAAGACTAGCTATCATAATCATTTCACCTTTAATCGATTATTTGCTTCTAGAATAGAATGATGACCATTCTTTCATTTCGTATTGATTTAAATGTATGTATACCCTTCCATTCTCATTATACGCAATTCATCATTATTATGAAAATTATAAAAAAATGGATTCTAATGCTCGAAAATCTTGCAAATAAACTCTAAATCTTGAACAAAGATTATGTACTTGAACTGTTTTGTAACGTCATTTTTAACTGAGGTTTTATATCATTCACGGATGGCTAATATTCTATAGGTATGTCCCGTTTCAACGACCTAAGTTTTTCAAGGAAAGGGTGCGCTTCTGGGGCAAGAAATGCGCTCTAAGAGCCGGTGCCTTTGATTAGGAAGATTATTGAAGGTAAACAAGAAATAATAAAATAAATATCCTTATCCCAAGCATTATCGACCAATAGATTAAGGCTTTTTCGATGTCGCTAGGAAAACAAATATGTAAATTTTATTTGTCAAATGGTAGAGAACGCTACTGCCGATTTGCATGATCTTTTTTAAAATGAAAGAGATTTGCGTTGTGTACAATCTCTGTTATATAGTTCATGGTGATTTTTGCAGCCGTTTGAAAATCATAGCTTTTGCGATTATTTAAAACATTCGTAAACATTCCCTGCCATACTAAAATGGTCAATTCATTAATCGCATCAACGTTTTCCTCTTTAATGTAGCCCTCTCTTAGTGCAATTTCTAAAAAGGATCGCCCTCTTTTTGACACATTACGTTCGAAAAGGATAGTCTTTAATTCTTCAGGGATGTTAATCAAATCAGATGGATAGATTTTGTAATAGTCTTCAAGCAACTTTTCAGGTTGATCAGCTAGGTCCATAATAAAAACCGCATGGAAGATTTGTGGTTGCTGAAAAGAGTGATTACAAAAACATTCCCATGCTAATAAGTACTTTTCAATTGGATCTTTTCCTTTTTCAATATAAACAGCCACCTCATCTGTGTAGCATTTCAAGAATTTCATTGAAGCGAAAAAAATCAAATGGGAGACCTCAGAAAAATAGTTATAAATGGTTGCGCTATTATAGCCCGCTTTATCCGCAACTTTCCTTATTGTTACATTCTCTAAACCTTCTTCTTCGATAATTTCAGCTGTTGCGTCCACAAAGTATTTCCACATGCGGCCCATTTGTATTTCTTTTTTTTTCATATCTATTCCCCTCACATTTTTAAAAAGATATAGGTCCATTTCAATCACTGAACCCTATAAAACAAAGCTTTCTGTATTCTTATCTATATTTTATAGTGGCATGCTAATCAATAAAGTGCTGATGGATAAATTATACCAAACTATGGCATGGAAGCCGAAAGAACATTAGCCCACAATAGAAACGTATAAAAATAAAAAGCTGGCAAAAAACAAAACGTTTATCGCCAGCCTCTTTACATTTTTGGGGATCTTTAAGAAGACCTCATTAATTCTATCACTTGGGTACCCTCTTGCCTTTTGCTAACTTGCTTTCATTTCTCTCTTCAGGAGCGAAATCTCTTTTCGTTTTTCTTTCGTTACTCTTTGCCAAATTATAGCCGTAATCAACCCAACAATCGTCAAGCCTAATAAAATTGTAAATAATACCTTATAACCGTCTGTACCACTCCAGTGGTCCAAACAAGCACCTGCAACAATTGGCATAAAGATTTCTCCGCTATACCCAATAATCATCAAGGGCATGGCAACTGTTCCTGTTGTTTCGACAGGATAGTCTCCTTCCACCAAAATAGCGAAGTGCGTTGCCTGTAATGCATACATTGATATATAAATAATCGCTATAAAAACTAACAGTAATAAGATGAAAGAAGGCTTTCCGGGTAATACGATGAGAGCAGCTAAACCGATTGCCAGAACACAATAGCCAATTATGACCATATTCGAAATACCAATTCGATCCCCGATAATGCCAGAGCCGAAACTTCCGATTGGGCGGCAATATTGTGAAAAGTAACCCAATGCAGCGGCAATTATTGTTGAAGCACCAAAGGCGGCCGTTGCATAAGGCGTAATATAATAGAAACTATTAATCATCGCATAAGACGTTAATATAAGAATGGCTGCCAACCAGGTTGTTGGCATTTTGAGAATCCTCAAAAGTATTGCCCAATCAAATTTTTTATCCTCCTTTTCTTTTATTTCACCACTACTGTTGTTACCATCTGGTTCCTTATAAAGTAACATAATCATGAACCCTAAAAGAATGCACATCACGGAATAGAAAATAATCACAGAAGACAATGCCAGCTTGTCACTCAGTTGCTTTGCTAAAATGGCGAATAGTCCTAATACCAAAGCAGATTCGATAACTTTGGCAGCACCGCGTCCGCCTTCAAAAAAGCCGAATGCTTTTCCTTGTTCATTTTCAGATGCTAACGAACGGACAGCCTTTATTAATGCTACCCAAAAGGTCATGATGGATGTTATTCCCCAAGCTGCATAGATTAGCAGCAACACAGGGTAAGGGGGATACAATAGTAAAGCAAAGCCTAGAAAACCTGTCGTAAATAAAGATATGGACAACAAGTGCTTCGTTCTCCATCTATCTGCCACATACCCTCCAAAGATATAGGAAATCAAACAGCAAACTCCATAAGCGCTGCCAAGCGTACCCATTTGTGTATTGGTTAAGTGAAAGGCATTTAAGAATACATCATAATAATAGTTTCGAAAATAAGGCAATGTATAAATCATTTCACCTGCAATGATTAATATGACTAGAGTAGGTATATTTTTCCTTAGTTTACCTTTCATCACTTTTCTCTCCAATCCCTGGCTTTTTAAAGTCCTGAACGCTCAATCTTTTGATCCCAATTCTTATGGAATGCCGGTCGGCTGTTTTCTTTAACATCCATTTCCCCAACAATCATAAAGCTTTCTTCATCAGAAGTTTGCGTAACCGTAATGTCAGCTTCAATCCACCAACCCTCACGCCCAATTCTCATTTTTTGACAAATGGTATATTTCGCCGAAAGAGGATTAGCATTACTTAATGTCAACTCTCGTCTCAAATTGTGTTCAACCGTAACATCGATGTCATCAAAGCGATAGACCCCTTCACCAAATACCCCCCCTACACCATCGGTTATGCAAGTCCATGTATCCGTTAAAATATCGTATGAAATGGAACGATCGACTTTTCCCTCTGAAAGTATAGTTGTTGGAGTTAATGGCGCGCTTTGAGGACTCATATTCGGTCCAGATACCTGGCTTCCTTTAAAGATCGGTAATGAAAACTTTGCGGTTTCAAGATTCAGAGTAAGTGTTGCATCCTCAGGCATTGGCCAAAACATTGGCCAAAAAGTTGTTGCAATAGACAAACGTATCCGGTGCCCGGCTTTAAATTTATGCCCGCAACAGTCTAAATTAACAAATGCATTTACCTTTTCACCAGGGGTTAACAAGTCTACTTGATCATGTCCATTTAAATGGGTTAAATTCATTACTCCATAAGAAACACGGGTAACGGCTCCATCTGGTGCAACATCTGATAGTTGTGCAAAGAGCATTGCCTTTGGTTTGTCACTTGTCATTTGTACTTCAAATCTTGGATAACCGACTATTTCCAACGGGCTTTCTAAGACATCCCCTTCAAATACCATCGCCATACCATCATCCAATCGTTGATCTGATGGACTTTCCCCCGGTACTCCGGCACCCATCCATTCACCTGATAAAAGGCCGTGATTTAAAGGTGTTTTTAATAACACTCGCTCTTCTGTTTCATCTCTTTCTTCTAGCAATTTACCATGAGTCAATTGATAAGTTTGCGTTAGAACTTCATTTGATGGCCAGGAATCGAGTCCAACCCACTCTCCTTTACTTACTGGTTTAATGGAAGAAGGGGGCATACTTTCCTCAAGCCATACATTCACCATTGGTCCATCCATCGCATCGTTCTCTTTTCCTTTTAGCCAATGGTCCCACCATTTAACAGCTTCTTGCAAAAAGCCCATTGCTGGTCCTGGAACTCCATCATGAGGGTATACATGTGCCCAAGGACCAATAATCCCCTTCCCGGGAACTGAAAGCCCTTTCATTAAACTTAATACGGTATTCGTATAAGAATCTTCCCAACCATCGATGGCTAGAACCGGCACTTCAATGTCATCGTAATTTTCACAAACTGAACCATGCTTCCAATAAGCATCTCTTGTTTGGTGCTCCATCCATTGCGCCATCCATAAAGGCATTTCCTCTAATCTTTCCAGCCATTTTTCACGCCAGCTATCCCCAACAATATGAGGGTCAAGCGGACGCACCTGATAGGCCAGCATAATAGCCCCCCACCAGAAATTATCATTTAAGAGGCAGCCGCCTTTATAGTGGATATCATTGTTATACCGGTCATCGGTAAACCCGAGTGTAATAATCGCTTTTAAATTTTTGGGTCTTCTGGCTGCAACTTGAAGCGAATTAAAGCCCCCCCATGATTTACCCATCATACCGATATTTCCATCACACCAAATTTGCTTTGAGATCCAATCAATAACTTCCAGAGCATCATCTTGTTCTTGCTTTAAGTATTCATCCCTTAACAGACCATCTGATTCTCCCGAACCCCTCATATCCACTCTGACAACTGCATATCCATGCCCGGCAAAATAACCATGCATCGGTTCATCTCTTGCCCTTGTACCGTCTGTTTTTCTGTAAGGAATGTACTCTAAAATGGCAGGTACTTTTTGTCCTTCCCTAACTTCAGGCAACCAGATACGACTTGAAAGTCTAGTTCCATCTTTTAAAACAATCCAAGTGTTTTCAATGGTTTGGTACGCATAAGGAAAATTAGTGATAATTTCTTTTTCTTTATATTCTGTTGACACTTTTCATCCTCCTCTTACTTATTTTCATCCGCCGTAAAGTAGTCATTATCTTTACTTTTAACTCACTATTAGCGCCTTTTATAATTTTTTAATCGTAATTACAAAACAATCAAAGTGATTTTATAATCATGATTATATTTGTGAAATTAGTATATCACCCGAATATATGTTAAACAACTTAAAATTTTCAGAATTCTTATATTGGATTTTACTTTACATAAAAAGAAAAGGTCTCCCACAGTAACTGTGAGAGGCCTTCAACTTTAAAAATATTCACATGTTAGGTGAGCACTCATTACTGAATCGTCGTTAAACCCTATATTAAGGGATTTAAGCGATGATTACATCATGCCGCCCTTCCAAGAGGTGGTTTTTTACTCTTATATGGGTTGGCAAAACCTTTGTATCAACTTGGGTTATAAGAATGGAGATTGTATACGTTGGAATGAAAAAGAAAAAAACCTTAAATCCAAATCAAACTGCGTTATTAAAGAAACATATAAAAAAATTTGAAGAAAAAGATGGTGTTTTAACTGAAGCCTTCACGATTGATGGTGATGCAGGCATGATTTTATACGGATTTGTGTCTCCGAATAAAACTGTAAAAGGCGTGGTTTTTATATAGATCAATAAATCCAAAGGAGTTTTGTAAATGAATTTAAAAAAGGGTTCTAGTAGCTGTCTTGTTTTTTTTTGTCTGTGTTGGTTGTATCAGCTTGTGAGAGTAATGGCGTTAATGGAGGGATTGGAAAGGCTACTGAACTCAACTTGAGGGAAATTAAAGCATTTATGGATGATGAAAAAACAGGGTTTTTATATGTGAAATCAGCATTTGATTCTGATAAAGAACTCGTTGAATGCAGTTAAGCGAAATTGAACGAGTTACCGAGGCTGAAAAGATTGATTTTTATGTGTTTGATGCAAAAGAACTGCCTACTTCAGAACTTTACGAACAGGATACTTAAAAACGTACTCTTGTGCAATATTCAGGAACCTTCGCATTTTATCAAGAGGGTGAAATCAAAGAGGAATTGGATTTTAAAGATATTTCAGAAAATGATGTTTCTGGCGAAGTTGAAAAATTTGTTCAAAATATGAAGCATGATTAATCCAAATAAGGTTAACCACAATAGTGCAGTTGACCATTGATAAAGCAATCGTAGCAAGAAAACCGACACCGCACTCAAATAAAGGGCACGATGTCGGCTTTAAACTTAACGGCCAAACTCCTTATTGAATATTTTATCGCGAGCCCCTATGACTTCCGGGGCCACCGAGTTGATGGCCGTTACCAAAATATGCTTGCCGCCTATAGGTCCGCCAACTCTCGTTTCAAATCCGAAAGTACCGCCGGCATGCCCCCAATAGGATTGCCCATCCGGTGTTTCCCCTTCATAAATCCCTAGTCCGACTTTACCCATAGGTGAATCTACTGCTGTGAGCATCTGGTCCATCATTTCTTGATTCAGAAGCTTTCCACCCAACAGCGCACTGAAGAAGGTGGTCAGATCATTGACTGTTGATACCATATCACCGGCTGCATTTGCCCATGATTGATTTATTTCTGTCAAATCATACAAATGACCCGATTTGTCCATATTATATCCTGTGGCATGCTCACCTGGAATATAGGAACTATTGCCCATCACGAATGTCCCTGTCAGCCCGAGCGGTTCGATGAACCTTTTCCTGATCTGCTCCGCATACGTATCTCCTGTTACCTTCTGAATAATTTGACCAGCTAGCACTGTGTTGATGTTGGAATAATTCCATCCCTCCCCTGGTGCAAATACAGGTGGCTTTTCAAGTGCCAAACTGATAAGCTCGTCGGCGGTATAATAACGGAATGGATTTTGAGGCAAGGTAATATCCCGCATATTCGAATCTGTATAGCTCGCAAGCCCGCTTGTATGGTTTAATAACTGACGAATCGTAATTTTATTGCCGTCATACCCGTTACCCTTGATGACCCCCGGCAGCCATTTTTCGACCGAATCATTCAGGTTCAATTGTTTCTCCTCAGCCAACTGCAACACAACGGAAGCGGTGAACGTCTTCGTGATGCTTCCAATACGGAATGAAAAGTTCGGCTCCACCGGGCGTGGTACTTCGTAGCTAGCTGTACCTGTAGCGTAGGACCAGCGTTTCTTGTCTTTTAGCCCGCCAGCCACGACACTTGGGACTCTTTTGTTGGTTATCACCTCATCCATGACGCATTTAACTTCTTCCCGATGCTTGCTTCTCTTTTCCTTCTCCTTGAGTTCTTTTTTGGCTTCTTTTGCGAATTCCGACGCTAAAATATCGTTGATATGTTTATCCGCATTTCCCAGTACATTGATATTTATCGAGATGACATGTTGACCGTCTTCCGTTCCGCCTGCAAAGTTGGTAAATCCGGGAATACCGCCGCCATGTCCCCATACGATGGTTCCGTCCGGTAGCTTTGTTCCGTGTATACCAAGTCCATACTTTCCATATGGGGAGTCGGCTGTGCTGGTCATCATTTCCTTCTGTATCTCTGGTTTTAACAGCTTTCCTCCTAATAAAGCGCGGAAAAACGTCGTCAAGTCTTCCCCAGTCGAGATCATTTCCCCGCCGGCGTTAGCAAATGATGGGTTAAGCACAGTAATATCCACTAATTTACCTCCAGTGTTCAAGTAGCCGCGTGCATTTTTCTTCGGAATATCTACCGAGCTGCCAGGGAGGAACGTTTCTCTAAGTTGAAGCGGTTCAATAATTCGTTTCTTAATCTGTTCGGCATATGTTTCCCCGGTGACCTTCTGGATAATGAGCCCCATAATAGCCGCATTCGTGTTCGAGTATGCCCACCCCTTTACCGGCTCTAGCTCCAAGGCCCGGGCAATTAACTTTTCGGGTGTATAATTTTTGCCTGGATTTTCAAGTAATTTAGTCTTGAGCTCCGGAGTCAAGTAGTCTGGAAGTCCGCTTGTATGATTTAACAATTGACGAATCTTAATGTTATTGCCGTCGTACCCATTGCCCTGTACAAGCCCCGGTAGCCATTTCTCCACCGTATCATCGAGACTTAGCTTCTTCTCGCCAGCAAGCTGCAAGGCAACCGTAGCGACAAACGACTTTGTTGTACTTCCGATCCGGAAAGCGGAGTCGGCGTCCACCTTATGGTTTCTTTCAATATTCGCTTCACCGGAAGCATATGACCAGCTCGCCTCTCCTTTCTTCACCGTATTAATAACGCCTGGAATATTGTCGGCATTGGCAGCTTTATCGATAGCTTGTTGGGTTGGCGTCTTACACGCCGCATGTACAGTTCCATAAGCAGGAAATATCAGTGTACCCGCCAATATAGCTGTTAAGGTATGTGCTGCTCCTTTTTTATTGATGAATGATTTCATAATGCATCGCTCCTATTATTTTGGAATGTTGTGTTGCTTCACTCCCTAACCTTACCCCCGAGGTTGTTAATTCGGACAGTGTTGAAACCGCCAAACTTTTGATGACATCGTGCTCGAACCTTTCACAAATATTTGTATGACAAACTGTCAACTGTCTCATGTGACATGCTTGACAGCCAAGGTCTAACCGTTCTCCCCCTTCGCTTGACGAATCGGAAGTTTTGGTACATGATAGCTCTGAATCATTCGGGATTTGGTTTGTAAAAAAATAAAGTAGGTGTACATAATCCATGTTCTCCATAATGAAAAAATGGTTCTGGTATGATTGGATATTTGTGGCCATACGAACGCTTTGGCTGGTCATAATCGTAAGCGCTGTTTTTAACAATCCGTCATTAATCGATGCGTCGCTTTGGATTGTACTTTCTCTTGCTTTTGTCGTTTACCTCATTCCATTAATCGTCCGCTATAGGAAAGAAGAGCGGTATCTAGCAGTCGATGTCACGGCAGCGGGCTTTTTTCATCTTTATTTAGCCTACGCAGCGCCGGGATTGCTCTGGTCTTTCGTTTTACTCGTGATGATTATCGGCTTGGCGAGCAGTCGCAAAACCTATATGTGGACAGGTATCCTCTGTGGAATCGTATTCCCGGCATTGAACGGTTGGATCGCTGATCGTCTCCCGTATGAGTTTATCGTTAGCTGCAGCATTGGTTTTGCCATCGGCATCGCGTTTAATATATTAATTCAGTCCCATAAGCAAGCCCGAATTATTCAAGAGCAGAAGCTGTTGCTGGAGCAGCATATTAAGCGGATTGAGGAACTTACACTGATAGAGGAGCGCAGCCGGCTTTCACATGAGCTGCATGACACGATTGGCCATGCGCTTACCTCGCTCATCGTCGGCGTCGAATCGCTGCGATCTTCCGTGCCTGATTCGCAGATCGAGAGGATCGATTCGCTTGTCGGAATTGCCCAGCACAGTCTGGATGATATCCGAAAGCATCTGCACCAGCTTTCTCATACTCAGTTAAGCCATTCGTTAAGTGAATCGCTGCGGCAATTAACCGAAGAGTTTATGAAGTCGACAGGCATAACGGTCAAATTTCGTGTGATCGGCAACGAGACTCTCGTTATGCAAAAAATAAACTTTTGTCTGTATCGCTGCCTTCAAGAGTCTTTAACCAACGCGGTTCGGCACGGTCAGGCGAGCTTGATATCCGTTCAACTGCATTTCGATAGTCATCAGCTTCGGTTACAGATCGAAGATAACGGCATCGGAATGGAAGAGATCCAATTCGGATTTGGGCTCAATGGGATGAAGGAACGGCTTGAACCATTTCATGGCACGCTGTCCGTTCATTCCCGGTCTGGGCAAGGAACTTTCGTCATATGTAATATTCTGTTACAGACAGAGCCAGTACATGACACGATTCGCCTGCTGATCGTTGATGACCAGGCGATCATTACCGACAGTTTGAAGCAACTTTTGGATCAGCACGCTGATTTTACCGTTGTTGGTAAGGCGGGGGACGGGTGCGAAGCATTGGAACATTGTGAGCGGTCACAGCCGGATATCGTGCTAATGGATATTCGCATGCAGGAAATGGACGGGCTTGAAGCTTTACTTGAGATGAAACAACGATGGCCTGATATGAAGATTGTGCTCATGACAACGTTTGAGGATACCTTGCAGGCGGCAACTGCATTGGAGCGCGGGGCGGAAGGCTACATGCTGAAGTCGATTCATCCGCGGGAGATGAAGGAAGCCTTGAAACTTATTTATAACGGAGGAACCTGGATCGACCAATCGGTCGCTACGCGAGTTTTCGAGGAGATGAAGCGTCAGCGCGAGCAGTTGGAGAAAATCGGCTCAAGTAAGGAAAACCACCCGTACGGGCTTACGAAACGCGAGATGGAGATTCTAGAGCACCTGTCAAACGGGCTGCGCTACAAGTCGATTGCTGCAAAGCTATTTTTATCGGAGGGAACGGTCCGCAATTACTGCTCGAAACTCTACTCGAAGCTCGACGTCAACAACCGTGAAGAAGCAATAAAAATGGCGCGAACGGAGAATATCGTGTAGGAGCAGGAGAACTTTTCCGATATTTCTCTTTTTTTTTCAAATGCTTCTTCCGCTAAATAATAAAATCGTTTATCAATCTTAACAAGTTAAAGTCAGTGGTTTGAGCCATTGACCTCCTTAATTCGCTAACGCACCCGTTAGTTTATATACAAACCTTCACAATCTTGCTAACCTGCCTGTAACTTCGGCGTTATTTTGCACTAATTTTGAGTGCTATTTGCACATCCAACTTCAAAAATAGGTCATCCCCAAAACGAAAATTGAGCTTATAAGTTACAAGAAAGTCCAAAATTTCGTTCTGGGGGTACTACAAACCTTAACTTGATGGCAATGGGGTCCAACCACACATCCATCAACTTAAAAAATTGCTTTATTCCCAAGTGAAAAAAACACCATCCTTTCCTATGATTCTAGAGAAAGAATAGCGTATTTTTTATTTTAGGGAGGATTTTGTTTTATTAGATTATTAGCATTTGTCACCGTAATTCCAAAATCCCCAAATTTTTTTTTTAGAGTAAGTTTGTTTTTTGGACCAAAAAGGTATATTTTCAAATATAAAAACTATAAAAACTATAACAAAATTTATCCGGTTTTCCTTTTTGCCTACTTGCTAAATTCAGCAAGTAAAATATTTTTAAAAGGATCAGGGGTATTATTAAGGCTGTTCAAATTGACGGCCAATGTATGCTTGCCTCCAAGTGTGCCACCCGCAAAAGTGGAAAATCCTAGAACGCCACCTGTGTGTCCCCATATCGAGACACTGTTTGGAAGCTTAGTTTCATAGATTCCAAGACCATATCCGGTTCCTTCTCTTCCTGTAGGAACTGTAGTAAGCATTTGTTTTAGTTGCTGTTCCCTCAGTAATTTGCCACTGAGTAAGTAAGAGAAGAATTTGTTTAAGTCTTCAGCAGTAGAAATCATATCTCCATCCGAGCTACCTGGGTTAATATAAGTAACGTCTTTTAGCTCACTTGCTCCGTCTAGTTGGAAATAGCCACGGGCATGCTTGGTGCCTGGAATCACGCTTGAATTGCCAGGTAGGAATGTATTCGACAAATCAAGTGGTTCAATAATCCGATTTTCAACCTCTTCCGCATAGCTGTTTCCAGTTACTTTTTCAATAAGGATCCCCAGTAATACGTATCCTGTGTTTGAATAAGACCACCCCTTTCCTGGGGCAAAGTCTGGGGGAAGAGAAATCCCCATCTTTACGAATTCTTCAGCCGTATACGATTTTTTTGTATCCATAATATCAAAGTCTTTTGAATTTACATAGTCAGCGATACCACTTGTATGATTCAATATCTGCCGGATAGTAATCTGGTTACCATCATATCCGTTTCCTTGAATGACACCAGGCAACCATTTTTCAATGGGGTCGTCTAGATTCAAACGGTTCTCTCCAGATAATTGAAGTAGAACTGTTGCAATAAACGTTTTCGTCACACTGCCAATGCGAAAGCGAAAATCTGTTTTCATCGGTTTCTTGGTTCTCAGATCCGCTATCCCCGCAGCATAACTCCAAGTTTTTCCACCCTTATGAATTTTAGCAAGTATCCCAGGGTATCCATGTTGCAGTGTATCCCGCATTGCTTCCTTGACGGAAGTACGATCTCGTTGAGTACTTGTTTGTAACGAACTAGATACATTTTGCGTGGGTTCTGCTTTTGAGGTTGGTGCTATGTATAACAGGGAACTTCCAGCTATTAAAAGTGCTAGACTTGCACATGTAATTTGACTACGTGATTTCATAAGGCATTCCTCTCCTCTATTTAAATTGTATAGAAGGTTGATAGCTGTGTCATACTAACCACACAGCTATCAACTCTACCAATGACAAAAAGTCAACATTGAATTTGCAATTATCTTACTAATTATTATTTTCACAAACATCATTGTGTCCTAACAAACGGTAAATCCCTCTTTTTCCACATCATGTTAACCATAGTAATTATTTATTTTTCTTAAAACACTCTTGTTACTGGTTTGTTTTTCATAGATAGGTCATACCTCGCCTCTTTATATTTTTATCATATACAATGAAAATCTCTTTTCCCTTTACCTATTCCTTACATTCGAAATCGCTTCTATAATAGGTTGAAGGAGCATCTGTGCCCGAAAGCGCAAAAAAAGAAACGCCTCGAAACAAAAAATGAGCTGACTTTTCAAAATAACTAAATGTAGAGACAGAAAATTTTCATTTTGGGGGTACTTCAAAACCTTAGCTTGATGGCGATGTGTTTCTACCTCGCATCCCCTTTAATTTGAAAACACTTATTCCATCTAATGACCCTTTAATGGAATAAAGTGACTGAATTTTCAAACAACTATATTGACACTTAACACTACCATCAATACTACACTTCGTTGAACCACATTATTACAAATTTATTGATGTAGTTGAGATGGACTCACTTTTTGAATTTGAACAAGTATATCAAACGCTTTACCTAATGATATATCAACAGTTTTTGGTATATCAGGCCCTTCGATAGTTATTCCAGCGAAAATTGGATGTTGTTCGTTTAACCAAGTTTTTGTCACGCCGTTTGCCTTACGTAAATCAATAAAAAATTGATCTTTTTTAACTTGTCCAAAGATGTAGTTATAACTGTTTGGATCATCCGATTTTAATATTCCATATGGGCCAAATTCACCATCGCTATTCTTGACATTATATTGTCCTTCATAAACTGACGTTCCAATAGATACGTACCGTTTTCCATAATATTCTGCTAAATGCTGCCCAGCTAATTTAGGGTATATAAAAGGAAGCATATTTGTTTTCGAAACGTGTCCATTATGTCCCCATACAATGGTTTTTCCTAAATGTTCTTCAGTCCACTTCGCATTTTCATACATTGCAATATCATGTTTCAAATAAAAATCCGATGGTTTATCAGGAGGTGTCGCTAACATTGTAGTAAACTGTTCAATAATACGAGCATTTTGTTTTATCCATGCGAACTCTTTAGATTTCCCATTTAAATAACTTTTATTTTCCTCTAATAAAGCACTGATTTGTTTAGCATCTGAAACATACTTTTCTTTTTCTTCTTTCGTAAGGCTGTCAAAGGTATCCATATCCTTTGTTACAGGAATAAGACCTTTTATCTTCTCTTCTACTCTAGGTACAAGATCTGAATTGTTTCTTTTTATATATTCTATTATATTATTATAAACATTCTCGTTTACTGATTGAATGTCCATCCCAATGATACGCACTTTAGATTTATGTTTTGGATTAGCATTATATTGTTGAATCCAACTAAGTAGATCTAACATTTCTTTTGTTTTAAATACAGGTGATAGATGTTGGCTTGGGTTTCCCTTACCAGTAAGAACATATCGATCAAGCTCCAAAGCTCTGTCCCATCCCTCTTCTAAAACTAAGTTGATAAATCCCTTTTCAGATACTAAATAATTAACAATGCGTTGTTTCATTGTAAAAACTTCGTGAGCCCCATGCGTAGCTTCACCTAAACCTACAATTGAAGCTGAACCTACCATATTCTTAAGTGGTTTTAAATCATTAAAAGATGCAGTTGGATTAGTTGTTTTTAAAGGCTTTGCATGCATTTCTAACCATTCCGCTATTTGATTTGTATTGTAGGGAGCTGTCATAGGAACTTCTGTTTTCGAATCTGCATAAGTACTTCCTACAAAGTTAGTCAGTATTATAGCAGAAGCACCAAGTGCAATAATTATTTTCTTTTTCATAAAAACCTCCTGAAATACTTACTTATTAGTTTTTTGACATGCCCTAAGGATTTCCGTTTAAACCATTAATGCTCTTATTACTTTTAAGATAAATTTATTCTAGTTCCTAAAATTCACTTATTTCTTAATAGATTCTTAAGATTCAAGTGGTATATTCGCACTTAGTGAGTCTAAATTAACTCTTATTACATAATTGTCTTTACTAAAATCACTAACTGTACCAAAATGTGCTTCGGAATCTTAATTCTTTCTCATCTATTTTCTTTGATTGAATGTTTCATCGGTTCTTTATAAATAGCTTTTTCAGACTCTTTAACTAACGTTATATCATTACGTGCAAAATCTTTAAAAAACGAAAAATTCCAACTTCTCATATCGCCATGGTTAACTTGGAAATCGACGGTGAAATTACCTTTCTTTGATTTCATTTTTTCCACTGTTACGGATAGATTTTTTCGATCAGACTGTATTTTAATAGAAGTTTGCTGTTCCAATGTATCAAACTGATTTTTTTTCATGCAATGCTACTTTTGGGTGAATTTCCAAATAACTTGTTTTTTCTTATAGAGACTGAGGAACTATCATTCTTCCTTTTACAGTTCTATGATTTTCAGATTTATTAGTCTCTAAATCAATGCCATCTGGCAACAAGGGAATTTCCTTTCATTGGTCGTTGTAAACCTCTTATCTGACTTGATCATATTGCCCACCATTTGGAAATACCACTGTGTAATTAATTGCGGTTGATGCTTTCCCTTTAATAATCGAATCAAAGTGAACTTTTACGTCTGCAAACAATCCCTCATCCTGGTAACAAGTTAAGGGGTTGTCTTTGTCTTTTTTATTTTATATTACTTGATATGCGAAGGGGTTGTTTTTTGAATATGAACCATAATGTCGAATTGCTCCTGAAGGGAAACATCATCATCATATTGCGGTACGTTAGGATTGATTTGTGCAACGCCATCAAAGAATGGCTGCTTTTCTTTTACCCATTGCTGCGCGGCTCCATTCAATTTACGAAGATCTAACAGGAACTGATCGTAATGAACTTGTCCAAACATATGATTGGAGCTGTTCTCGTTCTTCTGAATGGTATCCGCTGCAATCTTATTTTCACTGAATGATTTATATGCTGTAAATTTGCCTTCCGTGGTGGTGGAGCCAATTGCTACATATTGATTACCTACACGTTCTTTCAGAAACTCCCCGGCGACTTTAGGATACATCTTCTCAGTGATAACACCTTTAGCTATGTGAATATTGTGTCCCCAAACCATCGTTTTGCCGCCAAATTTTTCTTGAGCCCAAACAGCGTGCTCGGCTAGATACTGATCATGCAGCTTCACCATGCTCGGATAGTCAGCCGGAATCCCCATCTTCGTAAAATTCTCTATCACCTTAGTCGTTCCTTTCACCCAAGCTAGCTCGTGTGAATCAGTCTCATTATTCGACTCCGTTTTGTCTTCAATTAGTTTGACTACTTTTTGCGCATTAGCCATATGCTTTTCTTTCACTTCAGTAGTTAGCTTCATATATTCCTGTAGATTACCTGCCACCGATGACAACTCGTTGTAGCTTTGCTCGACTTCCGGCAGCAAATCAGGATGATGCTCCTTTACATAGTTGATCACTTTATCGAAGACACTTTGATCCAGCATTTTTAAGTCGAGTCCGATGAATTGAATTTTCTTTTTATTTACAGGATCAGAGTTGTATTTCCGCATCCATACTACCATAGCAACGATCTCATCAGTTGGGTACAACAGCTTCAAAAACTCCCTAGGGTCGCCTTTTCCCGTTTGGATATACTCGTTCAGCTTTAAACCGTTGCCCCAATCCTCTTCAATCCCAAAATTGGTAAAGCCTAGCTCAGTGACCAAATACTTCACGAGGCGATGCTTCATCATAAAAATCTCCGAGCTTCCGTGAGTAGCCTCTCCTAAACCAACATAATTTGCATTCCCTATCATGTCTTTTAGCGGTTTTAAATCATCCAACGCTTGTTTCGGATCTAACGTCTTCAGTTGCTTCGCCTGCAATTCAAGTGATTTTGCAATACTATTTTGAGATATTTGAGCTGTCTCAACTGGTTGGGTTGTTCCTATTAGATCCGACTTTTCAGCTGGTCTCGTACTGCAACCTGCAGTTAGAATCGCTGCACTTTGCATTACGGCAACTCCACCGTAAATCATTTTCCTTCTTTTGTTCATGGTATTCACCTCATGGATTTTTTTGAAGTACGACTCTTTCCGCATACAAGCATATTGGGTCGTCTTCAGTAATCCAATTGTCACTCACTCACTATCATTTAAGCTAGTTACAAATCTTCACTATTTATGTGACATGCAATGCTTGCTAACGTATTGATCAACGCCAACATGTCACAAAGAAAATGATGACATGTTGTCACTGGTGGAAATGACGGCTGTGCGGTTAGTATGGAGCAGTAGGCAACCGCACCAACCTATTTTTTAAGAGGAGCTGATTCACCTATAGAAAACCGTAGTCAAATCATTAACAACTTCAGAACAGTGTTTCCGTCTATGGCGTTTACTTTTTTTGCTGAGGTTGAGCAGGTTGGATATATTCCGAAAATGTCACATAACATTTTTACACTGGTGCGGTTGACGGAAGAAGCCAAACCATACAATACCGCTATTACACGGAGAGGAGCGATGAACCTTATGAAATCAGGTTTCATCCAAAATGGTTATTTTTTATTATTAACTTTCGTTACAGGCTTGTTTTACTTTTGCTTTTATATGGTAGCTCTGTCGTTCAGTTTAAGTCTTTCATTTATAGTAATCGGCATTCCGCTATTTACACGAGTATTGCGAACTACGACAACCTTCATCCAATTCGAACGTACGCAGACGAAAATTTACACAGATATTACGACAGCACCTTACGACAAAAAAATAACAACGGATGCAACGATTTGGACTCATGCCAAATTAGAACTTACAGATCGTCGCAATTGGCTCGCCGTCTTTTGGTTAATGCAGAAGTTGGTGATCGGACTCGTCAGTCTCGTCAGTGTAGCCGTTCTCTATTTAACACCGGTTGCATTCCTGTTGGCACCAATTTTGTATCGATACATCGATATGAATTTCATTTTCATGCAAGTAGATACTTTTGCGAAATCACTCATTATCATGGTTCTGGGGGCGGTGCTTGCCGCAATAAGCGTCAAGTTGGGTGACCGGTTAGCGAAAACATTCGGAGGTTATACGCGAACCATGATTCAACAGCTAGACCGATAGCTTTTTTTTCCGACCTTTGTGCAGGTGACGGAGCGTAAACAGCCAATTATACACTGTACAAAGGTTTGGTTTATAATACTATAGGAAACAAACAGATAGCTGCTTAGGGGTTGAAAGAATTGTTGGAAATGGTCAAAAAATGGTTTTGGTATGATTGGATTATGCTTGGGCTCCGCCTTATTACTAGCGTTTCGCTCATTCTCACGACGATCAGATTTCAGGAAGGTCTAGCGCTGTCTTTATGGATTGTTATTTTTTGGGAGATTTCCGCTTTATCCATTCCCTGGATTTGCTTGCAGCTCAACTACAAATATTATTTATTCACAGAGATACTGCTCTTTGGCGGGCTATGCGTACATTTAACTTCGTTGTTTCCGGAAGCTTTCCCTTCATTTCTTGTATCAGTCTTTCTGATCGCAGCGAATAGCGCTCGTCTGTCTTATCATTGGACGGCGCCGGCAACGGTCTTGGTAATACCCGGAATTTTTTATGTTGTTTCGCCTAATAACAGCTATTGGGTCATGGTAATCTACTACGGACTTGCTTATGTGATGGGATTCACTTTTCATTTATTGACCGTCAATCATCGGCAAAATGAAACGATTCGCAAGCAAAACGCGGTGCTTGAGCAATATATGTCCCAAATCGAGCGTATTACGCTGGCAGAAGAGCGAAACAGGATGTCGAGAGAGCTTCACGATACTGTCGGTCATGCTTATACTTCCATCATCATGGGAATGGAAGCGTTCCGCTCCGAGCTTGCTACTGAAAAGGGTATACAGAGACTGGATTCCTTGCTAGAGTTGGGCCGCAAAAGTTTAGAGGAAGTGAGGGGCTTCTTGCATCAAATGGAGTCTCCACAGCAGTCGCTTTCCTTGGTTCAATCTCTGCAAAAGCTTGGAGATGAATTTCAGGAGCATGCCCGGGTCGAGGTAAGCTTTCGTGCGTTCGGAGAGGAGTTCCAACTGTCCCGACAAGCGAAAATGGCGTTCATTCGCTGTTTGCAGGAGTCACTTACGAATGCGGTGCGTCACGGTCAGGCGACGGATATCACCGTTTCTTTGAAATTTGGGCACCAAGATATAAGATTGGAGGTGCATGACAACGGAAGAGGGATGGAAGAATGGCAGGAGGGCTTCGGCATGAACGCGATGAAGGAGCGGGCCATGAATTTGCAAGGTCAAGTGTTCGTCTATACGAAACCAGGGGCCGGTACGCTTGTCACCTGTACGTTGCCGCGACAAGCGGAAATGGAGAACGACCTTATTCAGCTGTTGATCGTCGACGACCAACCTTTTATTCGGGAAAGTCTGCAGGTGCTGCTCGACAAGTACCAAGACTTGAAAGTAGTCGGCTCGGCGGAGGATGGCGAACAAGCCGTCGACCTGTGCGGACGCCTCCAGCCTCACGTAGTGCTAATGGATTTGGATATGCCACGCATGAATGGATCCGAGGCAACCAAAATGATCAAACAGCAATGGCCGCATATTCGCGTATTGATTTTCACGACGTTTCAGGATGCGGAGCAAGCGTTGGACTTACTGCGCAGTGGTGCGGACGGCTTCCTGCTAAAATCAGCCGAACCGTTAGAGCTGGCCGATACCATCCGGCTTATTCACAGAGGAGGCACATTAATCGATCGAGGGATGTCCCATAAAATATTCAAGAAGCTCGATAAGAGCGTCAAATCTACGCAATTGAAAGCCACCAACGACTATGATCTGACTAACAGGGAAATAGAAATATTGCAGCTTGTTGCCAAAGGGCTCCGGTACAAGACGATAGCGTCCAAGCTGTATTTGTCGGACGGCACGGTCAGAAACTACGCCTCCTCGGCCTATATTAAGCTAGGAGTACACAACAAGGAAGAAGCCGTCCAGAAAGCATTGGAGATCGGAATCATCGTTAGCTAGAATTCGAAGGACAAAACTGAAAGAACAGGCAACTGATTCTGAGAGAGCAAACAAACGCGGCAAACCACTTAGGCCGTGCGCATCATAAAATCCTATTCATAGAATAAGGGTTCTGCGAAGTAAGGGGCTGTCCCAAAAGGTCACGTTAAATAGACCTTTTGGGACAGCCCCTTCATCATGAATGGAGTGTAATAAAAATATGGGATCAATAGAACTTTGTGAAGGCGACTTTATTGAATTTCTTGTAGATGGAGAATGGAGTCCTATTCAAATTTTTGATTTTCTCAACCAAACAAGGATTATATCCAGACTATCTATGTTTTGCTACTTTTGCATATACCGGTATGCGCTTAGGCGAAATGTTAGCATTAAAATGGACAGACCAGGACCTTACTAGGAAAACTATAAGAATCCCCAAAACATACTATAATCCAAATAACAAAAGTACAGGTTATCAGCTCCTAACCCCAAAAACAAAAAAGTAAATCCGCACAATCATGATTGACGATGGACTTGTCGCTTTATTCAAGCACACAAGCGTGAGCAGTTGGTATTAACATGAAACAACGGTTAAATGAAAAGCAACATAATCCCCACCTTTTTGTGTCCAACTTTTGAATCAAATCCCTAATCCTTAACAAAACTCAGGCTTTGGCAATTCGACCTTGCCTCATTAACTACTTCAAAGTAAATAGATAAATACCATTTCTATATTATTCCCTTAAAAATCATCTATATTATATTTGTTTAATCTCACGTTGAGATATATAATAAAAATAAGAAAAAAAGAAAGCGTTTTCAATATTTAAATACTTCGTTACTTCTCATACTATAAGGAGGATTTAAGATGAGCCGAGTAGAAAGAAATTCCAAAGTGCAGAAATTAATTGAGCAACAAAAATTCAATGAGAAAGACATTTCCAAGATGACAGATTCACAGATTGAATATTATCACTGGCTCTATTTTGATGACTCTGTTTATGATTATATGTAACTCAAATATAAAATGATAAAAGCGGGAAAAACATTGATAATTCAGGGTTTCCCGCTTTTACTTTTATCACTTTCAGAAATAATTTCTTGCAAACCCGTTCTTTGGTAATAAGTGGGTTTTTGTCCTCGCTGACTTTCAGCTTCCTTCCTTTTCCCTCCATTCACTTCCTAGCGGCTGGGCACCCGTACATAAAAGAAGGGAATGAGCTCTACAAAACAGTCGAGGGAACAAAGCTCCCACTCAATCCAAAACATTTTCTAAAGAACGTTTTATAATCCACGTATCACATTACACTGCATTCAATACTAATCCTTCGTTCATCCTTTTTTCACTTCAATGTTGCCTATTCAACATATCAACATTTATTAGGTTAATAGGTATTACCCGTTCAACAGTTACTCATATAAAAAAGCCCTCCTTGTCTGTTACTCAAAGGGGGCTTATATTTCTATATTTGGCACACCATCACATCTCAAAATTCACTGTTTCCTAAACAAAAAATACAGTTTTTATATCAAATTATTAGTCACTTACTGTTAACATTTTGGTCACGCACTATAGAAAACAACCGTAAATCACATTTCATTCCAACACTTCCAAACACCTTCCAAACCTTGATATAGAGAAGTATCCGGACCCTTTAGTAAACTATAGGATAGGATAGGACATTACACTTTACCACGCTGGCAGAGTAGAGATCAGTAATTGATAATTCTTGTTTTCCAGATGTTTTTGTTGCTGAACCTAAATGCTATCTGGAACCAGGCATACGCATACATCCTTACTGATCGAAACAGGGGTGGGGTTGAAAGAAATTCAACAACGATTAGGACATACAGATATTCAAACAACGATGAATATCTATGCTCATATGACTGACAACATGGAAGAAAAGGCCTCCCACAGTAAACTGTGAGAGGCCTTTTCTTCCATGTTAGGTGAGCATTCATGATTGAATCCTCGTTAAACCCCTCCATTAAGGGATTTAGCGAAAGATTACATCATGCCGCCCATTCATCTTTAAATAAAATAGAAAGTAATAGGATACAAAAAAGGACTATATATCAATATTTCTCAAGGGTCCGACTAAATTAATTTAAATGCGATATTATTAAGAAGAGGACAAACCCGAGGACAAAGAAAACGATCAAGTTATTGCTTATCAACTTCCCGAAAAAGCTTCAAAATTGGCAATTGATTCTGTTACTTTGGCCCAACCAGGTTAGATAGCTTTCCTAGTTATGTTGGGTTTAGAAAATTTCCAGATAGTTATTACCCTGAAATTGTATAACAAGATGGCACTCCTTTTAAAAGGGGTGTTTTTTACTTATGCACATAAATAATACTCAAATAAAATCAGGTATTCTATATTACTTCTAAAAATACGGGCTCATACCATAGTACGTACTCAAGAACCTTTAATTTAGTTAAGAAGTTGATTTTTATCTTTAATTTATTCGATAGAAAAATCTAGTTATATGTATGGTAGCAAATAAAAAAGCACCTGTTTAAGGTGCTAAGCTTGTGACGTTTTATATAGTGGATTTTCTATACCAATTAGAGATTGCAAAGTACTTGTGAACTAGCATAGGTTACTACTCGCGGGGTTCTAGCTGCCTTCCTTAATTTACTTAGCTGGCTCCCATTCACCTATAAAAAACACTATCATTGTTTGGCCTGCTTGGTCTTGACTTCGCTACGAGACATATGTATCCCTTGGGATTTTCTCTTTGTCTCTACCATGGCCCTGTCCTCCTTGGCTTGCTTGTAGTCTTGTTGTGCTGTCCGAGCGTGATAGGCTGCTACTCGCAATGATTTACTGCTTTCAGTACTATCGTAGGTTGGCCCTCACTCACCCTTTTATTACATACGAGTAAAGAATCGCTCCCTGGAATAAACTTTATAAAGAAATAGCTCCTGTGATTAAAGCAATAAGAATCATGACTACACATGTTCCTACTGCCCACTTTAAAATAAACTTTTGATGTTTACCAAAATCCACCTTTGCCATCCCTACCAATAAATGAGTCGAAGCAATTAAAGGACTCATCGCATGAATCGGTTGCCCCAGCACAGAAGCTCGTGCAATTTCAACTGGATCCACTCCGTATGCCGCGGCGGTTTTAGCTATAATAGGTAATACTCCAAAATAATAAGGATCATTTGCCATTACGTATGTTAGAGGAAGACTTGTAATTGCTGTAATGAGCGCAAAAGATGAACCCAGTTGCTCAGGTATTATTGAAATTAGACTGTTAGCCATTTCATCAACCATGTGTGTTCCCGACAGAATTCCTGTAAAAACACCCGAGGCAAAAATTAAGGCAACAACAATTACTACACTGTCAGCGTGCGAAGAAAGCACTTTCTTTTGTACTTCTAAATTAGGGTAATTAACTAATAAAGCCAGTGAGAATGCCATGATAAACAATACCGGTAGAGGTAGGACGCCTAGGACAAGAGCAACAATGAGTGAAAGCGTTAACAATAGATTGAACCATATAAATTTTGGCCGTTTTAAATCTACTTCTACCGCCGAGGCTTGCTCTTGATTTGCTAGAAAATGCTGTGACAAATCAAGTTCAAGAATCCCTAATCTTTTACGTTCTTTTTTGCCCAAAACATATGCTGTGAACAATACCCATAGAAAACCACCTAACATTACTGGTACAAGAGGAAGAAAAACTTCATTCGCATCAAGTTTCAGTGCACTAATTGCTCTTGCAGTAGGTCCTCCCCATGGAAGGATGTTCATCACCCCAAAGGCCATCATTGATACACATGTTAAGATAAGTGGATTAATACCTAAACGGATATAAAGAGGCAACATCGCTGACACCGTTATTATATAGGTTGTTGTACCATCTCCATCTAAAGCAACTAGACTTGAAAGAACAGCTGTGCCGATCACCACTTTCAAAGGATCGCCTTTGACAATAGTAAGAATTTTAGATATAAGTGGCTCAAACAATCCAGCTTCAATCATTATCCCGAAATACAGTACTGCAAACATTAGCATAATTCCTGTAGGAGCTACACCCATTAATCCTTCTAATACCATGGGGCCTAAATCTTTTCCAAATCCTCCGACTATAGCAAAGAGTAGCGGAATAACAATCAGTGCTGTCAAAGCAGACATCCTTCTTGTGACTATAAAAAAGATAAAACATATCATCATTAAAAAGCCTAATAAAGCAATCACCAAATCCCCCCTGATCAATCGAAATCGCTTACAATCCAATTTACCTACGATTAATAAAAGTACGTTTCTTAGAAAAATCGGAAATCCAAGACTAATGACTAATGACTGCCTGAATCTCCATTAAAAAATGAATCCCATGATTATTTATGGAAGACTTCTAGTTCTAAACTGCCTTCTTCTTTTTTAACCAATTGGCGTATAACAGTTTGCATAATCCCTCCATTATGGTAGTAAAGAATATCTATCGAACTATCCAGACGAACAATAACTTCAAATTCAAAGGATCTGCCTTCTTCACGAATCACTTTTATTTTTATCAATTGACCAGGTTTAATTTCATTGCTCATACCAACAGTCTCAAACGTTTCATTTCCAATAATATTAAGAGATGAGGCATTTTGGCCTTCTAAAAATTGAAGAGGAAGAACACCCATTCCAACTAAGTTATTTCGATGAATACGCTCAAAACTTTCTGCAATAACTGCTTTTACCCCAAGAAGATATGGTCCTTTTGCAGCCCAGTCACGAGAACTTCCAGTACCGTATTCTTTACCAGCAATTATAAATAATGGCGTACCATATTCCTGATACTTTAAGGAAGCTTCATAGATGGATGTAATTTCATTCGTTTTAAAGCATCTAGTAACGCCTCCCTCGGATTCAGGGACTAATTGATTCCGAATTCTTATATTAGCTAATGCGGCTCGAAGCATAACCTCATGATTCCCACGACGCGATGGATAAGAGTTGAAATCTTTAATTTTCACTCCTTTCTGTTGTAAATAGATTCCTGAAGAACTATCCGGCTTAATTGCTCCAGAAGGAGATAAATGATCAGTAGTTACTGAATCACCAAGCTTTGCAATTAGCCGGGCACCTTTAATATCCTTAATATCAGCAGGCTGTACGGGAAGATCTTTAAAGAACGGTGGCTCTTGAATGTATGTTGAAGATTGATCCCACTCATATAACTTCCCTTTAGGAATATTAATCGAATTCCAATTTACATTTCCATCGTTTACGCTTTTATATCTTTCTCTGAATAATTCAGGTCGAACAGCATTATTTAACAATTCTCCAATTTCCAGTGAAGATGGCCAAATGTCTCGCAAATAAACAGGCTGGTTTGCTTGATCATATCCAATGGGCTGACTTGAAAAATCAATATCAACCGTCCCTGCAAGTGCATATGCAATAACTAATGGAGGTGATGCCAAATAATTTGCTTTAATCTGAGGGTGAACGCGGCCTTCAAAGTTTCTATTGCCTGATAGTACACCAGCTACAACTAAATCGTTATCCACAATTGCTTTGCTGACTTCAGGAATAAGCGGTCCTGAATTACCTATACAAGTTGCACAACCGTACCCTGCTATATGGAAGCCGAGTGTTTCAAGATGTCTTAAAAGCCCTGATTCTGCTAAGTAGTCTGTTACAACACGTGATCCTGGTGTCAACGAGGTTTTCACATAAGCAGGTATTTGTAGCCCCTTTTCCACAGCTTTTTTGGCCACAAGACCTGCCATGATCAATACAGACGGATTTGATGTATTTGTACAACTTGTTATGGCTGCCAGAACCACTGATCCATTTTTAATTACAGATTCTCTATTAACAACATGCTCAATTTGGACCTCTTTTGTTAAATCAAGTTCATTCAATCCATAGCCACCTTTTTCAATCGGAGAACGGGCGACTTCATTAAAATTTAGTTTCATTTCAGTCAAATCAACTTTATCCTGAGGGCGTTTAGGTCCTGCAAGGCATGGTTTTATCGTAGATAAATTGAGTTCAACTAAATCAGAATAAACGGGTTCAGAGCTATCTTTTTCCATAAACATACCTTGGGCTTTATAATAAGCCTCAACTAACGTTATTTGCTCTTCACTGCGGCCAATAATCCTCAAGTAATTCAAAGTTTCCTGATCTACAGGAAAGAAGCCCATTGTCGCACCATACTCTGGTGCCATGTTGGCAACAGTTGCACGGTCAGCTATACTCATTTCCCCTACTCCAGGTCCAAAAAATTCTACGAACTTACCTACAACCCCTTTTCTTCTAAGGAGACTTGTAACTGTTAGTGCAACATCCGTTGCAGTTGCACCTTCTGGGAGTGATCCTGTTAATTTGAATCCAACTACTTCTGGGATTACAAAATAGACTGGCTGACCTAACATTGCTGCTTCTGCTTCAATTCCTCCAACTCCCCAAGCCACGACACCTAGTCCATTCACCATCGTTGTATGTGAATCTGTTCCTACAAGTGAATCAGGATACACTACTGTGGTATCACTTTCTTCCTTTGTGGCTGCAACTGATGATAGATACTCCATATTAATTTGATGCATGATCCCTGTTGCTGGAGGAACTACAGAAAAATTATTAAAGGAGCCCTGAGCCCAGCGGAGAAAACGAAAACGTTCCATGTTTCTTTCAAAATTAAGCTTTTCATTTAGCTGCATCGCATCCTGTCTGCCGAAATAGTCAACAGTTACGGAGTGGTCAACTACAAGATCTACCGGTATTAATGGATTAATATCCGTTACGTTTCCACCGATGTGATTCATTGTTTCACGCATCGCGGCTAAGTCAACCATTGCTGGTAATCCAGTTGTATCATGAAGAAGAACACGTGCGGGTTTAAAAGGAACCTCCTGATTTAGTTCTCGTTTGACTGACCAATTCGCTAATGTACTCACATGCCCTTCAGTTACACTTACACCGTCATAATTTCTGATGGCAGCCTCTAATAATACTTTTATTGAGTAAGGTAATTGAGAAATATTCCCTAATCCATTTTCCTCTAATGTTTCAATTCGATAATAACTATATATCTTTTCATTAATGACAATCTCTGACCGAACATTAAACCGTTCTTCAATTCCATTAAACAAGTTTCGTTCAACCCCTTTGGTAATTACTAATTAACTTCATTTTATTTTAAATTTCCTTACGCGAATAATATCAATATTTCATAGGCTGCCATGAAACTTTTATATATTAAATCATCGGTCATTTTTCAAATTTTACTGTTTATGTTATTGTTCAAGTGTAATTGAATGAATAGTTAAACAATTTTAAAATAAAGATAAAATTAAGGGAGTTAAAGCAAATGGATGATCGTGACTGGCTTATATTACATACATTATTTTATGAAAAAAGTATTACAAAGGCCGGACAAAGCCTATTTATTGCACAACCAACGCTAACAAAACGCCTTAAGCAAATCGAAACGGAATTTGGGGTTAAAATTGTTGATAGGGGAATAAAAGGAGTGCGGTTCACTCCAGAAGGAGAATATTTAGCTAAGCGTGCTGAAGAAATGCTCAATTCTTTCCGCGAAATTAAAGAAGATCTAGAAAATTTTAACCATAGTGTATCTGGAACGTTAAGATTGGGTGTTTCCAATTTTATTAGTAAATATAAGTTACCACTCTTATTAAAGTTGTTTAAAGAACGATATCCGGATGTTGAGTTTCAAGTAGACACAGGCTATAGCAAAGATATTTTCAATTTAGTTTATAATCAAGTTTCTCATGTCGGATTTATCCGCGGAGATTATAGTTGGCCGGATGAAAAGCATTTACTATTTGAAGAAGAGCTTTGTATAGTGTCTAGAAATGAAATAAACCTATCTGATCTTCCCAATCTCCCTAGAATCGACTACCGAACAGATCAACTCTATAAGCAAATCATTGAAAATTGGTGGGCAGAACATTATTCCCAGCCTCCATACATCGCGATGTCAGTTGACCAAGGTGATACTTGTAAGGAAATGGTTTTGAACGGGTTGGGCTATGCTATTATGCCTTCTCTTTTTTTGGATGGCATTAAAGATATTCATAAAATTGACTTAAAAGATAAGAAAGGGAATAGCTTAACCCAAAAAACATGGATGTTTTATTATAAAGAATCAGTAGATATGAATGTTGTCCGGGCATTTGTGGATTTTGTAAAAACCTTAAATGTTTATTCACTTTAAATTTCATAAAAAAAACATTTGAAAGGATAGAGTGTTACCTTCTATTCCTTCAAATGTTCATTTTTTCAAAAAACTATTTATTTAAAATAAATTCATCTAGATATTTTCTTATTTCTTCTCGATTACCTGAAACTTTCTCTGCTCGCTCATTATCTTTTTCTAGCTTTTCTAATGATTGATCTAAAACTTTTTCTTCTAACTGTTTAGGAATTACGACTACTCCATCAATATCACCAACAACAATATCTCCCGGATGTATCGTTGTCCCACCGCAGGAAATGGGGACATTAATTTCACCCATGCCCGCTTTTCCACTTGCAGCAATAGTTGTTCCCTTGCAAAACACTGGATAATTCAATGCCTTAATACCTTCAAGGTCTCGAACTACTCCATCTACAATTATCCCATTAATCCCCAATGTTTGAGCCATACCAACAATAAAATCACCTGCTATCGCTCGATACGTATCTCCTTTTGCATCAATAACCAACACATCACCTTGTTTAGCCTCACGAATTGCTTTTAAGACAACAAGATTATCACCTACAGGCATTTTTACTGTAAAAGCTCTCCCTGCAACTCGATAATCATCTTTAACTGGCTTAATGGTAGGAGATAAGTTATTAAGTCCTTTCATAGTATCTGATATACATGTTGTAGGAATTTCAGAAAACCTTTCAATAATACGCAATACAAACACACCTCTCTATCAAATTAATTGGAAGATTTTTATATAATGACTTAATTTCATTATAATAAAAGGAGGAATAAATAAATAATTCAAATTTTTCATATCTATCTATTTAAAATTCGAATGGACATATTTAACCCTGCCTATTTCAATTTAGTTACCTTTATAAAATCTCACCATTATTTACAAGTTTATTGACAAAAGATTGATTGAATTATCTTAATAGTGAAGGTTCATGAAATTGTTTCTAAAAGAAACAGCTTGCCTTTTAGACATACCTACACTTCACTATTGATTGAAGATGTAGTAGGAATTAAAAAAATCAACAACTATTAGGACATACAGAATTCAAATACAAAGAAAAAAGCCCCCCACAGTAAACTGTGAGAGGCCTTCAACTTTAAAGATATTCACATGTTAGGTGAGCATTCATGACTGAATCCTCGTTAAACCCCTCCATTAAGGGATTTAGCGAATGATTACATCATGCCGCCCATTCCGCCCATTCCGCCCATGTCAGGCATGCCCATTCCGCCAGCACCAGCAGGTTCTGGTTTGTCAGCAACGACAGCTTCTGTAGTTAAGAACATTGCTGCTACAGAACCAGCATTTTGTAGAGCTGAACGAGTTACTTTAGTAGGATCGACGATACCTGATTCGATCATGTTCACCCATTGTCCAGTAGCTGCGTTGAAGCCAGTGCCTACTGCTTCGCCTTTAAGGCGCTCTACGATTACAGAGCCTTCAAGTCCAGCATTGTGAGCGATTTGACGAACAGGCTCTTCGATGGCACGAAGAACGATTTTCACGCCTGTTGCTACGTCGCCTTCCGCTTGGATTTCAGCGATTTTATTGTATACGTTAAGAAGTGCTGTACCACCACCAGCTACGATACCTTCTTCAACAGCGGCACGAGTGGAGTTCAATGCATCTTCAATACGAAGTTTACGTTCTTTCAATTCTGTTTCAGTAGCTGCACCGACTTTGATTACCGCTACACCACCAGCTAATTTAGCAAGGCGTTCTTGTAATTTTTCACGGTCGAATTCAGAAGTTGTTTCTTCTAATTGAACACGGATTTGGTTTACACGAGCTTGGATTTGAGCTGTATCTCCAGATCCTTCAACGATCGTTGTATTTTCTTTTGTAACAACCACTTTAGACGCACGGCCTAATGAATCGATTGTTGCAGATTTAAGATCAAGTCCGATTTCTTCAGTGATTACTTCGCCGCCTGTAAGAGCTGCGATGTCTTCAAGCATTGCTTTACGACGGTCACCGAATCCAGGAGCTTTAACCGCAACAGCGTTGAATGTTCCACGAAGTTTGTTCACAACAAGAGTTGCAAGCGCTTCGCCTTCTACATCTTCAGCAATCAATAATAGCGGTTTTCCTTGTTGTACAACTTGCTCAAGTACAGGAAGGATTTCTTGGATATTCGTGATTTTTTTATCAGTGATCAAGATATATGGATTCTCAAGGACAGCTTCCATTTTATCTGAATCAGTAACCATGTATGGAGATGCATATCCGCGATCGAATTGCATACCTTCTACTACGTCCAACTCAGTTGTGAAACCTTTAGACTCTTCGATTGTGATGACGCCGTCGTTACCAACGCGCTCCATTGCTTCCGCAATCAGTTGGCCCACTTCTTCATCAGCTGAAGATATGGCAGCAACTTGTGCGATTGATTCTTTGTTTTCAACAGGTTTGGAAATGGCTTTCAATTCTGCAATTGCTGAATTGACCGCTTTCTCGATTCCTTTACGGATACCCATTGGGTTCGCACCAGCTGTTACGTTTTTAAGACCTTCACGGATCATCGCTTGCGCAAGAACCGTTGCAGTAGTTGTACCGTCACCAGCTACGTCGTTTGTTTTGCTTGCTACTTCAGCAACCAATTTCGCACCCATGTTTTCGAATGCATCTTCCAATTCGATTTCTTTAGCGATCGTCACACCGTCATTTGTGATAAGCGGCGAACCGAATTTTTTCTCAAGAACCACGTTACGACCTTTTGGTCCAAGCGTTACTTTAACTGCATCTGCAAGTGCGTCCACACCGCGAAGCATGGAGCGGCGAGCTTCTTCACTAAATTTAATTTCTTTAGCCATTTATAAGTACCTCCCTAAAATTTAAGAAAATTTTCGTTCAGTTAAGTATGATGTATAATTAGCCGATAACAGCTAGAATGTCGCTTTCACGTAAAATTAAGTATTCAGTGTCTTCGTATTTAACTTCAGTACCTGCATATTTTGAGAAGATAATTAGATCGCCTTGGGCAACCTCTAAAGCAACACGTTCGCCATTTTCAAGGACACGGCCAGTACCAACTGCTACTACCTTACCTTCTTGTGGCTTTTCTTTAGCAGTATCAGGAAGAACAATACCGCTTGCAGTTTTTTCTTCAGTTTGAACTAGTTCAATAATAACGCGATCACCTAATGGTTTTAACAAGTGAAACAACCTCCTCATATTCTCTTGATAATTTGTTTCATGATTATTAGCACTCATCATCATCGAGTGCTAACACATTTATAATATTAAATAAACCGAGCCTTTTTTGCAAGTATCTTATTGAAAATTTTTTATTAATTTCTGATAAATTACGGGTATACTACTTTAGCATAATGATTTCCTAAACTTAGTCATTGAAATGTCATGTTAGGGGTACCTTTAAGTGGTGTTCTGCCCCAATTTTTGATACCATTTTGTAGTATGCGTTTATAGATTGTCCCCATGTCAGTAACGTTCCAAGCGGATGGGTGACTATAAAAGGAGTTTTCATTTTTGAAAAAAGAATATTGGTTCGTCATCATCACTTATATTGCCATGCAATTATCCAGTATTGTCGGGGTACCCATTTTCATGCTGATCGGGTCTTATACCGGAATGCCGGCTGATGAACTCGAAGTGAAATCTGCAGCATACTGGATAGTTTTCAGTTTTCTCGCTGCTTTATTCCTGATTCTTTTTTTAATGAGAAAAGATATGAGGGAAAAGCTGGACACGAGAAACCAAACTTCCGTATCCATGTCCATATTATGGGCAATTGCAGGAGTGTTCATGGCTCTTTTTGCGCAAAGCATTGCCGGAAGCATTGAACAAATGCTTGGGGTGGAGTCTGAATCTGAAAATACGCAGCAACTCATTTCACTCATTTACAAAGTCCCCATGGTCATTTTCGTCACTTCAGTAATTGGACCTATATTGGAAGAATTAATTTTCCGTAAAATTATTTTCGGATCACTTCATAAACGCTTTAACTTCTTTATTTCTGCTTTAATCAGCTCAGTTATTTTCGGCTTGGCGCATGGTGAATTTGAACATCTTCTTTTATATACGGCAATGGGCTTCACTTTTGCTTTCCTTTATGCGAAAACAGGCCGCATTCTCGTTTCCATGAGCGCTCATATTGCGATGAACACGCTTGTTATCATCCTTCAAGTGGTATATCGGGAGGATATTGAGAAGATGCTAGATACTGCACAGGCCTTCATCGGAGGTTTATTATGAAACGTCAATCACCATTATTCATGGGCATCATTTATGCAGGCTTAGGGGCTCTTTTTACCGCTATCGCAATTCAAACCGTCAATTCTTCTGGATGGGGACTCTTTGCCTACATACTTGTCCTTATTGCGACCCTTGATTTTGGATCGGGATTACGCATGATCATGCTGCACTTTAAGATTAAAGCCGCACAAAAAAATAAGAAAAAATAAAAAAACGCTGCATAAATGCAGCGTTTTTTCATTCCTCCAAAGCCGCTTCTTCCACTACCGGATAATGCTTCAGGAAGTAGATGAGCGACTGAAGTTCCACGGCCAGGTCAATGTGGTGGACCCTTATGGATGGCGGCACGGTCAGCCGTGCAGGTGTGAAATTCAATATTCCTTTTATGTCAGCTTTGACTAGACGATCGGTTATCGTCTGGGCTACCTGTGCAGGCACTGTCAATATCGCTGCAGTAATATTATTTTCCTGCAATAGTGTATCGATTTGATCCATATGGTAGATGGGCACATCAGCTATTCGCTTGCCGACCTTTTCTTCAGATACTTCGAAAGCCATTTCAATTTTTGTATTATTATTTTTCATGAAATTGTAATTTAAAAAAGCGGTTCCTAAATTTCCCACTCCGATTAAAGCGACTTTGGTCAATTCATCTTGATCAAGTGTTTTTCTAAAGAAGGATAATAAATAATTGACATTGTAGCCGTAGCCTTTTTTCCCAAGCGCGCCAAAGTAGGAAAAATCACGGCGAATGGTAGCAGAATCCACTTTTACGGCTTCACTTAGCTCAGCCGAGGAAACTCTTTGTTTGCCTGAGGAATGTAAGTTCTTTAAAAATCGATAATACAATGGCAACCTTTTGGCTGTTGCCTGCGGTATCTTTGGGTCATGGTTCATTGTTCTTCCCCGCCTTCACACATGCTTTTCAACTTAATCTCTATCTGTTCGTTTTACTTGCCTTTTATAATCGCTACTAGACACTCCGCCTGTTTTCTCCACTAAGAATGTAGGCCCGATCACCATTCCCTTATCAATGGCCTTACACATGTCATAAACAGTCAAGGCAGTCACGGATGCAGCTGTTAACGCTTCCATTTCCACACCTGTACTCCCTTTTGTCTTAGCTTCCGTTTCAATCCTAAGCCTATATCCTTGTTCTTCTTTTTCCCAATCAAAGGCTATATTGACCCCTTGCAGAGCAATGGGATGGCACATCGGAATTATATTGGATGTATTTTTGCTGGCCATGATTCCTGCAACTTGTGCAACAGCCAGTACATCACCTTTTTTCATTTTATGGTTCGTGACCAATTCATATATTTCATCATTCAATAAAATGCTCGACTGAGCCACTGCCGTCCGGGTTGTTTCAGGCTTAGCACTCACATCGACCATTTTGGCCCTGCCCTGTTCATTAAAATGCGTTAAGTCTCCCATTTAAGTAACCCCTCCTAAATCATACACTATTATTCCACTTTATGTAATAGCTTTTCTTTCAGCTTGGAACCAAGCTGTTGCCGATAATAACTAAAATACGTTAAACTAACAGTAATCAATTGAGGTGAAATCTATGATTTTATTACAAATCAATCAACTATCGAAATATTATGGAGCTGAACTTATTTTATCAAATATGAAGCTCGAAGTTCAAAATAAAGATCGAATTGCCCTTGTCGGCCGAAATGGCGCCGGCAAATCCACTCTGCTAAAAATCATTGCCGGGCAGCTTTCCCATGATGGCGGTGAAATAATCAAACCAAAAGGCGTCACCATCGGCTATATGGCCCAGGATACTGGATTGGAATCCGCATTGACCATTTGGGATGAAATGCTTACTGTATTCACTGACCTTATAGAGCAGGAAAAGGAACTGCGTCGCCTTGAGGCTGATATGGCCAGACCTGATATCTTTGAAAACGAAACGGTTTACCAAAAAGTGCTGAATGAATACGACACTTTGATGGTGGCATTCAAAGAGAAGGGAGGTTATCAATATGAAGCGGATATCCGTTCCGTATTGCATGGTCTTCAGTTTGCCGACTTTGACTATTCTACCCCAATTTCCACTTTAAGCGGCGGGCAAAAAACAAGGCTTGCCTTAGGTAAGCTGCTTTTAAGGAAACCGGATATATTGATTCTGGATGAGCCGACGAACCATTTGGATATCGAAACCCTCTCTTGGCTTGAACAATATTTACAAGGCTACCAGGGAGCTGTCCTCATTGTTTCCCATGACCGCTATTTTTTAGATAAAGTAGTAAACCTGGTATATGAGATTTCCCGGAATAACATGAAAAAATACCATGGTAATTATAGTTCTTACCTAGAGGGAAAAGCGGAGGATTATGAGCGGGACATGAAACTGTTCGAGAAACAGCAAGGGGAAATCGAAAAGCTTCGCGATTTTGTCCAACGTAATATCACAAGGGCTTCCACAACGAAAAGAGCACAAAGCAGACGTAAACAGCTCGAAAAGATGGATGTACTGGACAAGCCGCAAGGTGATGAAAAATCCGCGAATTTTTCTTTCCAGATTGAAAGGCAAAGCGGAAATGAAGTACTCCACCTCCAGGACCTGGCTATCGGATACGAAGGGGAAACGGTATCAAAGAATATTAATTCCCGGATGACAAAAGGAGAGAGCATAGCTCTTGTCGGCCCAAATGGAGTTGGAAAATCAACTTTATTGAAAACGATCATTTCCAAGCTGCCTGCCCTTTCTGGTGATTTCCGTTTTGGAACGAACGTAGAAGTCAGCTACTACGATCAAGAACAGGCTAACCTTGTTTCCAATAAACGCGTACTCAATGAATTATGGGACGACTATCCCCTTAAACCGGAAAAGGACATTCGCACCGTACTCGGTAATTTCCTATTTAGCGGGGATGATGTTTTGAAAACCGTTTCCACACTAAGCGGGGGCGAAAAGGCCCGGCTTGCTCTAGCCAAAATGATGATGCAAAAAGGCAATTTTTTAATTCTTGATGAACCAACGAACCATTTGGACCTCGATAGTAAATTGGTGCTTGAAAATGCATTAATTGATTATCCGGGAACTATTCTATTCGTCTCACATGACCGTTATTTCATAAATCGGATAGCAACGAAAGTGATAGAGCTCTCCAAAGACGGCAACGAAGAATTCCTCGGTGATTATGATTACTATCTAGAGAAGAAACAGGAGCAAGCGGAAATCCAAGCACTTGAACAGCAGGATCAGGCTAAATCTTTAGATGCGGCTGTAGAAAAAACAAATTACAAAATTGATAAAGAAGCAAAAAAAGCTGAACGCCAGCGAAAACGGCGCATTGAGGAAATCGAGGCAGCCATGGAGCTTCTTGAAACCGAAATAAACGAATATAATGACCTCCTATGTGATCCAAATGTTTTTCAGGACCACGAAAAGGTAATGGAAGTTCAAACAAAACTTGATCATGCACAAGAAAGTTTGGATCAGCTTCTCGAAGAATGGGCTGAACTGGAAGAATGAAAAAGACCGAGTCAATTGAA
>NZ_JAPTGA010000014.1:0-144419 GCF_026891895.1 Peribacillus sp. AS_2
ACCCGCTCAATTAACGATGTTTGAAGTTATAGGTAAACCCCCTTTTGTTTTTATTCAAGAAACGGGACTTCCATCATATACTGGCTTTTGGAAATGCCACGATGAATCATATTTACCATTTTTTATAATTAAAGTAATAAAACACCAATAGAATAACTCCTTGCGTTATAATGAATGGGCTCCAAGGGAAGTGTCAGAAACCTGCAGGAGTGATCATTTGAATGGAGGTTATATGTCTTGAAGAAAAAATTATTGGTCATGATTCCAACAGTTGCCTTGATTTTGGCCCCTTTAGGAACGGGGACTTCAAATACCGAAGCGGCATCAAAGGGAAGTCAAATCCAGAAAATCGAAACGAAGGCGGAAACACGCCCGACCCTCAAGAAAGGCTCACGTTCAAGTTATGTAAGAGACTTACAGCAAAGCCTTAAAGATGTTAAATATCATGTAGGTGTTGATGGGATTTTCGGTACCCAAACACAAAATGTGGTAAGGGTGTTTCAAGTGGATCATAACTTAGCTTCAGATGGTATCGTCGGACCGAAGACATGGGCTGCTTTAGATGAAAATAAGGTGGAAAGAAGACAGTTCACGGAGAAAGACGCGATCGCGTTAGGGAAGAAGAAGCTTGGCAGCAACATCGTATTCAGCGGTGATGGCAGATTGCTGAAAGATGGCAAGGGAAAATCATATTACAACTTTAAAGCAGCTAATAAAGATTGGATCGATCAAGGCGGCTCAGGAACGATTGGGTGGTTCCACATTTATAAAGATGGCCGTGTAGTGGAACAATAAAAGAATACATGCTACATGCAAAAATGGTTCTCACTTTAAGTGGGATTTTTTTTATGTAAAGCATCAAGAAGACTAAATGCATCTATTTTTGGCTATAAATAACAAGTAAATACAGATATAATAGTAAATGGACAGCAATTTGGTATAGTGGGCAGCGGTCACTCCTTTTCAGAAAGGGGGTGTCGCTGGTGATTTCTATTATGGACGGACTGATGCTAATGATTTCATTTGCCTCTTTAATCGTCGCAGTAATCGCGGTTACATTAAAAAAGTAACCCCCTCCATACCATCCGGCCAGATGTATGTAGGAAAAGGGTTACTTTCATGATCGAGTAGCAACTGACTTACCACAGAAAGCCGCTGCTCTTTATGCAGTTTGCTGTTCATTGAGACGCTGGTTTAACCAGTGTCTTTTTTTTATATTTATTATTATATCCTCATTTTCCCTATACATTCAACTAAAAAACCTGGATGTAATCTTGAATAAAAGTAAAATCAATTAGATTTTCGTTAAATTCTTGCCGTTTTCCAGTTTGAATGTTTTCATCCCTTTATAAGAAACAATCGCAGGAATCATACAAAGCAAGGCCATCGGTAAACAATAAAGAAGATAGAGATGCCCTCCGCTATCGAGCAAGGGAATGAAGGCTAATGCAACAAAAAGTAAAGTGAAAAAAATGATCGTGAAAATCCCGAAAGATTGATGATAGAATGCATGTATTTCCCTTCTTCGTTCACCCTGGTTGGGTAAGGTCTTAACTGCTTTGTGCGTTCGAAGGAATAGGTACAGGGAGAACATTAGAAATAAAGCGGAAAATGGCAAAGCGATCGCAAATAATGAAACGTCAAGAATGGAAAGATAAAAGCTGGATAAAAAGAAAACCTCTGATACCCCTAATGCAAAACAATAATTGAAGATACTTATTCTATCAGGTTGTTTAAGCATGAAATCCCTCCTTCTATATCATATTATGCAACTGCTTTCATGTTCACCACTTTGTCACATTTAAAAGGAAAAAAATTCTTCCAATTCCACTCATCGCCGCTCGCTGCCCCGTCGTGTGTATCAAACCTGCCGATGTTGAATAGAGTCTTTGCATTTTACGAATAGTAATAAAATATCGCTTAAAGGGGGGAGTGCTCAATGACTGTAAAAACGGCAATTAAGGGATTATTGCTTGTTCTTCTATTATATTTCCTTTATGTAGTTGTGACGGCTGTTGTTCTTTTCCCAAAAGCAGAAAAAGAAGAAGACAGGCAGATTAAACAGGTAAGTGAATATATGGGAGAGAAGGAAACCACCGTGGATCGTGTCCTGCTTTTCGAAGACGGCTATGAGTCTGGCCTCGCAAGAATGCGAATGATCCAGGAAGCAAGGCATTCAATCGATATCGCCTACTATGCTTTTGGAAAAGGTGAATCAACCGAGCTTTTTCTTGGAGCCTTGATTGATGCGGCTGACAGAGGTGTCAAAGTCCGAATCCTTCTGGATGGAATGGCTCATGGGCTTAGAGGTCAATTAAGCAGTGCCCGTTATGCATTGGCTTCACATGATAACATTGAATTAAGATACTATGAAACCTTTAAGCCATTTAAGCCGTGGACCTGGCATAATCGCCTTCATGACAAAATCATCACGGTAGATGGAAAGCTAGGCATCATCGGAGGCAGGAATATTGCCGATAAGTACTTAGCAAGCAAGCCGCCGAGGAATTTTGTCTATGACAGGGATGTACTCATTTTCAATGCTAAAGAGGAGAAAGATAGTGTAATCGTTGAAATGAAGGACTATTTGAATGAATTATGGACCCATCCGTTTACGAACGATGTTTTTTCGGACCTGTCAAAAAGGCAAATGGAAAAAGGAAAACGCGAAAGAAATGCATTAGTGAAAAAATACAGCAAAGCTTTGCGCACTGAAACCGATTTCGTGAAACCAGTCGTCGATTGGAGCAAGGCTACAACACCTACTAAAAAAGTGTCCTTCATTCATAATCCGATCGAACGGTTCAACAAATACCCTATAGTGTGGAGATCTTTATTGGGTATTGCCGCGAACGCCAATCAATCGGTATACATCCAAAGCCCCTATATTGTCCCTGCGGATGCCTTGAAGGAATATGTACCGAAGCAATTGGATTCAAAGGCTGATTGGACCATACTTACCAACTCGGCTGCCTCAACCCCGAACATGATCGCTTTTTCCGGTTACTTGGCTTTTAGGGATCGCGTCGTTGGGACGGGGGCAAGGGTATATGAATATTCAAAGCCTTATTCTTTGCATGGTAAATCGATTGTCTATGATCAACGATTAAGTGCAGTGGGTTCCTATAATTTGGATTCTCGATCTGCCTTTTTAAATACAGAATCGATGGTGGTCATCGATAGTGAAAGATTTGCATCACAGTTAATAGGAGCCATCGATTCAAAGATCAAAAATAGTACACTCATTGCGGACAATAAAAAATATATACAACCGCCGGAAGATCGGAAAAGGGAAGAGTCTTTTTTTAAGGCCACCTTTTTAAATGCCCTATCGAAAATTACGGTATATTTCAATAGGTTCATTTGAAACAAAAAGACAGCAATCTCAGCGATTGTTGTCTTTTTATCCTTTTCCGGAGATTATCTTATGAATACATATGTAATTTGCTATACTTGAGCAAGCTAACTACAACAATTAAGGAGAACGGAAACATGCAAACATTACAGCACCTATCGAAACATATTGCCTACCTGCCGCCGGTTCAGGAAACGGATCGCCCGGTTCTTGCCGCCGTGACGGGAAACAAGAAAACGCTCATCATCGATGCCGGTAACTCTGTCAGGCATGCACAGCTTTTTGAGGACGAATTGCGCCGGAATGATATAAGCGGGAATTTCCTTGTGCTTACCCATTCCCACTGGGACCATGTATTCGGACTGGAGAATATCGGGATTCCGGTGATTTGTCAGGAAAAAACATACACGAGCATTAAAGATATGCAGCAGCTTTCATGGGAAGATCGGGCCCTTGATCAACGAGTCGAAGAAGGAACGGAGATTGCCTTTTGTGCCGATGCAATCAAATTGGAACATGGGACGAATAGAGAGATTTCCCTTCCCCTGCCCGATATCATCTTTGAAAAAACGATGACGATCGATCTCGGCAATATAACCTGTGTCATCGAACATGTCGGCGGCGACCATGCCAATGATTCCTGCATCATTTATATACAGGAGGAAAAGACCTTATTTCTGGGAGACTGCCTGTATGCCAATCTTTATGCGGAAAAATGGAATTATACGGCTGAACAGGCTTTGCTGCTTCTTAAGAAAATAGAAGCCTATGATGCCGAAACCTATATACTTTCCCATCATGATCAGCCTCGCACGAAACTGGAGATGGAGGCGGAGCTTAAGCTAATGAAAGAATGTGCCAGAGCGGTGGTCGAACATCGGGGAAACCGGGCTTTAATGGAGCAGGAATTGGCTAAAGAATTAAAGCGGGATTTAACTGAGGACGAGCTCGAAACGATTGGATTTTTCGTGAATGGGTATGTTGACTGACTGAACTATAAAGTGGGGGATGAGCTGGCATTATTGGGCTCATACCCAGGCCGATAAAAAAGAGATAATAAACGTTATTAGTGCTGAAAGAGTGAGAACTGATAGGAAGCCTGATATGATTTTCCCTGCTTTTGCTCCTCTATTATCAGGATATATATGACCAATAATAAAGGAGGGGATGAAAAATATAGCCGAATAGAACACTGTATAATGAATACCTGAATCTCCATTTGACCAGGAGCTAAGTCCGATAGCGTGTAAAATTTGATCTCCCATGCAAGATTCATCGCCAAATTCAAACGTAAACAATATTCCCAATAAACATAGCACGATAGAAAGTGAACCTAATCCGATATCTTTTGTTTTCTTAATTTCAATGGTTGCCATGTTCTTTTTCCTCCTTGCATTAAAAACCAAATTATGGTTTTTTGTAACGTAACTCAGCAAGTACTTAAATCCCTACACCTGTACCAGAACCCCGATATATTAAAACTGCACCTCCAATGTCTAACAATTAGGGTGCAGTTCAAATTAATTATGGGCTTTTTCTAGAGCTAGCTTTATCCCGAAACCAATCAAGACTGTCCCGGTTATTCCCTCGAATATCGCTTGGGTTCTAGGCTTTTTCATAAAAGCGCTGATCTGGTTCAGCAGATAGATATAAAATACAAACCACAACGCAGTTAAAACGGTATACGTCATGCCCATGATCAGGAACGGTAAAAACGTATCATTCCCCGGATTCACGAATTGAGGCAGAAACGTTAAAAAGAAGACGGCCACTTTAGGGTTCAGCAGATTGGTAAGGAACCCTTGCTTAAAGCATGACTGGTTTTCGTACTTACTTTTGACCGTCGTTTCCGCCGCTGCGGCCACTTGCTTATTCCTTAATCCCCATAGTGTCTTGAAGCCTAGATATACCAAGTAAACGGCACCGGCATATTTGAAGATGGAAAATAATAAAGCGGATTTCACAATGATCGCTGAAAGTCCGAACACGGCAGCAGATGTATGAATGAGCAGGGCACAGCATGTGCCGAACATCGTTTTAAAACCTCCCGAAGTCCCTACGGTTACGGTGTTCCTTGTGGCTATTGCTGTATCTGGACCGGGTAAGATGATGAGAAGGATGCACATGATGATGAATAAATAAAAGTTTTCCATATTTGGACCTCCACTCTTAGTGATGAATTCTGAAAATTATAACATAGATGCACGTGATTTAGGGAGATAAATTTGATAGTTAATGATTACAAAAAAACAAGCCAAATCAGTTTTTGATCTGGCTCGTTTTTTGAAAACATTTTGTTTAGGGCTTTTTCAACACAGCACGTACAGGACTTCCATCTGCTTCAACTAAAGGAAGAGGGAGGGCTGCCAACTCATAATTACCCGGTTCGATGCCGTCTAATACAAGTCCTTCCAAAATGTGAATGCCATGATCGGCAAGTTCATGGTGGGCAGACAGTTCTTTACTATCCAGTGGATCTACTGATGGTAAATCAAGTCCAATAAGACGGACGCCGTGTTCTGAAAGATATGCCGCTAATTCTGGCTGGATATGTGGAATGGTTTGTGGAAACACACTTCGATCCTTCCATGCATCCGTGCGAATTAACAGACGGGTAACGCCTTGTAGATCTATATGGGATAATTCGTTGACTCCGATGCTTGTCTTGTTTGGTAAATGGATAACTCGGGCATTTCCCATATATAAGTCGAGATCCAAATCAATCACTCTTTTTCCATCATCATCAAAATGAAAAGGTGCATCAATATGGGTCCCGGTATGGATACTCATATTGATTTGACCTACATTGACAGATCCACTTTCTTCTTTACTCCAATTGACTTTATAAGAGAAAGGTGTATCTCCAGGCCAAACTGCAACGTTATCATCCAGACGTTGTGAAATATCAATCCATGTCCCCATGCATTTACCTCCAGTTCTTCTGGCTGTTTCTTGAATATCTTATAGCTTCGTTCTTAGACTCCATAGCTCTGGGAAAAAGTGTTGATCCAGTGCTCTCTTTAAATACGTTACACCTGATGATCCGCCCGTTCCTTGTTTATTACCAATAATCCTTTCCACTGTGGTCATATGATTAAAACGCCATAATTGCTGTTGATGGCCGATGTCCACTAACTTCTCGCCCAGCTCATATAAGTCCCAATATTGCTCAACATCGCGGTAAACTGTCAGCCATGCCTCTTCTACACTGGCATTTGGTTCATATCTTTGGGACCAATCCCTGCTGAGGGCTTCTTGATCAATAGGTAATCCGCGTGCCACAAGAGCATTGATTGCCGCGTCATATATACTTGGCTCATGTAGGGCCTGCTGCATTTGCTCGTATAAATCCGTTTGGTGCTGATAGACGGTTAGCGTATGGACATTCTTGTTTCCTAATGCGAATTCAATCAAACGATTCTGGTAAGATTGGAATCCGGAAGATTGTCCCAGTTTATCCCTGAACTCCATGTATTCAGCCGGTGTTAAAGTTGAAAGGACATTCCATGACTGGATCAATTGCTGCTGAATCCTCGAAACGCGAGACAGCATTTTAAACGAAGGTTCCAACTTGTTTTGGCGGATGGACTCTGTTGCTGCTGTCAATTCATGTAAAATGAGCTTCATCCATAGCTCACTCGCTTGATGGATAACGATAAATAGCATTTCATCATGATGATCGGAACATCTATGCTGACTGGTTAAAATCTTATCTAGGTGGAGGTAATCTCCATAGGACATCGATTTTTGAAAGTCGGTTTGAATTTCTTTCTCTAGACCCGTTATTGTTTGTTCATTTTTATCTGTATTCTTCATTCCGCAATCTCCTCACTTTTCGCAAAAAACTATTTATTCCGCCATTCTATTCTATCTTCTTTTCCAGAGATTCTTCCATTACATTATGGTTAATATTTCTTCCTTTTGAAATAAAATAAGCAACAGCTAAAAAAAGTAACCAAGGAATCCCGAATTGAAGCATGATTTTGAAATCCGTAAACCATGACGTAATCATCAAACTGAATAGAAGAACGGCTCCTAGTATCGTTAAATAGGGGAAGCCGATCATCCTAACAGGTAATTTGCGTCCGCCGGTTTTCTCCCATTTCACCCTGAAAAACAAATGGGAAATGAAGATCATGAGCCATGTGAACATGGCACCGAACATGGAAATCCCCATCATGAAAGCATAGGATGAACCAGGAAGTAACGCATGAACGCCTGCAGCGATGAAAATCCCCGTTGAAGAGACAGCAAGGGCTTTCGTAGGAACACCGCTTTTGTTTAACTTTCCTAAAAAAGTAGGTGCATGTTTTCCGCGTGCCAATGAAAACATCATCCGTGTTGAAGCATAGAGCTGAGCGTTCATGGCAGATATGGCAGCCGTTAGAATAATAAAGTTCATGATCCCGGATGCACCTGGAATGTTCAGGATTTCCATCACTTTTACGAATGGGCTTACCTCGATCCCGGCCGTTTTCCAAGGAACGATCATCAGCATGATGCCGATTGTCAGCACATAGAAAGTGGATAAACGGAACACAGTCGCTTTTAATGCTTTTGGGACGGCGGCATCGGGATCTTTTGCCTCCCCTGATGTAACCGCTATCAATTCAGTTCCAAGAAAGCTGAATAAAGAAATAAATACGGCTATCCACATCCCCTTCAAACCAAATGGGAAAAAACCGCCTTCATTCACGAAGTTTTCCGGTCCAATATGCGGCTGTTCGGATGAACCGAACAGTACATAGGCCCCAAGTAGGATAAAGCCAACAATGGCACTTATTTTAATAAAGGAGAACCAATACTCAAATGTCGCGAATGTATTCACGCTGGTAGCATTTACATAAATCAGGACACCTGCAAACAACAAAATCCATACGATTCCCGGGACGTTCGGAAACCAATAATTCATATATACGCTGACTGCACTTACTTCAACCCCAACAGCCAAAACATTGCCAATCCAATAGGAATAGCGGACAAGATAGCCTGCCATTGGACTCATGTACTTTTCCGCAATGGCCCCAAAAGATCCGGAAGTAGGGTGGGCAACCGTCATTTCGGCTAAACAGCCCATCAATAGTAAGACAATGAACGCCCCAAGAGCATAGCTGAGCAATACACTTGGCCCTGCCGCTTGAATCGCAAGTCCGCTGCCAAGAAATAGCCCCGTCCCGATGGCACAGCCCATCGCGATCATGGAAAGCTGACTTGTTTTCAGCTCTCGCTTTAATCCTTTTTCTGGCTCATCTTTAAAGTTCAATTGAGTATTGTTTTTCTCCATAGTTCATCTCCTTTTTATCAAAAAGATTTTATCCTGCCCTAATTAATTAACCATTTGAAGGATGAGCCCCATCTGGCGGAACTCCGGGTTATGCGACCACTTCACGCTCATTCTTGTATTTTTCATATTGTTTTTCTGACATGATTTTCTTGAGTATTTGTACAACTTCCCAAACTTCCGCATAAGAAGTATAGAGTGCAACCGGGGCGAGGCGAATGATGTTAGGTGCACGGAAATCGGGAATGACACCGTTCTCTTTCAATGCCTTGCATATCCGTGCAGCTTCTTTATGCTCAAGGCTTACATGACCTCCGCGGCGGATGTCTTCTCTGGGAGTTCCAATGAAAAATCCCATGTCTTCCAATTCGAATTCGACTAAATCCATTAAATATTGATTGATTTTCAGGGATTTTTCACGAATATTTTCAATTCCAGCTTCTATGAAAATGTCCAAAGACCCAATCAAAGGTGCACAGCTTAACACATGCGGCGTGCCAATTTGATACGCTCCTGCTGAATCAGCTGGTGTTAAAGTATGTTCCATATCGAATTGTTTATCTTTTTTGGAGCCGAACCATCCAGCCAATCCAGGCATCGTCCCAAAATGTTTTCGATTTACATATAAACCGCCAACACCGCCAGGACCGCCATTTAAATGTTTATAATTACACCAATACGCAAAATCCACATCCCATTCGCTGAATGAATGCGGGATGGCACCGATGGAATGACATCCGTCAAATCCGATTACAATGCCTCTTTTATGAGCTTCATCAGTCAACCGTTTCATATCCAGTATTTGACCGCTGCGATACAGGACCGTTGGCAAGATGATCAAAGCGATGTCATCGGTCATTGCTTCGATGATGTCATCTTCTTCAAGAAATCGGCCATCACGGCTTTTCACGCGGATGAGATCGGTTTCCGGATCGTATCCATGTGTACGCAGCTGACTTTGAAGAGCATAAATATCAGTCGGGAAGGTTAATTCATCAGCCAAAATCTTTTTGCGCGTTTCTTGAGGCTTATAAAAAGTAGCTACAAGCTGATGCAGATTTACAGTTGTGGAGCCGGTTACAATAACTTCCTCGGGAGAAGCTCCGACCAATTGGGACATCTTCGCGCCCAATTTCTCAGCCATGAAAAACCATGGGTGATTCCCTTGCGTCCATCCATCAATCCCATGCTCTTTCCAATCTTCCAAAGACTCCAGAAGAGTGCGTTCAGCCCTTTTCGAAAGAAGTCCCAATGAGTTTCCATCCATATAGATGGAATCCGGCTTTAAATAAAACTCTTCCCGAAAACCTTTAAGCGTATCATTCTCATCCATTTGTTTAGCGTGATCCAATGTATATTCAGAAACCATAATCATCCTCCTATATTAGTTTTTTTAAATTCTAGGAGAATCGTACCAAAGAATATGACACAGTGTCAATAAGTTAATTCAGAAAATTAAAAACATTCAAGCTGACATTCCAACAAATGTTTTTTATTTTATGGAAATCCTTTATGCTAGAAGATAAAGGGAGGAATAAGCATGGAGAATAGCAAAACAGGGGATAAACGGCATTTACGCTCGATCATGACACGACAAAAGCTATTGGAAGCTGCAAAGGAAATATTTCTTGAAGAAGGTTATCAAGCTGCGCTTATTTCCCAAATGATCAAAAGGGCAAACATCGGATACGGGACAGCCTATGTTCATTTTAAAGGGAAAGAGGATCTGTTAATTGTATTAATGGAAAATGTAATGGAGCAATTCTATGAAATTGCCGAGACCTCTTTCTTTCCAAAATCAAAAAACGAAGCAAAACATATCATCAACAGACAAGCTAATGCATTTTTGAAAATGGCAGAAGCTGAACGCAACATGATGCAGGTCTTCGAACAGGCCATTGGCATATCAACCATTATTTCAGATAAATGGAAAGCGATCCGCATGAAGTTCATTCAGCGAATCTCAAAAGATGTGGCCTATGCACAGCAAAATGGACTGGCTAGAGCTGAACTAAACCATGAGCTTGTCGCAAGAGGATGGTTTTTCACAAACGAAATGTATCTATGGGAAATCGTGCGAAACGAACATCAAAGTTCAGTAGAAGAAATATCTCAAACCATCACCTCAGTCTACGTCGAAGGCTTATATGTGTAATGATGGTGGCAGCTAACCAATCTTCCGATTATATACAATCGGAAGATTTTTTTTTTATTTTCAAAACTCACGAGTAAAGCGGGGCATAATTCACGAGTAAAGTGCTCAAACTCACGAGTAAATGGTGCAAATTCACGAGTAAACTGCCCAAATTCACGAGTAAAGTGCCCAAATTCAGGAGTAAATGCAAATTTACGAGAAAAACAGCAAAACTCACGAGTAAAGTGCCCAAACTCACGAGTAAATAGCGGAAACTCACGAGTAAAGTGCCCAAACTCACGAGTAAATAGCGGAAACTCACGAGTAAATGCAAATTCACGAGTAAATAGCGCAAATTCACGAGTAAAGTGCCCAAACTCACGAGTAAACTGCCCAAATTCACGAGTAAAGCAGCATAATTCACGAGTAAACTGTTCAAATTCACGAGTAAAACCGCAAAACTCATGAGTAAATTGCTCAAACTCACGAGTAAATAGCGGAAACTCAGGAGTATATCCTCAAACTCTGGTATATATCGCTCAAACTTACAATTAGGTGCAAATTCCCGAGTAAACCGCCAAAATACCCTCCTCATTAGCATCGGACTTATAGCGTCTACGCCTTAAGTCTTACTAGAAAATATAGCTAAGGCTCATTATACGAACCTGTAAAAGTAGATAAGATATAAACATAGAAAGGAGGACGAAAACAATGAAGAAAATTAGTTTATTTATTGTAGGACTGATCGCACTTTTCCTGTTGCTGGCGAACGTTGGTCCACTGATCAGCCTGGCGATTTGCTTGGCGATCCTATACTTTGGGTTCAAGCAGTTCATGAAGTCCGAATCGACAGGGGCGAAGATTGCGTGGGGATCAGTCTCCATTATCGTGCTGATCGTTTCTATTTCCCATATCCCGGCAATATTGGGACTGGTGGCAGCTTATGTTCTTTACCTGGTTTATAAAAAATGGAATGAAAATGATGAAAGTGCTTCATCGAAAGAAAGTGACCCATTCTCAAATTTTGAAAGAGAGTGGAAAGAGTTGAATAAGAACTAATAGAAGGGATGTAATTGGAATGGGTAATTTATTTTCAAGAATGAAACAAACGATTTCGGCTGATTTTCACGATCTGTTGGATAAAAAGGAGCAAAAAAATCCAATTGGGATGTTAAATCAATATTTGCGTCAATGTGAGCAGGAGACGGAAAAGGTCGGTAAGTTGCTTGAACGTCAGTATCTTCTGAAAGAAGAGTTTACGCGTGAATATAATCAAGCGCAAAATCTGGCTGAAAAACGTAAGCATCAGGCTGAGATTGCCAAGCAGTCGGGAGAGACCGATTTGATGGAGTTTGCTGTAAAGGAAAGCCTGCACTATGAAGAGCGTGCGCAAAGTTTGAAAGAGGCGCATAAAAGTGCAGAGGTTCAGTTGGCTGAGCTGGAGCGGAAATATGAAGAAATGAAACATAAGCTGAAGGATATGCATCTAAAGCGGTTGGAACTGATGGGCAGGGAAAATATTGCCCGGGCAAATAACCGGATCAATCGGGTTTTGGACGGAGGCAGTTCCGAAGCCAAACCGGTAGCGATGTTTGAAGAAATGGAGCATTATATCGATCGCATCGAGCACCAGGTCCATACAGATTATAATCGGCATACGATCGATGCCAGGATTGTTCAGCTTGAAAAAGAATTGGAACAGAAAGAAGCGTAAAGTTTTTTTAAGGCATCGCTGTCATCCCCTCGTCTTTTGGAATGGAGGGCGGGGGAAAACAGGCTGTCAGAACGTGACAATTTCATGGTATTCTTAAAAGGCACGGGTTTCTGTGCCTTTTAAGAATATCGTGATCATATACAGGGGAGGCGAACCGATGTTGAACAAGATGAAGACGGACTATATGGGATGGATACTTCTCATCGGAGTCGTCCTGATTTTTTTAGAGATTGCATTTACGGGTGGAGGTCTCCTTTTTTCCCTCGCTTTTTCAATAGGATGCATCTATTTAGGCAGGAAATTCACAAAACGGACAATCGGGAAAATCCTATTTTTTATAGGGCTGATTTCGCTTATCATCAATGTCTTGAATATGTTCGTCTTTAAATTTTTCCTAATGGCGATCCTCATTTATCTTTTGTTTTTATATTATCAGTCCAAAAAGAATCCTGACTGGGTCAGTCCCATTATAACCAATGATGATTCGGACGAAGAAAAGATCAATAAGGAACGACTGCTGAAAACCGATTATCTATTTAAAAATAAGTTGTTTGGTCATCAACAAACGACCGAACATGTATATGAATGGAATTCCGTGAATGTTCAGGGCGGGGTCGGCGATACGGTTATCGATTTAAGCAAAACGATTTTACCGAAAGGCGATGCTGTCATTTCGATCAGGAATATCATTGGCAATATCACCGTCCTTGTACCGTATGGCATCGAAATCAGGGTCCATCATTCTGTCATTGCGGGCAGGGCGCGGATTTTTGAAAATAAACCTGAATCCAGAGTCTTTAATCAAATTTATTCCTACCAAACGGAAGGGTTCAATGAAACGGATCACAAGGTTCATATCATCACTTCAATCTTAGTTGGCGATTTAGAGGTGAAGCGGATATGAGCATAATGACACGGCAGATATTGACTGCCCTTGGTGTTGCTTTCGTTCTTTCCCTTGCTTTGCCGGCGATGGTTTTCTTCATCTTTCCTTTATCCGATTGGAGTGTATTGTGGGAGAAAGTGGTCATGGGATTACCCTTCGTCATATTTTTGCCAAGCCTGGTCATGACGGTAGGGCTGATTTATGGAGTCGTTTCGGGGATGTTTTGGAAGAGACAGCTTGAAAGGGTGGATGAAGGTCTGCATTTTCTTGAACAGGGCCGCTTACCCTCGCAACAGGAAACGTATCCAATTCAAGAGATGGCTAAAATGGAGGAACGGATGCAACTGATCTATAAGCAAATCAATGAGCAGACTAAATTATCGCAAAAAATGGCGAATGAAAAGGCCATTGATCAGGAGAAACAGATTCAGGAAATCGTTTCCCAGGAACGAAACCGTTTAGCGCGGGAGCTGCATGATTCGGTGAGCCAGCAATTGTTTGCGGCTTCGATGTTCATGTCGGCCATCACCGAATCACAAACCGATATGGAAAAAACGGTAATGAAACAATTCAAGGTAGTGGAAGAAATGATCCATCAATCCCAGCTTGAGATGCGGGCGCTATTGCTTCACTTGAGGCCTGTTGCATTAAAGGGAAAATCTTTACATGAAGGAATGAAGGAGCTTCTTTTGGAATTGGCCCAAAAAGTGACGATGGATATAAATTGGAAGATGGAGCCTGTCACTCTGGATAAGGGGATTGAGGACCATCTGTTTCGGATTTTACAAGAATCGATTTCCAATACGCTGAGACATGCAAAAGCGAATTCGCTTGAAGTGTTATTGATCGTCCGTGATGGAATGATCATTTTACGAATAACGGATGACGGCATCGGTTTTAACGTCGAGGAGTCGAAAACGGGATCTTATGGTCTGCAAAACATGCATGAACGGGCTGTTGAATTAGGCGGGACGATGCAAATTGTAAGTGTTCCGAATAAAGGAACGAAACTTGAAGTGAAAATCCCATTATTAAATGCTGGAGGTGATCATGATGATTAAAGTATTATTTGTCGATGACCATGAAATGGTAAGGATAGGGGTATCGGCTTATTTATCTGCACAGTCGGATATCGAAGTGATCGGGGAAGCGGACAATGGTTTGAAAGCTGTAGAACTGGCAATGGAATTGCGTCCGGATGTAATTTTGATGGATTTGGTGATGCCGGAAATGGACGGCATAGAAGCGACGAAACGAATTATTGAAAAATGGCCAGAAGCGAAAATCATCATTGTGACAAGCTTCCTGGATGATGAAAAAGTGTACCCGGCATTGGAAGCCGGAGCGACGAGCTATATGCTGAAAACATCAAAGGCCAGCGAGATTGCGAGAGCCGTCCGTTCCACTTTCCAGGGTCAAAGCGTACTTGAACCTGAAGTGACGGGAAAAATGATGGAAAAGCTGCGTCGCCCTAAAATCACCCAGCTTCATGATCAATTGACAAACCGTGAAATGGAAATTTTACTGCTGATGACACAAGGGAAAACGAATCAGGAAATTGCCGATGAACTATACATAGCCCTGAAAACCGCCAAAGTGCATGTCAGCAATATATTAAGCAAGCTTGCCGTACAGGACCGCACGCAAGCAGTGATCTACGCATTTAAGCATTCGCTCGTTCAAGAAGAAGAGTAAAGAGCGTCTATTTACCAATAGAGGAAAGTTTGTTATATTTAGGGAAATATCCCATCCTGTAAAGTTCATTCAAGGTTGCTGATTGCAGCCTTTTTTACGGATTACAGGAAAAAAGCAGGTGAAATGATGTTAAGAGTGATTTTAGAATTATTTCGTATAATCACCATTATTTTCGTTATTGGAATGATTATGGGGCTCATCATTCATTCAATCTATGCGATTTTTGGAATAACCGTAGAGAATGCCACGGGCGGATGGATCGTTGGTATGGCAATTTTTCCATTACTTTATGTACTCTATAAAAACCGGCTTCAATTTTCAGGTTTCTATAAAAATGGCAAACAAGTAAAACTCTCAAACAGGACAACTGCTACACTGCTTTGCTCCTCTGTGTTAATGTTGACGGTTGCCCCTTTATTTCGCTAACGGAATGTAAAAAGAGCATGTTTTATTCAAAACATGCTCTTTTTTATACCGTTTTTTTAGATTATACAGCTTCCTCTGCGGTATCGAGCCTCGTTCCGTATATCCGATAAAGAACCAAAGCGAATACCATTCCTACAAAGGAGATGGAGGAAATGAACAAGTAAAGGGTCTTCCCGCCATATGCTCCATATATGGCTCCGCCTATATAAGAAGCAATGATTCCCGAAACCCCAAAGAATAGCAGCGCCAGTACGGTCTGGCCTGTGGCACGCCATTCCACCGGAACAATCCGGTATAGATATTGGATGGCCGCCGAGTAGAAAATCGGGAAAGTCAACAGCTGCATGATTTGCAAATAAGCTAATAGCTGTGGATCGGTAATCCACGCAGAGACGAAATAACGGATAAAGAAAAATGCTGCTGCAAACGAAATGATGATGATTTCCTTACCTTTGCGCAGCCACCAAAAGCTTAAGGCGAATACAACGATTTCACTTCCCGCCGCCAAGAACCAGGTCAAGCCTACAAGCTTGGCACTTCCTCCAAGTTCCCGGATATATACTCCAAGGAAGGTATCGTTCATCCTTGCTGGAACAGCACAGATAAAGACCAATAACAGAAAGAGAAGCGTCTCTTTATTGCTGAAAAAATGCTTAAGGCTACTTAAGGTGACAGGTTTCCCTGAAACGGGAGCATCAGGCATCATCCAGCTGACAATGAAGCTGATTAAACCTATGCCTGCAAAAAGGAACGCAAGGCTGTTCGCTCCGAAATATGACATAACATAGCCGGTGATCAGCGATATGACCGCATAACCCAATGCACCATATGTCCGGATGGAGCCGTAGCTGATCCCGGATTTCTCTGCCATTGTAAAATTGAGGCTTTCCGTCAGGGGATCGATCGGCATCAGAAAGAAATATAGCAGCATGGCAAACAGGATGAGCTGAAGATAACTGCTTGAATCATAGAGGAAATAACCGATTACGCTCGAGAAAAAGATGAGTAACAACAGGACTTTTCGTATAGTCCTTGTTTTGTCGCTGATCATTCCCCATAAAGGCTGGGTAATGAGGGTGACAAAACCTCCTGTACCGATGATGAATCCGATTTGGGCTGGACGCAAACCTTGATCAGCCAGATAGACTGGGAGAAACGGAATGAAAATGGCAAGCAGTCCAAAATATAAAAAGTTAAAACTCTTTAATAATCGTATTGCTTTCATAAAAAATATGATACCTCACGTGTTCTATAGAGTGGATTGATTTCAGACCATGTTATTGTATCATTGATGACAGAATTTGAAAAAATAGTTTTAAATAGATTTGGTTTCGAGGGTAAATCTCACTTTTAAAATATGGATGTAAATGTTAGAATTAACACTTATTGTTAATTGAAGAGGGTGTTAATTCATGGACCAGGACACAAAAGTGATTCAAGAGTTGCAGCAATTGAAGCAAAAAGTCGGTCATCTTGAAGACTTATTAACGCAGCAACAGAATAAAAAGGAAAAAGCAGGACCATTTCGAATCTTCCTGGACGCAGTAGGCTCACTGCTATTTGGATTAATTGTTGTAGGACCGGTTGTGGTGATTGTCGTTGGGATTCTGATGGTGGCAGCTTCATGGTTAGGGAAGGAGTTTTAAACGTTTAGGAGAGTCTGGGCTTTTGTGAATTTATTGATTTGATGAGGTGACCAGTGAAGTAAGCCCTGCAATAGACAAGAAAAGTGGGATTTATTTCTATATAGAACCTGCTAAATAAGTCATAAGAACATTTGTTGAATTTACGAAACTACTGGTAAATTGAGGGTATCCATAAAGGACACTCTTTGTCTTTTGGAAACCTTGCAAATATGCTTCAACCATCATGGGTTCTTCATTTTCATCTTTTAAGACTATCTAACACTTGATTCTGCAGCCGCAGGATGTTCCTTAAGTGCTATTGAATTTGTATATTGTTTGTCCGCCAGTATTCTATAATTGGGTCAAGGGCTTTCACGATTTCCCCTAATTTGTTTCTTTGAAAATATTATCCTAAGAAAGTTATTGACAAATTTACCTTGAGTCCGTATAGTATGGGATATTATTAAAAATATTCAGATATAATTTTTCAAACGCAATGAACAGGAGTAGTAAAAGCTCATTATTCGGTGAAGAGAGCTGCGGGTTGGTGCAACGCAGTCCAATGATACTTTGAACTTGCCTGGGAGTGGTAAAGCGAAAGATAGGAATGATTCCATTCTTTTGTTTTAACGATTAACCTTCGTTACAAGGTTTTTAAAGCAGGGTTCTTTAAAGAGCCAATAAGAGTGGTACCGCGGTAAGCTTAAGGCATATCGTCTCTTTCTTCATTTGATTATGAAGGAAGAGACGATATGCTTTTTTTGATTTTTGGGAGGTAAGGATATGGAAACGGACAAACGGAATTTACAGAGGACAATGACTTCAAGGCATATTACGATGATGGCATTAGGCGGTGCCATCGGGGCAGGTTTATTTAAAGGAAGCAGTTCAGCCATTGATATGGCAGGCCCTTCCGTAATCCTTGCGTACTTGATAGGAGGCATCATCCTATTATTCATCATGCAAGGTTTAGCTGAAATGGCGGTCCGCAATAGCGGTGCACGAACATTCAGGGATTTGGTCCAATCGATCTTAGGAAAGTATCCTGCCTATTTCCTGGATTGGATTTATTGGAAAATGTGGGTGTTGAATATCGCGGCCGAATCAGTGGTTGCGGCGATTTTCCTTCAATATTGGCTGCCCGGATATCCAATCTGGATATTGGCATTAGCTGTTTCGGTTTTGGTTACTGCGGTTAACTTGCTGTCGGTAAAGGTTTTTGCTGAAACGGAGTACTGGCTTGCTTTAATTAAGATTACGGTCATCATTGTGTTCATCATGGCTGGATTATTGTTGCTGCTCGTTACTTTTGGTGATCATACCGCGGTCGGTTTTTCTAACTTGACCGAACATGGCGGTTTCTTTCCGAATGGATCGACAGGTTTGATCACGGCGATGCTGGTGGTAATCTATTCATATGGCGGTACGGAAATCATCGGGGTCACATTAGCTGAAACGAAAAATCCTGAAAAGGTGGTTCCAAAGGCCGTTCGCAGTACATTGGTCAGGATCATTTCTTTCTATATCATTCCTTTTTTCATCATCGTTAGCTTAATTCCTTGGAACGAAGTAAACGGGGTGAAGGAAAGTCCGTTTGTAATGGTCTTTCAAATGATCGGGATTCCAGGTGCCGACCATATCATGAATGCCGTCGTTCTATTAGCGATCATATCATCGATGAACTCCGGGTTGTATGGTTCATCCCGCGTTCTGTATACACAAGCCGTGGATGGTCGCGTTCCGAAAATCTTTTCCCGTTTATCCAAGAAGAAAGTACCTGTTCCCGCAATATTGATGTGTACTTCCGCTTTATATGGCGGTGTATTGATTTCCTTATTTGCTGGAAGCAAGACCTTCGATTTCCTAATGGGTTCGCTGGGATATACCGTATTATTCATCTGGTTGATCATTGCTTTCGCCCATTTGAAATCACGTAAACAACAGTCCGGAAAAACAAGTGCCTATTCGGTAAAATGGTTCCCGTATACGACTTGGGCTGCAATCATTGCTTTAATAACGATCCTGATCGGAATCATTTTCACGACATCCATAGTCGTTACGATCATTACTCTTTGCATCTACATCTTCATTTCCTTAACGTATGTATGGAAAAAACGCCATAACAAAATCTAGAGATGGCGGATTGATCACTTTTGCCTTCCCGCATATAAGTTTCATATCAAGCCGTGGTATATGCCATGGCTTTCGTTATGTATTCTTAGTCGGATTAAAAGTAAGAGATATCCATTTTACTAGTTCATGGGATTCATTAACTTTAGCGATTAAAGAGTTAATCCATTGAAAAATGTAGTATAATAATCTTTGGAAAAAAACTAATATATTGAAAGCCGGAGCGAGCTATGAAAAACAATTCCATACTATCCTTTCACCCGTTATATTATTTATCACTTTTGATGATTACTAGTTCCATCTATTCAATCATCAATCAATCTTCAGGTCATGCTGTCGATGTTACGACTATAATAGATAGGGAGATTCCCTTTATTAAAGAATTTGCCGTTCCTTATTTACTTTGGTATCCGTATATTTATGGATTGCTGATTTACTATTGCTTTGTTGACCGAAAGCACTATTTCGTCGGATTAGGCAGTTTGATATCGGGGAAACTTCTCTGTTTTCTTGTATATTGCCTTTGGCAAACGACAGTTCCGCGTCCAGAAGTCGTGGGCAACGATATCTTTGCCCAGTTAATGCGGCTCATCTATAGTCATGATCAACCTGTCAACTGCCTTCCCAGTATTCATGTACTGACCACATTCATCATGATGATCGTCGCCCATAAGCGGAAAGAAGAGCACAAATGGGAGTATGCCAGTGTCACTGCATTCGGAACACTGATCATCCTCTCCACGCTATTTACGAAACAGCATGCTGTATTGGATGCACTCGCAGGAATCCTCCTTGCATGCGGAGTATATGCAGCCGTCCAGTATACCTTCCATGCGCTACCTGGTTTTCAGGCCAATCATTACGCAGCGAGGCAAATTAAAAAGTGACCACAGGAAAAAGCCACTGTAAGAATATTCACTCCCATGAGTTGATATGTTACAGTGGCTTTTTGTTTTTTATTGAAAAATTGGACATTTATGTAAATTATATATGGTATTATATTTTTAATCGAATGGAAACAGCGGAGGGAGGAAAAGAATGCCTCATCATCTTGATCGAATGGCTGAAGAATTGGTTAAAGCAAAGTTGGAAAATTATTGGCCGGGTTTTGAACTTGTTGCCTATGCCATATATGACAAGAGTAATGTTTATCTATTCAATCATCCTAAATTCAGTAACAATCCACTATGTACATATCATATTTTAAAGTGGGATACCGAGTTTGCTGCTGACACAATCATTATGTATGAAGAATATCCCACTGCAATTGTTAATATGGATCACTATAAGGAATATGAAGGTTTGTTTTCAATAGCGGTTCATGAATTGTTTCACGGCTATCAATATATAAAGGATGAAAAACGGTTTCCCGATGAAATGCTGGGAATCACATATCCGTTGTCAAAAGAAAATGTGGAATTAAGAAATCAGGAACGAACAAATCTTTATTATGCAATGTTGGAAAATGACCAAATTAACAAGAAACAATACCTTAATGCCTTCATTGCCCTAAGGGAAAAAAGAGCAGCCAAGATTGATGAGTACCTGACATATGAAAATTTGATTGAAACCATCGAGGGACCTGCGTGGTATGTCGAATTGAAGGCTTACTCGGAGAAAAGCCCGCTTGATTACGATTCAGTTTTAAAAAAGTATGCACAACAGCTAATAAACAAGTATGAATCCACTTCTAGTATTAGAAGTAGTTGTTATAGCTCCGGGTTGTGTATGTGTTTGTTACTGGAGGAGCTTTCACCAGGCTGGATGGAAAGTTTTTTTGATAGAGAAGATACATTATATGACCTATTAAAACAGCAGTCCGGTGATGATATAGAAGATTCAATGGCTGATGTGAAGATAAGTCCTGAAACAGAGGAAGTCGTTAATTTTGCCCTGGAAAAGAGAATGAAAGCATTTGAAGAGTTTAATGAACAAGCAGGCATTCATTTATATATTGAAGGGGAAATGACTGCTAAATCCTTTGACCCGATGAATATCATCCCATTAGAAGATAGACTGTTACATAAGAGCTTTATAAAAGTAAGGATGAACAATGAAGATTTTCTTATTCAACAACCGGTTATTGCCCATGTTGATCATGGAATTCAAAACATAAATAAATTACATCTGATAGTAGGGAATGAACCCTTTGAAACCAATGATTCTCTAACCATTGATGGTGTTGGAGAAATAAAGGGAAGATATAAGAAGCAAGAAAATATCTGGCATGTACTTATTTAAACTGAATTTTATCTTAAACTGGGTTTCAAGCATCAATCTCTTATTCCTTTTTGTACCAAGAATGCTTGAATTGAATGTACAGCCCATGAAAAAAAGCATCGAACCTCCCATGACAGGAAGTCCGATGCTTTTTCTTTTACATTTCAGCTTCAATTTTCAAAGATGTTTCTTCGCTGAACTGTTCTTTATCCAGGTCGCCCGTTATTTTACTTGTCAGAATACCGGAAGTCATGCTTCCGCTGACATTCACGGCCGTTCTTCCCATATCGATCAATGGCTCGACGGAAATCAACAGGCCGGCCAAGGCGATTGGCAGGTTCATTGCAGATAATACAAGGATGGCAGCGAATGTTGCTCCTCCGCCTACACCTGCAACCCCGAAAGAGCTAATGGCCACGATGGCAATCAACATGGCGATAAAGGAAGGATCTAGCGGGTTGATCCCAACCGTTGGAGCGATCATGACCGCTAACATGGCCGGATAGATTCCGGCACAGCCGTTTTGACCGATCGACAAGCCAAAGGATCCGGCAAAGTTGGCAATACCTTCGGACACCCCTAGTTGTTTCTGTGTTTGGATGTTCAATGGCAGAGCGCCAGCACTTGTTCTTGAAGTGAAGGCAAACGATAATACTGGGAAAGCTTTTCTCAAATATACGATTGGATTCAATCCTGCAAGCATCAGCAATAGCAAATGGATGAGGAACATGACAATCAGGGCCACATATGAGGCACCTACGAATTTCCCTAATTTCAGGATGGCATCCAAATCACTCGTAGCTACCGTCTTCGTCATGATCGCCAAGATCCCGTAAGGTGTTAAACGCAGGATCAATGTTACTACGCGCATGATGATGCTGTGCAATGTATCTACTATTTTAGCAAAAAATTCAGCATGTTCAGGCTGTTTCCTTTTGACTCCTAAATAGGCAATCCCAAGAAATGCAGCAAAAATTACAACGGAAATGGTTGATGTCGGACGTGCACCCGTTAAATCAAGGAACGGATTGGACGGAATCAATTCAAGAATTTGCTGCGGCATCGTTTTATCCTGAATCGTACCGTATGTTTCCGATATTTGATCCCCGCGGCTTAACTCCGCTTCCCCTTGCTCAATTTGAACGGCTTCTAAATTGAATACAGTTGCCGAGGTGATTCCGACAGCAGCTGCAATCGCAGTCGTTCCAAGCAGGATTCCGATGATCAGGACACTGATCTTTCCAATATTGCTAGTCAGTTTCAATCTTGTGAATGCGGATAAGATCGAAATGAAGACAAGCGGCATGACGATCATTTGCAGGAACTTGACATAGCCGGAACCTACAATGTTAAACCAATCGACCGATTTAACGATCGCCTCTGACTGAGGTTCATAGAAGTACTGCAAAAGAAGTCCGAATACAATTCCTAAACCAAGTCCAGTAAAGACCCTTTTTGTAAAGGAAATATGCTTCTTATTCATGTAAAATAAAACGCCTAAAAGAACGAGCATTATGGCAAGATTTAAAAACACATAACCAATCATATATATTCCTCCTAATTCCGATTAACCAAATGAGAATAATAAATATCTGAAGCCTATGATACAACATCCGTTGATTTTTTACCAGAAGAAAATAATTTATTTTTGACTTTTCAAGTAATTCATGTATTTATCTTTATTCAGGATCTGGATTTGAGGGAACAATAAAGGGATGCTGGATCAAGCCAGGGTACAAATCTTCATCTATCTATTTATCAGGAAGGATAAGCCCTTTGTTTTCTTGAATGGTATATGCCAAGCGTTTTTTTTGAAAGGGTGAAAGAATGATGGATATATACATTGACAGGCTTAATGAACGGGATGCACAAGCGTTATTTGCATTTGAATGCAAAAATAGAAGGTTTTTCGAACAAACGCTCCAGGGACGGGGTGATGATTATTATAGCTTTGGAACGTTTGGAATCAGGCATAAGGAATTATTAAAAGAACAAGAAGAGGCCATCTCCTCTTTTTATTTGATTAAGGATGGTTCAGGCATAATCGTCGGCAGGATTAATCTTGTGGATATCGACCCCATCAAGGGTACGGCTCATGTCGGTTATAGAATCGGTGAAGCGTTTACGCAAAAAGGGATTGCGAATGAAGCTTTAAAGCTTTTGATGAAGCTGGCGCCGGATTTGAATGTGATGCAAATACAGGCCAAAACGACAAGTGACAATATCGCCTCCCAAAAGGTTTTGGTGAAAAACGGTTTTGAACGGATTTCGATTAATGAGGAAATTGGTGCGGATTCGGGTCAAAAGCTAACATTCTTCCATTATAGTAGGAACCTTTAAATCCATTTCCTTCTATATAATAGAACGCATTCCATTTTTTAATTGTGAAAAGAGGGGGAGGTAGGGGCTGTCAAAGAAAAAACCTTCCCTTTAAACTAACCGAGCATAGATAATTGCGAGATATTTTCCCTGCAAAAGAGTTCCTTTACTAAAAAGAAGAAAGGAGAATCCAATATGATAGAAGGTTTATATGAAGCCCATTTACCAGTCAAGAACCTGGACATCTCCATGGATTTTTATAAGAAAATAGGCTTGAAGCTAGCTTGGAGAGATGAAGATACTGCCTTTTTTTGGATCGAGGAAAACAAAAGCTGGGTCGGCTTATGGGAAGGGAAGGAATATCAAACTCCATACCACCCTTCACTAAGGCATATCGCCTTTCGGGTAACTTATGATAATATGAAAAATGCATTAACTTGGCTCAAATCCTTGCAAATTGAAGTCGTCCCTTTTGGAAAAAGGACAACGATTGAACCATTTGTACGGCCGAACCAAGGAAACGCTTCCGTCTATTTCAATGATCCCGATGGCAATAGTCTCGAACTTATGTGTTCGATAAAAGTCCCTGATGCATATAAGCATATGACCGAAAAACTTTCGCTTGAAAAATGGGAAGAACTATTAACCAGGTGAACTTTGTAAAGGAAAATTTCCCCGCCCAGTCTCAATCATTAATTTTTTATAGAAGTATGAGCAATCAATATGGAAAGGCTTAGGGTATAAATGTAGATGTTTAAAATTAGAGTGAACTTATTAACTCAAATGACATTGCTCATCATATTCGTTGTTTTCATCAGTACCTTACTTGTGAGCATTCTATTCTCTACACTGCTGGAAGACATCGTCGAAAACCATATGGGTAAGCAAGCAATGACGGTTGCCAAATTAGCGGCTCAAAATCCAACGATCATCCAGGGATTTAACGATGAACAGCCCTCAAAGGTGATTCAACCCGCATCAGAACGGATTCGTCAAACAACAGGGGCCGATTATGTAACCATTGCGAATAATAAAGGACTGCGATACTCCCATCCCAATCCAGAATATATCGGAAAGCCCACGGCTACTAGTAATGATGCAGTACTCAATGAACACAAAGCAATTATTTATCAAGGAAATGGGATATCGGGACCAGCGATTAAAGCTAAGGCGCCAATCTGGAATGATAAAGGGGAAGTTATCGGTGTTTCATCTGTAGGGTTTTTGGTAGAGAATGTGCAAGATCAGCTATCCAATTATAAAATGAAGATTATTCATTTGTCACTTATCCCAATCAGTGTAGGTATCGTGTGGGCAATATTTATAGCGCGACGCTTAAAAAAGCTCATTTTGGGTCTGGAGCCTGAGGAAATTTCTTTTCTTTTTCAAGAAAGGGAAGCGACACTTGATGCCATCCGATATGCTACCATTACGATTAATATTGAAAAACAGGTTACTTCCATGAATAAAAGAGCACGTGAATTGTTTCAGGATCATCAGCTTATGGTGGGTAAGCGGATTGTAAATGGACATTTAGAAAAACTCATCAAAATCGTAATCAGCACAAAAGAGGGACAGTTCAATCGTAAGTTACTCTTAGGCCAACAGCTATACATTTTGGATTTATCCCCTATCTTAAATCATAAGGACGTCAGGGGCATCGTTTTAACAATAAGGACAGTATCCGAAATTGAACAATTAACAGATGAATTTTCAGAAATCAAGGCCTTTTCAGAAAATATGCGGGCACAAAATCATGAGTTTTTAAATAAATTGAATACCATTTATGGATTACTTAGTTTAAAACAGTATGATAGGGCAATGAACATCATCTCTTCTGAAGTGAGAGAGAGGCAAGATATCATTTCGTTTCTTATGTCATCGGTAAAAGATCCTTTAATCGCTGCCTGTTTACTTGGAAAGATAAACCGTTCAAAAGAATTGCAGGTTATCTTAGAAATAGAGCAGGAAAGCAATTTAAACAGTTCATTAAAACCTGAGGATTCCCATCACTTGGTATCCGTAATTGGTAATATCATCGATAATGCGATGGAGGCAGCAAGGCAAAAGAACAAAAATAAGGGAAAGGTCAAAGTTTCGTTTACAGATTTAGGAAACGAAATCATATTTGATATCGAGGATAACGGTCCTGGTATCCCTCATGCAATGGAGGATATTATTTTTACGGATGGTTATACGACTAAAAATGGGGAAAATCATGGGATCGGTTTGGCCATTGTGAAAAACTCCATTGGTCTTTTAAGCGGTGATATTTATATTGATCGCAGTTATTTGGGGGGAGCAAGATTTACACTCGTCTTCCCGAAGGATATAAATATAAAAGGAGAAACGGAGGCGTGAGAATGTCCAAAGGACCGATTACAGTTGTCATTGTTGAAGATGACGAGAATGCAGTGAATATATATAAACAATTTACGAATCAATTAGAGCAATTTACTGTCATTGCTACAGCTAGCACAGGCAAGCAAGCGCTGAATATACTGCATGCCGCACAACCTGACTTAATTTTATTGGATATCTTTTTACCTGATATGAATGGAATTGACCTTCTTCGGGAAATTAGGAGGGAATACCGGGGGATTGATGTAATTCTGATCACCGCCGCGAATGATACCGAAACAGTCAGTGAAGCGATTAGGGGAGGTGCATTTGGGTATCTTATAAAGCCGATCATTATCGATAAGTTTCTTGCGACGCTCAACCAATACGACATGACGAGACGGCAGCTGCATAATGGCAACTTGGTAAATCAAGATAAAGTGGATACTCTTTTTCGGACCATAAGTGATTCAAATACAGCAAATGATGTCCAAATGAATTCTCTTCCCAAGGGGATAGACAAACATACCCTGAAAATGGTCAGAAGCAAGATTCAAAACGTCAATGGCAGTTTAAACGCGGATGAACTAGGTCAACTTGTTGGAATTAGTTATTCAACCATGCGGAGATACCTGGAGTATTTAGTTTCCTGCAATGAAATGGAAGTTGAGGTTTTGTATGGAAGTGTCGGAAGGCCTGAAAGAAAATATAAAATAAAACACATGTAAATCCCAGTTGATGAAATTCGTTTTCATCAATGGGGTTTTTTCTTTTGGCTCTTTTCGTAAAGATTGTTGTTTTAAAACGAAACTATTATAGGTTGATTGGAGCGGAAGTGCGAGACTCCTGCGGGAGCTGCGGGACAGGTGAGACCCCACAGGCGTTTACGCCGAGGAGGCTCACCGCCCGCACCAAGGAAAGCGAGCACCTGGAGGGGAAATCAACCACACTGCACTACTTCGTAAATAGCAACAAAGTATGCGAAAACAGCCTTTCTTTTTCAGGCGTGAAAAAAATGAAAAAAACTCTTATTACTTTCTTTATATGTGAATAAGGCTTAATGGATGATAGTCTCTAAAGAAAGCGCTATCAAAACAAGATGGTGATAAACAGAAGGGGGCTTGAAGATGTTATCCATTTTAGGATTTTCGATGATTGCAGTATTCATGTATTTAATTATGTCGAAGCGACTATCGGCACTAGTGGCCATTATGCTCGTTCCCATCATATTTGGAGTGATTGGAGGATTTTTTACAGAGCTGGGACCCATGATGCAGGAGGGTGTTGAAGGGATAGCTTCAACTGCCATAATGATTTTGTTTGCGATTTTATATTTTGGAATAATGATAGATTCCGGTTTATTTGATCCGCTTATTTCTAAAATATTGAAAATAGTAAAAGGAGATCCTTTAAAAATAGTTGTAGGAACCGCTATTCTCTCAATGACCGTCGCATTGGATGGGGACGGGACAACTACTTACATCATTACTGTCTCAGCGCTTTTACCCCTTTATAAGCGTCTGGGCATGAACAAAATCATATTAGCCACTGTAGCGATGCTATCCATGGGTGTAATGAATATGACACCATGGGGGGGAGCTTCCGCCATGGCGATGGCATCGTTGAACCTTGACGCATCGGAATTGTTCTTGCCAATGATTCCTGTCATGGGATTTGGCCTGATTTGGGTTCTTGTCGTGGCTTTTATATTGGGAAAAGGGGAACGAAAGAGATTGGGCGTAGTGGAGATCCAGCATAATCACACAAACTCGGAGGCCAATTCCGAGTTAGCGGCAACAACGGTTTCCCGTGATTATCGCAGGCCGAAATTGGTCTGGTTCAACTTCATTTTAACGATTATGCTCATGGCATCATTAATCATTGATTTTATGTCTTTGACCATTTTATTCATGATTGCTTTCGCCATCGCGTTATTGGTCAATTATCCTGATTTGAAAGATCAGCAGGATAGAATCGCCGTTCATTCGAAAAATGCCTTGGCCGTCGTTTCAATTGTCATTGCAGCCGGGATTTTTACCGGCATCATGTCTGGAACGAAAATGATTGATGCAATGGCCATTACGTTGGTCTCTTTTATCCCGGAATCTTTCGGACCATTTTTACCGGTTATTGTTGCGTATGCAAGTGCCCCTTTTACTTTCTTTATGTCAAATAATGCATTCTATTTTGGCGTACTTCCCATTATCGCACAAGCCGCTGATGCTTATGGAATTAGCGCGGCAGAAATAGGGCGCGCTTCATTAATAGGGCAGCCGATACACGTATTGAGTCCTTTGGTAGCTGCAGCACATTTGCTAATAGGTTTAGTTGGCACTGACTTCGGTGATTTACAGCGGTTTGCCGTGAAATGGGCATTAGGGACTGTCACGGTCATGACAATAGCGGCGATAATCCTGGGAGTCATTTAGTAAAAGGAAGGGTTACTCTATCGTGCAGATCGGCAAATCGATATTCTATAATGGAGGATTTCAATGTGGATCATCACACTCTATAAAAGCAGAGATATTGTAATGTATGAATTTGAAACAGAACAAGCAGCAAGGGACGTTTTCTGTAATATTCAGGGCAATAAGTTTCTTTCAGAAGTTATTTACTTTAATGATCCAGGTTTAGCATGATGATAGCAATGTCCTTCAAGACTATGCATTTCATTGTTTACCCCGAAAAAGCTTAGGCTTTATTGGGGTTTTCCCATTATTTTAAACTTTTAACAATGATTCTTGTGGTAATCTTCGCCAGATTCATGACAGTATCCAGTCTTGTTTCATTTAGAGATTGTTTGGGCAAAAGGGGGTCTAAATAATTTACGACGGCCTTTAGGTGATAATCACCCAATTCAGGTAAGGGTTTATTCATCGCTTCACCAGGGCTAAAAGGACCTTTTGTCAGAATGATAGAACCGATTTGATGATAACCGCCCAAACAAGCATCGATGCCAAAAATAAAGGGATTTTTGAATTGCTTTTTTATTTCTTTCAAAATACTTTTCAAATTAAGGGCGTGAACAGGTTCTGCGAGTGTTCCGAAGACATGATAAGGGACTTGGTTTTCTCTTAGCATCGTCCCTACTAAAGACCCGAATGAGTCTCCTGTGGATCGATCTGAGCCAATACATAAAAAGATGATCTCTTTGGACGTTGACCGAAGAACTCCTGCGATCCGAAAAGACATTTCGTCCATTTCACCTTCTGTATCCAGCGTGTAGTTGCAATCCTGCATTTCTTTTTTTGTCTCCCCATTTTTCCTGCCACCAAAAGGATACATGCCTACACCCCCTAGAGTACCGTGATCTTGAATAAAGTATAACATGATTATGGAAATCACTTGCTTCCCTCTAATGATTAATTTCAGATTTCTTGTTTATTTGTATATTGTTAATATATAGATTAATTGGTTTTTTTGATAAAATGAAAACAAAAAAATATACTGTATGAAACTTTTGATTTTAAAAAAGGCAGAGCCAGTGTTTTATAGAAGGAAGTGTAAGAATGCAAGTAACGAATAACGATAGTATCCATTATCAATTACGTGCAGACTGTGAGAATTGTTTTGGTTTGTGCTGTGTAGCATTGCCATATGCAAAGTCTGCTGATTTTGCATTTGATAAAGATGGCGGTACACCATGTTCAAACCTTCAATCCGATTATCGTTGCGGTATCCATGAAAATCTCCGAGCAAAAGGGTATAAAGGCTGCACAGTATATGAATGCTTCGGTGCCGGTCAAAAGGTATCCCAGCTTACCTATGATGGAAACGACTGGAGGGACAACCCCGCATCAGCAAAGGAAATGTTCGAAGTTTTTCCAATTATGCAACAACTGCATGAAATGCTTTGCTACTTAAATGAAGCACTTAATTTAGAAGATGCGCAACCTCTTCACCGAGAATTGCAGGCCGCTTTTGAAGACACGGAATACCTCACTAAACAAAGTTCAAAGTCTATCATGGACCTGAATGTACCAGCTCATAGAACGATCGTTAACGATTTACTTCTGCGCACAAGTGAAATGGTACGTGCAAAGGTTTCAATTAAGAAAAATAAGAAAAAGCCGAACAAAATAGGTAGGGGAAGTGACCTAATCGGTGCAAAATTGAGAGGTGCTGACCTTAGGGGAGCGAACTTAAGAGGTGCTTTGCTTATTGCATCCGACCTCAAGGAAGCCGACATGAGAGTGACGGACCTGATCGGTGCAGACTTTAGGGACGCCGATTTAAGCGGTGCCGATCTCACCGGAAGTTTCTTCATCACACAAGCACAGATTAACTCGGCTAAAGGCGACACGAAGACAAAATTACCGCACTCATTAAGAATTCCCGATCATTGGAGGTAGAAGAATGTTTCATTCATGAGTAAAAGCGTAAAACTCACGAGTAAAGCCCAAACTACGAGTAAAAGTGCCAAACTTACGAGTAAAAGCGCCAAACTCACGAGTAAAAGCGTAAAACTCACGAGTAAAAGCGCGAAACTCGCGAGTAAATGCGTAAAACTTACGAGTAATGGGAAATTTACTACATAGTGCATGAACATCAATAGCGGACAAGTAAATTGGATTGGGCTTTAATCTGAAGTTTTTACAGAGAGTAAACTCTACTAACAGCGATTCTTCATTAGGAAGGATCGTCTTTTAAATTTGGGCGGGAAATGTTCATTTTTCCTTTGACTCTGACGTTGCGTGATACCTTAATGTAAATGTTATCGAAAGGAGGTAAGAAGCAGTGGCAATGAAAGTGAAGGAGCTAGCCGATTTGGTTGGCATTAGTGTGCGGACACTGCATTATTATGATGAAATCGGGTTATTATCGCCGGAGGAAATAACCGATGCAGGTTATCGCCTTTATTCGAATGATAATCTTGAGATGTTGCAGCAAATCCTGTTTTTCAGGGAACTTGGCATGCCATTAAAGGAAATAAAACAAATGGTAAACAGCACTTCGTTTGATAAACAAGATGCGTTAAAGCAACATCAAAAAATGTTACTGGAGAAACGCAGTCAGCTCGATAAATTAATTAAGACGGTCGAAAAATCGATCAAGCATATGAAAGGGGAAATTCAGATGACGAATAAAGAGAAATTTGAAGGATTTGACTTCAGTCAGAATCCATATGAAGATGAAGCTCGCAAGCTTTGGGGGGATAAAGCTGTCGATGAGTCGAAGGCTAAAGTGGCGGGCATGTCTAAAGATGCAGAGAAAGTTGTTTCGGAGATCTATTTAAAACTTGCGGCAATCCGAGATGCTTCGCCTAAGTCGGAGGAGGCACAAGAGGCCATTAAAGAATGGTATGATTGTTTGAACAATAACTTCGGCACATACACGCTGGATGCTTTCAAAGGGTTGGGTCAAATGTACGTGGACGATCAACGCTTCACCAAAAATATTGATCAATACGGTGAAGGATTGGCAAAATTCATGTGTGATGCGATGGGGCATTTTGCTGATGCTAACAAAAATTAAATCTCGGGATTGGGAAATTTCATGATGGAAGGTTGCTCCGGCAACCTTCTTATTTTGGAGCTGGATATCAGGCAATATCCAACCCCTATGGTCTATACCCGTATGAAAAATTGAATATGAATATGGAAAGTAAAAAAACGGCCAATGCTGGAATGAAACTAATTAGCACCCATCCCTTCGCTTCCTTACTTTTCACACTTGTGAACCATTTAAAATAAATGTACAGGAGAATGATTAAAAAGGACCATGAATAATAACCAGTCATCGTGTCAACCCAGGCTGAATTTTTATCCCAGTAGGCGTCAGGCACAGGAGTGATATTTTCATACCGTTCATCAATTTTATTTTTTGTGGTAATGAAGATATAGGAAATGACAGAGTAATAAACGACAATGGCGGCTTTTACCAACCAGGGTATGAATCTATTGGAAAGGACGATTATAAAGATGATGGCCAGAAACACGAATAATTCGATATATAGCTCCAAAATAAAAACACCTCCATTTTATATAGTATAATGATTATGTAAAAATTCCCATTATATTATGGACTGCGAGGTATTGGTTAAAATGGAACTTTGGAAAGTCAGTTAAAAGGTTTCGGAGCTAAGCGATTTGATTCCTTATTATTTTTTTAGTCTAGTTTCTTCCTGTCTGTCGCTTTCCACGGTGTTAGTTGTATTCAGCCTGGATACCTGGGGGGTGATTGGCATTATCGTGATTTCTTTTTATGTCGTCATCCCTTATTTATTATTTGCTGTTCCGGTACAGGTCCTTTTCAATAAACATCCTAAAAAATTCAGTGTAATCTATTTTTGCCTTTATATTTTTTTCTCTTTGCCGGCCGTATTCATTTATAGTTCGGTGCTTAATTTTGACTTCAGCATGGATATTTTGACTACAAAGAATTACTATGCAATCAGCCTTTTAGCGGCACTGTTTTTTTGGTTTTGGGATTCGGTCTTTTTACAAAAAAAAAGCTCTGCATCATAAAAAGGGACCGGTTAAATGGTCCCTTCCAACATTATTTCTTTAGCAAGTTTACGATTTCTTTAGCTTTTTCTAATGTAACTCCTTCGATGATACTGTTGTTTTTTCGAACAGCCGTACCGAAATGATAGTGACCGGTATGCAGTTCGGAATGGATAGAAAGGATATTATCCTTATTCAATCCGCTTCCAACCAGTATGGCTATGTCGCCGCAGACTCTTTTCATTTGTTGAATCGTTTTCATGCGGCTAGGGAAATCCCCATGCCCGCCTGAGGTCAATATCGTAGTGATTTCTGGATATTTGGCTAGCATTTCAGCTGAAATGACAGGGTCGTGCGTATCATCGATGGCTCGGTGGAATGTAATCTCCAAACCTTCACATACGGTCAATAGTTCTTCGAGGTATGGTCGATTGATTTCATTTTTTTCATTTAATGCACCTAATACGACCCCGTTCGCTCCCAGTGATCGAATGATTTGGATATCTTTTTTCATGATTTCCAAATCCTTTTGCGTATAGCAAAAAGATTGGCTATGAGGTCTTACCATCACGTTGACTGGTATCTTCACTGAATTGACGACAGCTTCTATCAGGGCGTGGCTTGGAGTTAATCCACCCTCGGCTAAAGAACTGACAAGCTCGATTCGGTCTCCTCCCGATTCTTCGATTATAAGGGCATCTTCTATCGTTGTGGCAATGAATTCAATGTACATTGGATTTTCCTTTCCTGCATGCAAGTGTTATATGAATATTAAATCCATTAAAAATCGCAAAGTCAATTCATTAATAGTTTTCCTCAAATGGAATATCTTTATTTCTCAAATTTATGAAACGAAATGAACATTCAAACGTATAAAAAAAGAATACATTCAATGGTATATTTGTTCGGCGGGGTAATTAAATGAAAATATCATGACGGAGGTTATTTAATTGGATAAAGAAAGTAAGGAAATAAAGAAATCGAGATTTTACAAAGTAGGGATGGGGTTCCTTATCATTTCCCTTCTCACTTGGATCATTCCTGTCGCGGCTCCTTTTACGCCATTTTCGACTGCGGTTAAGGCTGGGGTCATAACAGGTGCGATTGTCTTTGCTGAAGTGATGTTTTGGGCAGGTGCGCTTTTGGTCGGGAAAGAAGTGGCCGCTAAATATAAAGGCTATTTAAACCCGAAAAATTGGAGAAAAGAAAAAGGCTGAAGCTGTTTTTTATAAAAAAGGGCTGGGAGTGAAGCTCAAATGGAAACTGAGTTGTTGAAAGTTTTCGATTCCAATCGCATTCAAACCGGTGTGGCTTCGCGAGAGGAAGTACATAGATTGGGACATTGGCATGAGGTTTTCCATTGCTGGTTCGCAAGTTCGGAAGCGGGCGTTGATTATCTATATCTTCAGCATCGTTGTGCGATGAAAAAAGATTATCCGAATCTATGGGATATTACGGCTGCCGGCCATTTACTGGCACATGAAACGGTATACGACGGAGTAAGGGAGATTAAAGAAGAGCTAGGCATTGACGTTTCCTTTGACGAGTTGGTTCCATTAGGGATAATTGAATACCATCAAACGAAAGAAGGCTTCATCGACAAAGAACTGGCAAACGTCTTTCTATATGAACGTGCACATAGCTTCGATGATTTCACCCTGCAGCCAGAAGAGGTTTCCGGGATGGTGAAGGTTGTGCTGACTGACTTCGAAGAGCTTTGGACCGAAGCGAAGGACAAAGTGAATATTAAGGGATTTGAAATGAATCACGAAGGCCGCAGGATGATGATCGATGATTTGTTGGACGGAATGAGTTCGTTCCGCATGATCGTTCCTATTATGATAACATCATTAGATTGATCAGAGAAAACCTCGCTAATTGAATTTAAAGCCCTGACAAAACGATTCGAGTTTTGTCGGGGCTTTTCTTTTTTTTTTGAAAAAAACATTAAGTATATCGACCTGTATCTTTCACGATCAACGGCAGCCTATTGGCTCGTTTTGTTCCAGCTTGATACGCATAAGTTCTTAGTTACCTTATTTTGCCCTGAATGGCTCATAGGGATAATGACTTTGTCTCTGTGATGATTCAGCTGATAAAGCAAGACATACCATACTGTAATGATGATGCCAGGCTGCATCGTAAAGGCGGGGATGTAGTTTTTCATGAACTAGGGAATTTATCACTTGTAAGAATATTACAAAATTGTAAGATGAACAGTGTATAAATTTTGTTAAGGGGATGAGTGAAATAATGAAAAAAATGGTTTTATGCATTTCATTTTTTGTAGCTTCTTTAGTCCTTTTTGGCTCCCTTGATTCTTTTGCGAACAAAGCTTCAGCCGAAACACACACCTATGATGGAAAAAGTCCTTACTATAATAGTTGTGCGAATAGCGCTGTCACGAAGAAGTCGGTGAAAATTTATGCCAATGGCGGTTCTGCCAATTTGGAATTGAAATTCAGCACTGTCTGTAAAACCGCCTGGGCGAAGATCACTCTAAGCAGACCTGCTAAAGCAGATGGTGAGGCAACGGCATTGGTTGTCCGCAATACTGATAATAAACAATTCAGCTGTGCATCTCCCGGAGGAAATGGTGAAATAAATAAAGGTCAAACGTCATGCTATACACCGATGGTATATGATTTAGATCCGCGTAAAGCAAAAGCGGTAGCCTTTTGGCCATATACAGCAGGTGAAACCGACTGGTATTAATGAAAAAATAAAAACCTTCATCTATATTTTTGCAAAGAAAGGATGAATGAATTGAATAAAAAGCTTAAAATGATAGGTTTAACCATGGTGATGACACTGTCGCTGTTTATTGTCGACTTTGGATTTGGAAAAAATCAAGCACTGGCCGAAACACACACCTATGATGGAAAAAGTCCATACTATAATAGTTGTGCAAATTCGGCGGTAACGAAGGATAAAAAATGGATTGATTCCAATTCATACGTAGAATTGAAATACAGCACTGTGTGTAAAACAGCCTGGGCAAAAGTGACCGTAACACGCCCCGCCGTATACAATCATGAAGCGGATGCCAGAATCGTCCGAAGTACTGATGGTAAGGCCTATACATGCTCAAGTTCCGGGGGTAATGGTGTTGTGAATATCGGGCAGACCTCATGCTATACACCAATGGTATATGATTATGACCCGCGCAAAGCACAGGCCCAAGGGATCCATGCGATTCCAAATAGTGATGCCTATAATAAAGCGGTGACTATTTGGTACTAAAAACAAAAAACGCAAAAAAGCATCCTTATAGCCGGATGCTTTTTTTGCAGTCAGATTGTGCTTCCAATTCAAGTAGATATCGTTTCATCTCCGTACCTCCACGGTAGCCGGTAATGGCCCCGTTTTTTCCGATAACCCGGTGACATGGCACCGTGATCAGAATTGGGTTGGCTCCAATGGCCGTACCAACCGCACGAACAGCTGCAGGTCTTTGGATGATTTGGGCAATATCGGAATAGGAACAGGTTTGTCCATAGGGTATTTGATTCAGCGCTGCCCAAATTTCTTGTTGAAAGGGCGTGCCTTTTACATCTGCAGGAAGGGAGAAAGTTTGCCTGGTTCCTTCGAAATATTCTTGTAGTTCTTTTAGATAGGGATTTAATGCTTTTTCATTTTCAACAAGGTTCGCATTTGGAAAGCGTTTTTGCATCATGGACTTCAGTTCTTCATACGTTTGACCGGGAGAGCCTACATAGCAAAGCCCTTTTTCCGTCCTGGCAACATATAATTGCCACTTATCATAATGCAATATGGCCCATTCAATGGTTTGTTTTTTATCATTCTTCATTTTCTTCACGCTCCAAAGCTTGAGTTTTGAGATAAGCATTTCTATATCCTGAAGGGGTATTCCCCATTTTCCTTTTGAATAACGTCATGAAATAGGGTGTACTGGAGAACCCGGCAGTGAAGCCTATTTCAGTTATCGGCAGTTCGGAGGTTTCCAGCAGCCTCGCCGCTTTTTCAAGGCGAAGCCGCTGAATGTATTCAGTGGGCGATATTCCCTTCACTCGCTTGAATGTTCGTTGTAAATGATACGGGCTGCCATGGGAAATATCCGCCAATTTGTTCAAAGTGAGGGGTTCGCTGTAATGGGTGTCGATCCATTCTGCTATTTGTTCAACCCATTCTTCTGTCGGCACATTCAGTCCTTCCGGTTTACATCGTTTACAAGGCCTGAACTCCTCTTCCAAAGCCATCATGGCATTTTTGAAGATCTTCACGTTTTCCTTATTAGGCACCCTTGATTTACAGGAGGGCCTGCAAAAGATGCCTGTCGTAATTACCCCGTATAAAAAATGATCATCATATGTTGCATCACAATCTATAATAGCTTTCCAATATTCATTCGGGAAATCTGCTTTTTTCGGATTCACTGCATTCACCTCTCCATTTAGTATACAAGAAAGGGTTGATATACAAACATTTTGATAATATAAAAGCAAGATAACGTAATTGTTAATAAATTTTGTTAAAATTAGGGAGTTAAATGAAAGAGCAAGATAACGTATCGGTTTGTCATTAGAATAAAGCTAAAGGAGGGAGCAGGATGAAAAAGACATTATCACATGATGAAGGCATGATGGAATTGAGGATTCATGCACCAAAAGAGTTTCGTTTTTCGGAAAATCTTAAATATTTATCAAGATCCTCCAATGAATGTCTGTTCGATATTGTTGATCAAAAAATTTATCGAGCACTTGTTGTCGAAAACGAGACGCTTTTAGTAGAAATCAGTGCGATGAATGAAACGGAGCTGACCGTCCGTTTCCCAGGAAGAACAGCACCGATGGAAAATCAGGTAAAGGATGCTGTTTGCCAATACGTTCGTCACTGGTTCGATCTTGAGACAAATCTGCTTCCTTTTTATGAGCTGGCCCAAAATGACCCTTTATTGCAAAAGCCGGTAAGCCAATTCTTCGGCTTGAGAAATATGGGCATCCCTGATTTATTTGAAGCGATTGCCTGGGGAATACTTGGTCAGCAGATTAACTTGACTTATGCCTATACCTTGAAACGGAGGCTTGTGGAGGGATTTGGTGAATATGTTGAATTTCAAGGAAAGCAATATTGGCTGTTTCCGACACCTGATGCAATCGCGAAATTGACCGTCGAAGATTTTGCCGATTTGAGGATGACGGTAAAGAAGTGTGAATATTTAATAGGTGTTGCTCAACTGATTGCAGAAGGGGAACTTACTAAAGAAAAGCTGTTGAATGCAAAGAATGTAAAAGAGGCTGAAAAAATGCTGACCAACATACGGGGAATCGGTCCGTGGACAGCGAACTATGTCTTGATGCGCTGTTTGCGTTTTCCAGCAGCCTTTCCAATCGATGACGTCGGGCTGCATAATTCCATGAAACTGCTCATGCAAACAGAAGCAAAACCAACGAAAGCGGAAATCCTGAAACTATCGGAAGCATGGGCTGATTGGGAATCCTATGCAACCTTCTATTTATGGAGATTGCTATATTGAATCCCGGGATAAAACTGCAGTAACGTCGATATATCCCTATATTCGGAGATAAAACTATAAATTACGACGATATATCTTTATTCGGAGATAAACAGTAGAATTCGTTGATATATCTCCATATTCGGAGATAAACAGTAGAATTCGTTGATATATCTCCATATTCGGAGATAAAACTGAAAGTAACGTCGATAAAACTCCATATTCGGAGATAAAACAATAAATTTCGTCGATATATCTCTATATTCGGAGATAAAACAATAAATTTCGTCGATATATGTCCATATTCGGAGATAAAACAATTAATTACGACGATATATCTCCATATTCGGAGATAAAACAATAAATTACGTCGATATATCTCTATTCGGAGATAAAACAATAAATTACGTCGATATATCCCTATATTCGGAGATAAAACTGCAAATAACGTCGCTTTCAGCATTTGCGATAGATCCGGGTGCGATTTCGTTTTGTCTGTTTTTTTATAACTAAACAATGGTGCGCGTTTCTGGTATTACCCCATCTTTGTCGGTCCGCGTTCTGTTGCCGGCTTCAGGTGGAATGGCAGGTTCTGGACGATTTTTGGCATCGATACAAGACAAATCAATTCATTTACCTGTTTTTGAAAAAATGCTCAAAGGAAATGTTTCCTTTGAGCATTTTATGTTTCTGATTGTTTTGCTTTCTTCCAATACGAAAAGGTATGGTAGCAAGACAGAAGCAGCACTATCCAAAGAAAAACATTATTAAGAGAAATGCCTATCGTTGATCGTCCCCCTAAAGCGGTCAACATTCCGACTAAGGAAAGGAGATACAAGGTGGAAAACAACTGCTCCTTGAACTTCGCACCATGATCGGCATGACGATCTTTCTTAAATAGGATACTGAGAAATAATCCTATCATAACGCCAAGAAGCACCTCAGATGAAATGATATCAGAAAGAAAGAAGACTGGAAAAAAATCATAAATCAGCAAAAGGGTGAGGATGATCATATAAATCATTTGAAAAGGATTCAATTCAGCACTTCCTTTTTTGTTAAATTATACCTTGTTTTGTTGCTTAAATCCTTTCATTCTTGAATGTGGCTAAATAAATGGCCAACAATGTTCAATATTTAATAGAAATGGTAAAATCATTATGCTCCTATAAAAATTAGTGAATGAAAATGAAAATAGAGGATGCTGTTGAATATGAGGAAAGTATCGCTGGAAACCAAGATTCTCGGGTTAGTCTTATCGTTGAGCCTGTTTTTGATCCTGTTATTGACGACTAGTTTTTCCTATATGGAGGGAAGGCAAATAGCGAAGGATAAAGGTCAATTGGCGTTGGAGCTTTCAAAGACGATTAGCTTCATGCCTACCGTTACAGAGGCTTTTGAGACGGATGATCCCGCTGGCATCATCCAGCCGATTGCCGAAAAGATCCGCAGGGAAACAGGTGCTGAGTTCATCGTTGTGGGGAATGCAGAGGGAATTCGCTATTCCCATCCGCTGGCTTCCGAAATTGGGAAGCGGATGGAAGGCGGGGATAATAGCAGGGCCATTCAGGAAGGCGAATATTATGTCTCCGAAGCGGCAGGATCACTCGGTCTTTCCATTCGGGGGAAGTCACCGGTATTCAATGAGGATGGAAAAATAATTGGAATCGTCTCCGTCGGTTTTTTGGTGGACGATGTCCGCGCCCAAATTTTCAAGGATTTGTCCAAGGAGATGATTGTATCTTTAGTGGCCATCATGATCTCGATCATTGGCAGTTATATGCTGGCAAGGAGCATACGTAAAGATACCCTGGGGCTGGAACCATTTGAAATCGCCAATTTATATAAAGAAAAAAATGCAGTGCTTCAATCGGTGAAAGAAGGGATTCTGGCCATTGACCAAAATGGGCTGATTACCTCGATGAATCAGCCGGCAAAAAAATTGCTGGATATTAAAGAGTCCGTTCGCCATTTGAACGTCGATGGCCTATTTCCTTCGAAATATTTATTCGAGGTGCTAAAGTCCGGTGAACCGCAAGTGGATAAGGAGATTTCATGGGAAGACAAATCCGTTATCGTCAATTGTACGCCGATTTTCGATAGTGAAGGGGTAAGCGGTGTTGTCGCTTCGTTCCGTGATCGAACGGAAATTGAGGAAATGGTCAACACACTATCCGAAGTGAAGATGCATTCAGAGGATTTAAGGGCACAAACCCATGAATTCACCAATAAACTATACGTCCTTTCAGGTTTGATACAATTAGGGGAATACGATGAAGCAATCGAGATGATTCAAAGCGAAACATCCGAATTGCATTCCCTGAACCGTGTCGTGTTCGAACAGATAAAGGATACAAAGGTACAAGCCCTGTTACTTGGCAAGATCGGGAAAGCATCGGAGAAGAAGATCATCTTCGAAATAGATGCACAAAGTTACCTGGAGAAACTGCCGGATCATATAAAACTGTCACAACTAACATTGATTCTAGGAAACATTATCGATAATGCACTTGAAGCGGTTTCAGGCATGGAGGAGCCGCTCGTGAAATTTTTCGCCACAGATATCGGAAATGATATGGTATTTGAAGTGAGTGATAACGGAAAAGGAATACCTGAGGATGCCATCGCCCATATTTTCGATAGGGGTTTCACTTCGAAAAACAGCGGAAGTCCGAGTGGTTATGGACTTTCGAATGCTGATCATGTCGTAAAAGAGCTTGGCGGCATCATCGAAGTTCAAAGCGAGGATGGGAACACCATATTCACCGTTTATCTTCCTAAAGAACAGCGAGGAGGGAAAGAATGCTGAAGATAAGAGCAGTCATTGCAGAGGATGATTTTCGTGTAGCAGATATCCATGAAAAATTCTTGAAAAACTTTGATGAAATAGAAGTGGTCGGAAAAGCTGTCAATGCCAAAAAAACGCTTCGGATTTTGGAACAAAAAAGCCCGGATTTGCTTTTGCTTGATGTTTATATGCCAGATCAGCTTGGTACAGACCTCCTTCCGGACATACGGAAAAAATTCCCGAATGTGGATATCATCATGATTACCGCGGCAACGGATAAAGAACAACTGGAAAAGGCGATTCACTATGGTGTTGAGAATTATTTAATTAAACCAGTGGAGATGAAGCGTTTCAACCAAGTTATTGAAGAGTATCTGAAGAAAGTCCATCTGATGAAATCCAAACAAGAGATAGACCAGGATTTTGTGGATCTCATTTTGAAAAAGGGTTCATCCGTATCGGAATCGAACGATGGGCAGGCCCTGCCGAAAGGGGTCGACGAAATCACTTTGGCGAAGGTGATCGAGGTACTCGAAGGAAGCGATATCGGTTTGTCGGCTGAGCAAGTGAGCGGACAGATCGGTGCTTCAAGGACAACCGCGAGACGCTATCTGGAATACTTGATATCCGTTAAGAAATGTAAAGCGGAAGTCGTATATGGGGTAGTGGGGAGACCTGAGCGAAGATATTATAAAATTCAATAGAATTAAGTGAGAGACACCTTCAAGATTGAAGGTGTCTTTTTTAGGCTGTTTTCCCATACTTTGTTGCTATTTACCAGGTAGTGAGTTGTGGTTGATTTCCCACTTCAGATGCTCGCTTTCCTTGGTGCGGGCGGTGAGCCTCCTCGGCGTAAACGCCTGTTGGGATCTCACCTGTCCCGCTCCTCCCGCAGGAATCTCGCACTTCCGCTCCAATCAACCTTAAATAGTTTCGTTTTAAAAACAAATACACCAACGACCAATATAGATTACGGCTGTGACCTTTTGGACGGACCGGAAAATTTATCATTTGAAGAATAAATGCGCGGAACATTTTCTTGAATATTCGCTTATTTCCTTAGAGAACGCGCCATTCAACCCGGGGAATGGCGTTCGGTTCCTCCTCGAAAAATCGGTTCCGTGAACACAATGAACACAATTAACAAAATAGTTTTAAAACACAATAAATTGAGAACGCTTACAAATGAAGCGGTTTCATATACACTTTATCTTATTAGAAGATAGGAGTGATAGATATGCTCGCTTTATTAGGATACTTGATGATAGTAGTGTTTATGATTTTAATTATGACAGGGCGACTTTCAGCCATGATAGCTTTGATTGCAGTACCAAGTGCCTTTGCACTTATTGGCGGGTTTGGCGGTAAAATGGGTGAGATGGCGCTGGAAGGGATCAAAGACGTTGCGCCAACGGGAATCATGATTTTATTTGCGATCCTTTTCTTTGGCATTTTGATTGATGCTGGGGTTTTTGACCCGATCATCAATACGATTCTTAAGGTTGTAAAAGGAGATCCGGTGAAAATTGCCATCGGCACGGCAGTCCTGGCTTTGCTGATTTCCTTGGATGGAGATGGAACGACTACTTATATGATAACGATTTCTGCCATGCTTCCGCTATATAAACGGATTGGAATGAGACCGCTAGTATTGGCCGGCATTGCCGTTTCGTCATCTGGAGTCATGAACCTTCTTCCTTGGGGAGGCCCTACAGCACGGGTGATGACCGCTTTAAAACTTGAAATGTCCGATGTGTTCACACCCGTCATTCCAGCGATGATTGGCGGAGTCCTATTCGTCCTTTTCATGGCATACTGCCTGGGTAAAAAAGAAAGAAAGAGAATCGGGATCATTGAAGTCGATTATCATGCTGTGGCACAGCACGCGGCTGCAACGGAAGATGCTTATCTAAAACGGCCTAAAATGATCATATTCAATTACGCATTGACTCTTACACTGCTGGTTGCGCTGATCATGGAACTTATGCCTTCAGCTGTTCTGTTCATGGTAGGTTTCGCGATTGCCATTACGGTAAACTATCCGAAACTCAGTGATCAGAAAGAACGTGTAGCAAACTATGCGGACAATGCTTTATCCGTCATTTCGATGATTTTTGCAGCAGGTGTTTTCACTGGAATCCTTGCCGGCACGGAGATGGTCGATGCCATGGCAAACTCTTTGATTCAGCATATTCCAGATCAAATGGGCGCACATTTTGCTGTCATTACAGCCGTCATCTCAGCACCATTTACGTTCTTCATGTCTAATGACGCATTTTATTATGGGGTTCTCCCATTGCTTGCTAAAGCGGGAGCTGCTTATGGAATTGACCCTGCCCTGATCGGCAGAGCTTCACTATTGGGGCTTCCCGTCCATCTGTTAAGCCCGCTTGTTCCATCTACCTATCTATTGGTTGGAATGGTAGGGGAAGATTTCGGTGCCTTGCAGCGCACTTTCCTGAAATGGGCATGCGGATCGACGCTTGTCATGATAGTGGTTTGTGTCCTATTGGGAATCATCCCGCTATAAAGCTTTAAAGAGTCCCATTCGCCACGATGCGAACGGGACTCTTTTCTGTCTGCATCAAGCGCTGAATAAATCTGGAAAAGTGAGATACATTATGTTTGTCTTCTCTTTCGCGACAAAGTTAGCTTTTTCTTTTATTGAATGAGGGATGTACGTACCTTAAGATTAAAGGAAACAATATTAATAAGAAGGGAAGAGAGCAAAAATGGCTCACTTTAATATAAAAGTTGCAGTTCAAAAGTTCGGTAACTTTCTAAGTTCAATGGTCATGCCGAATATATCAGCTTTCATAGCATGGGGGCTAATCACTGCCCTATTCATCCCATCTGGTTTTCTGCCAAATGAAAGCCTTGCCAAAATGGTTACACCGATGGTTACGTTTTTATTGCCGCTTTTAATTGGGTATACGGGCGGTAAGCTAATCCATGACCACCGCGGCGGCGTAGTCGGTGCGATTGCGACAATGGGCGTCATCGTCGGATCTGACATCCCGATGTTCCTTGGAGCCATGATAATGGGACCGTTCGGCGGTTATGTCATCAAGAAATTCGATCAATTGATTGAAGGGAAAATAAAAGCCGGTTTTGAAATGCTTGTTAATAATTTTTCGGCGGGGATTATTGGAGGCTTATTGTCCATTCTATCCTTCTTGGCCATCGGGCCTGCTGTTGACGTATTTACAGGCTGGCTTGTAGCAGGAGTCGATTGGCTTGTCGGTACAGGTTTACTGCCGTTGACAAGTATCCTGATCGAGCCTGCCAAGGTCTTGTTCTTGAACAATGCCATCAATCATGGTGTACTATCACCAATTGGTGTAGAGCAAGTCAAACAAACAGGGGCTTCCATCCTGTTCCTTCTGGAATCGAATCCAGGACCAGGTATCGGCGTACTGCTCGCTTATTGCTTTTTTGGAAAGGGAACGGCGAAGAAATCGGCGCCAGGAGCTGCCATCATTCATTTCTTCGGCGGGATCCATGAAATTTATTTCCCTTATATCCTAATGAAGCCGATGTTATTCTTAGCCGTCATTCTTGGAGGCATGAGTGGAGTTTTCACATTGGTCCTACTAGGCGGAGGATTGTTCGCTCCAGCATCTCCAGGCAGCATACTTGCCATTACAGCGGTAACTCCGCATAATGCAGGTGCATATATTGCTAACTTTGCAGGCGTCATCGTAGCCGCCCTTGTTTCATTCATCGTCGGTGCATTCATCCTGAAAACAGGAAAGCAATCTGAAGAAAATATTGAAGATGCCGCGAAAAAAATGCAAGAAATGAAAGGCAAGAAAAGCTCTGTTGCCGATGTATTCGCTTCAGAGCCGGGAACGATGCCAACAAACGTAAGCAAAATAATTTTTGCCTGTGATGCCGGAATGGGATCAAGTGCGATGGGGGCTTCGCTGCTTCGCAAGAAGGTGAAGGAAGCCAGATTGAATATCACTGTTACAAATACGGCGATCTCAAACATTCCTGCTGATGCACAAATCGTCATTACACAGGAGGAGTTAACTCCAAGGGCACAGAATAAGGTTCCGAATGCCTATCATGTATCCGTCGATAATTTCCTATCGAGCCCTGAATACGATGCATTGCTTGCACGGCTTCAGGATGACGGTACAGATGAGCTGCATGAAATCGTCGAAGATGCTGAAGAGAAGGTTCCCGGTGTTCGTGAACATTCAATCGAACCTGGCATCGACGAGGATGAGCCGGAAGGTAATGAATTGCTTCGTGAAGAAAATGTCTTCCTTAATCAACAGTTCGCCAATAAGGAAGAAGCGATCCGCTTTGCGGGAAGAGCTTTGGTCAATGCAGGTTACGTTAAGGAAAGCTATATTGAAGCGATGATTGCCCGTGATGAATTGACTTCAACCTATATGGGGAACGATGTAGCCATTCCGCACGGAACCGAGGAAGCAAAGAAAGATGTCCTTAAATCCGGATTTACCGTTTTACAAATTCCTGATGGTGTCGACTTTGACGGCCAAAAGGCACGATTGATATTCGGCATTGCAGGCAAGGACGGGACACATCTTGAAATTCTATCTGGCATTGCAGTTACATGCTCTGACATGGAGAATATTGAAAAGATGGTTAAAGCCACATCAGCCAGGGAATTGATGGATATTATAAATGTAGAAAATAATTAAATACTCTTAACCAAGAATAGAAAAGCGTTATACGCTTTTCTATTCAGTATTTTCTCGTGTTACTCCACCAGAAATGAGTTGGTAGCATGTATATTACTTCAAGGGAAAAATCAATCATAGAATTAATCATAAAAACTTCAGGAAAACATACAGCCTTATCCATTGCGACACAATTGAATGTTAGTGTCCGGACGGTTCAACGCGATTTGAAGTCCATAGAAAAAATTCTGCAATCATTCGAGTTGCATTTAACACGCAATACACATGAGGGACTGTCCATCGACGGGAAGAATGAACAAGTCTTTCGGCTTGTACAGCATCTGATGGGCAATCATCCGATCGATCAAACGCCACAAGAAAGAAAGCTGCATCTTCTTTTAGCTTTACTGCAGGAAGAATCCTATAAAACCCAAGTTCTTGCGGGGGATCTCGGAATAAGCATTACGACTCTTACAACCTATTTGGACGAACTGACCGAATGGTTAAAGAATTTTAATATCGTGATTACCAGAAAAAGGGGAGTCGGAATAGAGCTTGCCGGCACCGAAGAAAATAAACGGAAAGCCCAGGCAGCCTATTTCTTGCACTTCTTTAATGAAGAGCTGATTGAAAGTTTATTTTTGCTGCAAGAAGGGAAATTTCCAGAAGCGAAAATCCTCGACTATTTCGATCCCGAATATCTTCTGGCTATCGACGGGGTGCTGAACTCAACTTTTAACAGTGCCCACTCCCGGTTGGCGGATAGCGGGTATATAGGGTTAATTGTACATATTTATGTAACCCTGCAAAGGAATGAAAGCCAATATTTTTTGGAGAAGGATTTCAATAAAATAAGCGAACTTTCCGATGAGACTAATCTCATGAATAAAATAGGCAAGGAACTCAGCGCCATGCTGGAAGTCTCTTTTACCATCGATGATATAAGCTACCTTGCAGCCATCCTTAAAGGCTCCAAGCTTCATGCGGCGGATGCCGTTCCCTATGACAGTGTATTGCTTGGCCAGCTGATAAGAAACCTGATAAAAGATGTTTCGGCACAACTGCAAATCGATTTGACCAAGGATTTCCCATTGTATCAGGGGCTCCTCGCCCATATGGAACCATCGCTTTTCCGGATCAAACAGGAAATGGGATTGTACAACCCCTTAACCGAAGATATTAAGCGAAAGTATCCGGTTCTCTTTTTGGCAGTGAAGACCAGTCTGGAAAAGGGATTCAAAGAAATAAAAGAATTTCCTGAAGATGAAATAGCCTTCATCGTCCTTCATTTCGGATCTGCATTAGTGCTGCGGGAGGAAGAAATATCAATAAGGGCACTCATTGTTTGCCCGACAGGTATCGGTACGTCGAAGATGCTTGCAAGCCGGATCAAAAAGGAAATCATCGAAATCGAGACTGTAGAAATCAAGACGATCAAAGACATCCAGCAGCAGGGCAGCCTGAAAAACTATGATGTGATCATTTCTACCGTCCGGCTTCCGTATATCGATAGTGATTATATCCTTGTATCCCCTCTTTTGAGTGAAGAGAATATTTTGAACATCAGGAATTATTTAAGGAAGAATATCGAAAACTTCACGAAGAATAAGCGTTATGGCATTCAGTCAGCCGATAAGGATACCATGACCAAAAAAGAGGATGGCGAACTGAAAGAAGTGCTGCAGGAATTGAAAGATGCCCAGCAGAGCATCAAATCGATCATGGATAATTTCCGGTTTTATCGGCTGCCGCATCGGAAAGGACATCCAGAAATCATCGAAGAAATGGTGAGGATGGCTGAAACGGAAGAACTGCTGATGGGTGCTGATGATGTGGTCGGATCCTTGAAGGAACGGGAAAAAAAGGGCGGTTTAGGCATTCCGGGCACGGGGATGGGCCTTTTCCATACGAGACATAAGAATGTAAAAGAACTGATATTTCAGGTGGCTCACCTGGAGGAATATCGTCTCGTCAAAGGTATGGACGGCAATGACGTCCATATGAAAAATTTACTGCTGATGCTGGCGCCTGAAGAATTGAGTGTGAAGCAGCAGGAAATCGTCAGCTTAATAAGTTCAAGCTTAATTGAAAGCAATGAATCCATCATGATTTTTTCATCTTCGGACGAAGAAATGATTAGAAGAAGGCTGGAAGCCATATTTTTGGATTATTTATATACTAACTTGATAAAGGGATGATTGTAATGAAACAAGCAGTACATTTCGGTGCAGGAAACATTGGAAGAGGATTTATCGGAGCACTTTTTTCACAATCTGGATATCATGTGACATTTGTAGATATAGCTGATCAAATCATCGATCAGTTAAATGATAAAAAGCAATATCAAGTCAAACTGGCCACTGATCAACAAGAATCAGTCACTGTGAAAAATGTTTCGGGTTTAAACAGTTTAAAGCAGGAAGAGGAAGTCATTAAAGCAATTTCCGAAGCAACCTACCTCACCACTGCTATCGGTCCCAATATTTTGCCTCATATCGCTCCTTTAATTGCAAAAGGATTGGCATCAAGAGTGAAGGAAAACGATGAAAAACTATATGTGATCGCTTGCGAAAACCAAATATCGGCAACAGACCTTTTAAAAGGCTACATTCTGGAAAACCTGGATCAAGCCACAAAGGAAAAACTAGCCGATAAAGTCTACTTCTTCAACTCAGCAGTCGATCGCATCGTTCCTATCCAAAATAACGAAGGATCACTCGATGTTTTGGTGGAACCTTATTATGAATGGGTCGTTGAAACGAAGGAAAGCATACCTGCCGTTGAAGGGATGACCATTGTAAAAGAACTCGCCCCCTTCATTGAGAGAAAACTGTTTACCGTTAATACAGGGCATGCCGTCATTGCTTACCTCGGTTATCTCAAAAATAAAAAATCAACGATTGACCAGTCATTGGAAGACGCAGGCATTGTGGAGCAAGTTAAGAAAACCCTTGGGGAAACGGGTGCCTATTTAATAAAGCAATACGGTTTGGATGCAGGTGAGCATCAGCAGTATATCGAAAAAATCATTAATCGTTTTAAAAACTCCTACCTGAATGACTCGGTGAATAGAGTCGGACGTTCACCGCTGCGTAAACTCGGGCCAAACGACCGTCTCGTGCGCCCTGCCGTAGAAGCACAGAAAGCCGGACTTTCCTATACAAATCTGGCGAAAGCGATAGCGGCCGCTTTACTCTTTGATTTTAACGAAGATGAAGAAGCCCTTAAACTGCAAACGATGATCAAAGAACACGGTGTAGCATCAGCACTTAAGGAAGTTAGCGGCTTGGACGAGAATAGCGAAATCACCGAAGAAGTCATCAACCACTACAACAACTTGAAATAAAAGCCGAAGAACTCCTGAAATCCTTTTTCAGGAGTTTTTTACTTAATCAAAAAGCCAATCATCGAAGGAACTGGCATCCGATAATAAAACTCAAAAAAACCTTGTAAACAGTAATCATTACGTTTTATAATGGAAGACAATCAAGACAAGAGAGAGTGTTTTAAAGAATAAATCGTAATCATTTTGATTTATTAGACGAAAAGCACTGAAAGAATGGATTGAAAAAGGAGGATTCGTGCAATAAATTGAGAATTTGGTGCAGTTTTTATAATTTGGTGCTATTGCAATAGATTTAGCGCTGTTAATCAAGGGTTTAGAGCAAATACTCGTGAATTTGGAGGATTTACTCGTGAGTTTAGAGCAAATACTCGTGAATTTAGCACATATACTCGTGAATGGATGTTTTCTCTCGAGGAGGATTACATAGTTTGATTTCGGATAAGCATTCGGCGGTGTGTTACGTCGTTTGATGATGGTAAAGCCGCAACCTAAATCGTAATCAATACGATTTTAAAACAGTCAATAAAAATAGTTGAGGTAATGGAGGAAATATATCGTGTTCAGAAAATGTAAATTGATTTTTATTGTATGTTTATCAGTCTTTCTTTTGGCTGCTTGTTCCACCGAGTCTGCGAAGGATCAAGCGGGAGGGAAGAAGGAAGTGAACTTGCTTTTTAATTTTGCGACTAGCTCGCTTGATCCGAATGTTGATACTAGTTATGTGTCGCTTAGGGCTGGCATCACTGAGACATTGGTGCATCTCAATGATAAGGATTTGACCATCGAACCTTGGCTGGCGAAGAGCTGGGATAGCAAGGATGGTCAATTATGGAATTTTGAGTTAAGGGAGGGTGTGACGTTTCAGAATGGAAAGCCGATGGATGGCAAAGCGGTGAAGGCTTCCTTGGAGAGGGCGATGAAAGATAGTCCGGCGATCAAGAATGCTTTGCGGATTGAGTCGATTGAAGCGGACGGGAATGCGCTGACCATTAAGACGGTGGTTCCTTTTCCTGAGTTTCCTTCTGAATTGGTTCATCCAAATACATCGATTATTGATGTGAAGGAAAGTGACTATATAAACAAGCCGATAGGAACCGGGCCATTTGCCGTTTCGAAATTCATACCAGGTACGGCTGTTGATTTAATCCGATATGAGTCTTACTGGGATGGAGCCGCAAAGCTTGAGAGTGCCAGGTTTTCGTTTAATGAAGATGCCAATGCACGGTCTCTTGCCCTTGAATCGGGAGACGCTGATATTGTTTTCCGTCCGGAAGTGGAAAGCTTGGAAAATTTAGAGGCGAAAGATGGTGTGAAGGTTGAATCGACATCGACTTTCCGCGTACATCAAATGACGATGAATTTGGAACGTAAAGCATTGCAGGACATACACGTCCGGAAGGCGGTTGATGCCTTGATCGATCGTCCATCCATTGCGGAAGCGATTTTACATGGTCATGCTGAAGTGGCGACGGGGCCATTCCCATCCACTTTCTCTTTTGCCCCGGATTATCCGAAAAAAGCGAATGGAATGGAAGCCGCTAAGGCGTTTCTTGATCAGGCGGGATATAAGAAAGTAGATGGTGTCATGCAAAAAGACGGTAAACCGTTAACGTTTACACTGCTTACATACAGTTCACGTGCCGACCTGCCGTTAATTGCTCAAGTTTTTCAATCGGATGCCGGTCAGTTGGGGATTAATGTGAATATCAAGCAAATAGAAATCCCTGAAGAATATATGGCTTCCAATCGCGATTGGGATTTAACGACCTACAGCAATTTAACGGCTCCGAGAGGGGATGCCGGTTATTATTTAAATGCTACTTATCATCCAAAGGGTGCCTTGAACTTCAGTGGGGCTGATGATGATCGCCTGACGTCCCTGATTGATGAGCTGAACGTGACGGTCGGGCAGGAGGAGCGCTCGGATTTAGCTGAGGAGATTGCGATGTATGTGGATGAAAAGGTGTATAATTCATTCATTTTACATCCGAATACACTTGTTGCTTATGATGCCGATAAAGTTAAAAACTGGATCACTTCGAGAAGCGAATACTACATGCTGACGAATGAATTGGATGTGAAGTAAATGTTTCGCATCTTAGTCCGCCGGTTCATTGAGGTAGCGATTTTTGTTCTTGTGATTACATTCATTTCTTTCCTTTTTGTTCGGCTTGCTCCTGGCGACCCGGTTCTCTCGATACTTCAAGTGGATGATGTATCGGTCACAAACGAGCAAGTCAATGAGCTTCGTGAAGAATTAGGGTTCAATGATCCGCTGTTCGTGCAGTATGGCAATTGGTTTGCGGACTTTATCCGATTGGATTTCGGGCATTCCTATCTGACGAATCAGCCTGTGATGGAAATGATCATGAGCGGGCTGCCTGCAACACTTGAGCTGGCGGTTGGTGCATTGCTTGTCATGCTTGGTATAGCGATTCCGTTAGGTTCGCTTGCTGCCTTGTACAAGGGGAGCTGGATCGATCAATTCAGCCGGGCCGTTTCTTTATTGGGGGCAGCCATTCCTAGCTTTTGGCTGGGGCTGCTTTTGATAGATTTATTTGCGGTACGATGGGGAGCCCTTCCAACGATGGGCAGGGACGGGTTTCGTTCTTTGATTCTTCCGTCGGTCACGCTGGGGCTGGCCATCACAAGTGTGTACGTCCGTTTGCTGCGTTCGAGCTTGATAGATTCCCTCAGTCATGATTTCATCAGGGCTACCCGATCTAGGGGGATTTCAGAGATGCGGATATTCTTTGCCCATGCATTTCGTTATAGTTTGCCACCGGTCATTACCGTATTCGGCGTCAGCCTTGGCAGCCTGATCGGCGGTGTAGTCGTGATCGAAGTTATTTTTGCCTATCCGGGCATAGGTAAGATGGTCGTGGACTCGATTCGGTCGCGGGATTATCCAGTCATCCAAGGGTACCTGCTGGTCATGGCCATTATTGTATTCATGGTTAATAGTGCCGTGGATTTATCTTATCGCTATTTAAATCCGGAGCTAAGACTGAAGGAAAGGAAGCATGGAAAATGGAGTTAGTTATCAAAGGAAAATCCAAAAGGCGCTGGAGAATGACCGTCTTATTTACGGTGATGGCGACAATCCTTGCCGTTGCGGCTTACACCTTTCTTATTGTGAAACATGATCCGGCACTGGTCAATCTGGAAGAAAGGCTATGGCCGGCGAGCATGGAACATCCGTTAGGGACGGATCATCTAGGGCGTGATGTATTGACGCGCCTTCTGCTTGGTGCACAGCTGACGGTTGGCTACGGCCTCTTATCTTTGTTTGCCGCAGTTATCATCGGCGTCCCGTTCGGGATGATTGCCGGTTTTAAAGGAGGTCTGATCGATCGGATCTTCATGCGCATTGCCGACGCGTTTCTCGCATTCCCAGATACGATTGTTGCCATTGTTCTTAGCGGTTTATTAGGACCGGGAATCGAAAATCTCCTGTTGGCGATCGTTCTGGTGAAATGGGTGAATTATGCCCGGCTTGTGCGAAGTACGGTGATCACCGAACGTCAGAAGGAATATGTCACAGTTGCTAAAATCAATGGATTAAGTTCATTTGGGATCATGCGGAAGCATCTATTTCCGCACCTTATCGGGAATGTGCTTGTCCTTTCTAGCCTCGATTTAGGAAAAATCATTTTGCTCATATCTTCCTTATCATATATCGGGCTCGGTGCGCAGCCGCCGGCACCGGAGTGGGGAGCCATGCTGAATGATGCCCGTCCATATTTTCAATCCAATATGTTGCTGATGATTTACCCAGGGCTCGCCATCGTATTTGTCGTCCTTCTAACCAACATGCTCGGTGATTATTTGCGCGATGCATTCGATGTGAAAAAGGAGGTGGGATCATGAGCATTTTATCCGTGAGGCAGCTGCATATCATGGGAAAGCAAAATCATATCGTCAAGAATCTTTCATTAGATGTGCAGGAGGGTGAGTGGTTCGCACTTGTCGGACAAAGCGGGAGCGGCAAAAGCATGACGGCCATGGCAATATGTCAGCTGCTTGCACCCAATCTTCAAGCGAAGGGGGAAATATGGTACGGGGAAAAGAATTTATTAACCCTATCTTCCTCAGAAATCAGGAAGGTTCGCGGAAAGCGCCTGGCCTATATTTTTCAAGATTACCAGGGTTCATTCACACCGTTCCTTACCATCGGTCAGCATTTCGACGAATATCAGCGAACACATTTGAACCTTTCCAAAAAGGCAAGGAGGCAGCAAGCGGTCAATGCGCTCATATCGGTGGGCTTGAGCGACGATATCTATTGCAGATACCCTTTTCAATTAAGCGGCGGTCAGCTTCAACGCGTATCCATTTCAATTGCCCTGCTGCTTGAACCTGATATCTTGATAGCGGATGAACCGACCACAGCCTTGGACAGTGTATCTTCCTTTAAGGTCTTGCAGCTGTTATCAAAGCTCCAAAAAGAAACCGGATGTGCAATCTTGTTCATTACCCATGATTTACGTCATGTCAGGAAGTATGCGGACCGCATTGCGGTCATGAAAGACGGAGCCATCATAGAGACCGGTGATAAAAATCAGGTATTTAATCATCCGCAGCATGCTTATACGAATGAACTGATTCAATCATCGCCATCATTGAGGAGAATTACATTTAAGCTTGAAGGAGTGTCAGGATGAGTTTATTAGACGTGCGAAATGTCCATAAAAGCTATGATAACGGAGTGGAAATACTAAGGAACGTGAATTTCAGCATGGAAAGGAAGGAATGCCTCGGGTTAGTGGGGGAGAGCGGCTGCGGAAAAAGCACACTGGCAAGACTCATCCTTCAGATTGAATCTTTTGACAAGGGCAGCATCCTATTTGAAGGAACCGAGCTGCAAAACAAAAGCGAACGCAGTTTAAAACCGTATCGCAAGAACATCCAGGCCGTTTTGCAAAATCCTGCATCGGCTTTAAATCCAAAACTAAGGATAAAGGATTCATTAATGGATCCATATCTTCAATTTGGCAGCCAGGTCAATTTGAAATATTTTACGTATACAAGTGAAGTGAACTTTATCGGACAGCTCCTGGAAACGGTGGAGCTTCCAAGGAGTTTTGCTGAACGTTACCCGCATGAGCTAAGCGGCGGACAAAAGCAGCGGGTGACCATTGCGCGTGCAATCAGCATCGAACCGGCCCTCATTCTATTGGATGAACCGGCTTCAAGCCTGGACGTGCTGTCTCAAGCGGCAGTGCTGAAATTGTTAGGCGGGCTGCGGGAGACTTTGGACACTTCCTACCTTTTTATTTCTCATGATCTATCGGCTGTACAGGAGCTGAGCCAACGGATCATGGTGATGAAAGCGGGTGTTATTGTGGATTCTTTCGAGAAAGAACGGCTTTTTTGCAGCGATCGCCATTCATACACAAAAGAACTGATTTCGATGTTTGAATAATGAAGTTGTGTTTATTTGAGTTTTAAATCGCAATGATTTCGATTAACTTTAATGCTTAAGGAGGAGGTAAGGTGGCATGTTAGGAATTCGGGAGAACGATTGCAGATTCTTTCATCATCAATTCAACCATTTATTACACATTTAAATAGTGGCACCATATAACGAGTTGCTTTCGGCAATTCGTTTTTTTTAGGTAAAAAAATGAATTCCAATAAACTTACTTGACATTATAAGCTTATGAAAATATAATTACTTACATAAAGTAACCGACAAAAAGGAGAATTCATACATGAATAAAAATGATGCAGGTCAAGTTTTGTTAAGGGTGATTTTAGGTCTTACTTTTTTCATTCACGGCGTTTCAAAGTTTCAAGGGGGCATAGGAAATACGGCGGGATTTTTCGATAGCCTTGGAATTCCTGGCTTCATGGCATACATCGTTGCAGGAATCGAATTGATTGGAGGACTTGCGGTTATACTGGGTTTGGGAACACGAATCGTATCCGTCCTATTTGCGGTCATTATGGCGGGGGCGATTTTCACGGCTAAATTACCTGCCGGTTTTCTTGGAAACGGGCAAGCGGCGGGTTACGAACTGGACTTGGCACTGCTTGCCATGTCTGTCTATCTAGCGTGTGCAAACCGCACGGTTCTTTCTTTGGATAACGTGAATTTCAATAAAAAAGGGAAGTGACAATATGGAAAAATTTCATCAAAAACCAATTACATTTGTTGGCGAAGTGAGTATTAATGTTTTGGATTTGAATAAGGCCATTCTGTTTTATCAAGAAATCATCGGTCTTCAAGTATTGAAAAAAACCGACCGGAAAGCTGTTTTGACGACAGACGGAAAAACCCCGTTGCTGACACTTGAGCAGCCTGCGGATGTGATTCCGAAAGAAGGGCGTACGACGGGCTTATATCACTTTGCTCTGTTGCTGCCTACCCGTGCCGACTTATCGATTTTTTTACGCCATTTACTTCAAACGAAATATCCATTTGGAGCGGCGGATCATGAAGTGAGTGAAGCGCTGTACATCACCGATCCGGATGGAAATGGCATCGAAGTATACTCTGACCGGCCATCAGCTGATTGGAGATGGGCAGGCGGGGAGGTCGAAATGGGCACGGATCCGTTGGATGGGAATGACCTGCTGAAAGAAAGCGATGGGGAGTGGAGCAAACTGCCTGCTGGTACCTTGATGGGGCATATACATCTGCATGTAGCGGACTTACGTAAAACGGAGGAGTTTTACATGCAAGGTCTTGGGTTTAGCGTCGTGAATCGATATGGAGGAGCGCTCTTTACTTCAACCGGCGGATATCATCATCACATCGGATTGAACACATGGAATGGCGTTGGTGCCCCTGCCCCGAAGGAAAATAGTGTGGGGCTAAACTGGTATACACTCGTTTATGCAGATGAAGAAGCGAGAAACAAAGTAACGGAGCAACTGGAAGGAATCGGGGCTGTCGTCACGAAAAAAGAAGGGTTTTTCGCTGTAACAGATCCATCAGGCAATGAGATTCATTTAATCGTCTAAATATTATAATCAGAAAGCAATGGTGAGAGGATAATGGGATTCTTAAGCAGATTATTTGGAAATAAAGAAGCCGCGGCAGAAGAGAATGGGAAAAGGACAAAAGTATTATTCGTGAAAGTGAACGATCGTCCAGCAGATCAGGCAATCAGCTCGAAAATGTATGACACATTCTTACAAACATATAAAGAGACACACCGTGCGGATGAAGTGACCGAGCTGGATTTATTTAAAGAAGAGCTTCCTTACTACGGAAATACGGCGATTACCGGACTATATAAACGCAACCAAGGTCTTGAACTGACAGCTGAAGAGGAATATGCCGCAAAACTGGTTGACCAATATTTAAATCAATTCATGGCCATGGATAAAGTGGTATTCGCTTTCCCTCTATGGAACTCAACGGTTCCTGCACCGTTAATCACATATCTTTCTTATTTGGCACAAGCAGGAATAATGTTCAATTATACGGCGGAAGGTCCTGTCGGGTATGCTGGAGATAAAAAAGTCATGCTATTGAATGCCCGCGGTTCTGATTATGCATTAGAAGGAATGGCTTCCGCTGAAATGGCCGTGAGTTTAGTGAAAAATATCATTAGTCTATGGGGTATTAAGAATCCGGAGACCGTGGTCATTGAAGGCCATAATCAGTATCCGGATCGGTCACAAAAAATCATCGCGGATGGTTTGGAAAACGTTGCAAAAGCGGCTGAAGCATTCTGATTGCAAAGTGAAAAGAATAGCAGGCAAAGAAAGGCCTCCATATCAATGGGGGCCTTTAGACTGTAGACAAATTCATGGAAAGCGACTTTGCCTGCTGTTTTTTATTTGAAAAACATTTCAGCTGATTTCAGAAACCCGCTCCCTTTCCGTAGACTGTCTGCCAAGCCGCATCAAAGCAAGCGTCTGCGGGGTCTCGGCTAGCCAGTTATTCGGCAGGAGTGTCGCAAATTTCTTCAATGAGGGTTAATCCCATATAAATGAATACAAAATCATGGAGTATATCCAACTCTTTTTTTAAATTCATTGTAATCATTTCCTCGTTAAATTCTTGTTAGGAATTCGGAATGTGACCAACCTACCGTTTTTTAAAAAACATTCCATTTGATTGGAGCGGGTGTTCGAGACTCCTGCGGAAAAGCGAGTCCAAGGGAGACCCCACAGGCGCAAGGAGCACCGAGGAGGCTCCCGGACCGCCCGCGGAAAGCGAGTGCCTGGAGTGGAGATCAACTTCCTAAACTTGCTCCCTTTCCGCTGGTAAACAAAAGGCCCTCCATACTAATGGGGGCCTTCTTTGTGCAGGGATGATATTATTTGTTATTATTTGACCTGATACTTTTTCAAACGGTATTGAAGGCTTTGGCGGCTAATATTCAGGGCCTTGGCTGCTTGGGAGATATTCATGCCATGTTCCTTCAATATCTTCTCCAAGTATTGCTTTTCAGTATTGGCGATATAATCATCAAGAGATAAGGTCGAATCCTGTAAATCTCCATTTGCATGAGTCTCTTTTCTTCCGGGATGAATGTCTTCCAAATGGGCTTTCTTCCTAAATAGAGCCGGAAGGTGGGTGATGGCAATCTTTGTATCGCCAGGCTCCATTAAATTCATGGCCCCCTCAATGATATGTTCGAGTTCCCTTACGTTCCCGGGCCAGTCGTAATCATAAAAAAGCGAGTAGACTTCTTCGCTGATCCCTTCTATATTCAATTCGAACAGCGCATTGAATTTCTCGATGAAGGATTGCGCCAGCAAAGGAATATCCTCTTTCCGTTCACGAAGAGGCGGGATGAATAACGAAACGACACTTAATCGGTAGTATAAATCCTTTCGTAAATGGTCATTTGAAATGGCATCTATCGGATCTTCATTTATCGTTGCAATGACCCTAACGTCAATTTGTTTATCCTTAGTATCCCCAACGCGGCGAATCGTCCTTTCTTGAAGGGCCCGTAATAATTTCGCTTGCATGTTCGGATTTAATGAGTTGATTTCATCTAGCAGGATGGTACCGCCCTGTGCCTGTTCGAATAATCCAGGCCGTTCGATCGATCCGGTGAAGGCGCCTTTCTTTGTGCCGAAGAGTATTCCTTCAATTAGACTGTCTGGCAGGGCAGCACAGTTTTGGCTGATGAAGGGTTGAGTCGAACGGCTGCTGCCATTATGGATGCTTTGGGCGAAGAGCTCTTTTCCGGTGCCCGTTTCCCCAACGATGAGGATGGAGGATGCCGTCCTGGTCGAGCGCTTGCACTTTTCTATCACTTCCAGGAAATTTTCACTCGTTCCGATGATGCTGTCAAAGGTATATTTGGTATCGCCCTTATTCAATATATTATCTTTAATGATTCTTTCCAGATTCGTTATATCCTTTGCCACTTCAATGGCCCCGATGATATTTTGCTTTTGATCCAAAATCGGAAACGTATTATTGATTGTTGTAATTTCCTGACCAAGATTATTGAAGTAGGTCTGCTTCGAGTTCTCGGTTGTCTTCCCCGAATGAAGAGCCCTTATTAATGTACTCTCCGTTTCTTCCTTGAATTTAAAGATTTCGTGAATCTTCTTCCCTAACACTTCTTCTGAATCCATTCCTTCGATTTCTGCCATTTTCTTGTTATATACAATCGTCCGCCCTTTTATATCGATTATATGTATCCCTGTATCGATTACATCCACAAGCGAATAGAGGATGGATTGGAAACCATCTATTTTAATGATTTGATCTAAATTCATGAATGCCTCCCGTTTTTCTTCTTTTCTTAGAGCTATTGTAGAGGAATTGAAGCAAAGGCGCAAATAAAATTTGCACAGCAAGATTATTTTGCATTGAAGTGCAAAAATATTTTGCGGAAAAAGTGAAAAAATGCTGTTTTTTATGGTTTTTCTAGTTGGCACGAAATTTGCATTAATAAAAAGTGTAAGGGTTAAGCGACAAAAATAGGGATTATAGCAAAAAATAATGGCATACTATGTCAATTTTGCCCTTAAAGTGCTGAATTTCATTGCATTTTTCAAGAAAAAACATTATTTTTTCGAAAAAATGAAAAGTTGGCACGGAACTTGCTTGTTTAATTAAGGGAGAAGTAAAAACATAAACTTAGGGAGATGAGACATAATGGTCCAAACATATAAACACGAACCATTTACTAATTTTAAAATCGAAGAAAACAATAAAGCTTTTCAAGCGGCATTGAATGATGTAGCTAATGATCTAGGGAAGAAATATCCGCTGATCATTAATGGTGAAAGAGTGTTTACTGATGAAGTCATTACCTCTGTAAACCCAGCAAATAAAGAAGAAGTTATCGGAACCGTATCCAAAGCGAATAAAGATCTTGCAGAGCAAGCGATGCAAGCGGCAGATAAGACATTCCAAACTTGGAGAAAAACGAAAGCGGAAGTGCGTGCAAACATTTTATTCAGGGCTGCAGCGATCGTTCGCAGAAGAAAACACTATTTCTCGGCTCTATTGGTTAAAGAAGCAGGGAAGCCTTGGAATGAGGCGGATGCAGATACAGCGGAAGCGATCGACTTCATGGAATACTATGCACGTCAAATGCTGAAGCTTAAAGACGGCATGCCAGTGGAAAGCCGTCCGATTGAACACAATGCTTTCAGTTATATTCCGCTTGGTGTCGGTGTCATCATCTCACCTTGGAACTTCCCGTTTGCGATCATGGCAGGCATGACGACGGCTGCTCTTGTTTCAGGTAATACGGTCCTATTGAAACCGGCCAGTACAACACCGGTCATTGCAGCTAAATTCATCGAAGTGCTGGAAGAAGCGGGCATGCCTGCAGGAGTTGTGAACTTCATTCCAGGAAGCGGTGCCGAAGTGGGCGATTATTTGGTAGATCATCCTCGTACACGTTTCATCAGCTTTACCGGATCTCGTGATGTCGGTATCCGTATTTATGAGCGTGCGGCAAAAGTACATGAAGGCCAGATCTGGTTAAAACGTGTCATCGCTGAAATGGGCGGTAAAGATACGATCGTTGTTGATAAAGAGGCTGATCTGGAATTGGCGGCACAATCAATCGTCGCTTCTGCATTCGGATTCTCCGGTCAAAAATGTTCTGCTTGTTCACGTGCTGTCATAGTGGAAGATGTATATGACCAAGTCTTGAATCGTGCCATTGAATTGACGAAAGAAAAAACGATCGGGGAACCAACAGATCTAAACAACTTCATGGGTCCGGTCATCGATCAAGCAGCTTTCGATAAAGTCATGAGCTACGTTGAAATCGGTAAAGAAGAAGGGAAAATTGTTACAGGGGGAGAAGGAGACAATTCAAAAGGTTTCTTCATCCAGCCAACTATCATTGCCGATGTGGATGAGAACGCACGTGTCATGAAAGAAGAGATTTTCGGACCGGTTGTTGCATTCTGTAAGGCAAAAGATTTCAATCATGCAATCGAGATTGCCAATAACACGGATTATGGATTAACGGGTGCAGTCATCTCAAACAACATTGAACATATCGAACAAGCGCGTGAGGATTTCCACGTAGGTAACTTGTACTTCAATCGTGGCTGTACTGGTGCCATTGTAGGATACCAGCCATTTGGCGGATTCAATATGTCAGGTACAGATTCAAAAGCGGGCGGTCCTGATTATTTAGTTCTTCATCTTCAAGGTAAAACAACATCTGAAACGCTATAAATTTTAGGGGGAATCAACATGACAACTTTAACTGAAAAATTAATCGAGCAAACAGAACAATATGGTGCAAACAATTATAATCCACTTCCAATCGTCATTTCGAAGGCAGAAGGAGTTTGGGTGGAAGATCCTGAAGGCAACAAATATATGGATATGCTTAGTGCCTATTCAGCAGTGAACCAAGGCCACAGGCATCCGAAAATCATCGACGAATTAAAAAAACAAGCTGATCGCGTAACATTGACATCCCGTGCATTCCATAGTGATAAATTAGGACCATGGTATGAAATGGTTTCACGCATTACGCAAAAAGACATGGCACTGCCTATGAATACAGGTGCTGAAGCCGTTGAAACAGCCATCAAAGCTGTTAGACGCTGGGGCTATGATGTTAAGGGAATTGCAGAAAACCAAGCTGAAATCATTGCTTGTATCGGGAACTTCCATGGCCGGACGATGGCAGCCGTGTCCTTGTCATCCGATGATGAATATAGAAGGGGCTTTGGACCGATGCTGCCTGGGATCAAGCTTATCCCTTACGGCGATCTTGATGCATTGAAAGAAGCGATTACACCGCAAACGGCTGGATTTTTAATCGAACCGATTCAAGGTGAAGCGGGAATCATCATTCCGCCACAAGGATTCTTAAAAGAAGCTTACGACTTATGTAAAGAAAATAATGTCCTATTCGTTTCTGATGAAATTCAGTCAGGACTTGGACGTTCAGGAAAAATGTTCGCCTCTGACTGGGATGGAGTAGTTCCCGATATGTACATTTTAGGTAAAGCGCTGGGCGGAGGGGTTTTCCCAATCTCTTGCGTAGCAGCGAACCGTGAAATCCTTGGCGTATTCAATCCTGGTTCCCATGGTTCTACATTCGGCGGCAATCCATTGGCATGTGCGGTTTCCATCGCTTCATTGGAAGTCCTTGAAGAAGAGAAGCTTGCGGAACGTTCATTGGAGCTTGGGCAATACTTTATGGATCGTTTAAAAGAAATCAAGAATCCAATGATTAAAGATATCCGCGGCCGAGGCTTATTCATCGGAGTCGAATTAACAGAAGCGGCAAGACCTTATTGTGAGCAGCTTAAAGAAGAAAAACTGCTATGTAAAGAAACACATGATACAGTTATCCGTTTTGCTCCGCCATTAGTGATTACTAAAGAAGACTTGGATTGGGCAATCGAACGCATTAATAAAGTTTTATCCTAATATACCTATGAGGTGAATTCCATTGAGTACAACAATCAAAGAAGAAAAAGAAACAGCCAGCTTGCTTGATTCAACACAGGTCGTAATCAAGGAGGCGCTGAATAAGCTTGGCTATTCTGAAGAAGTGTTCGAGCTTTTGAAGGAACCTCTACGGATGCTTACCGTCCGGATTCCAATTAAGATGGATGACAATTCGACGAAGATTTTTACTGGATACCGTGCCCAGCACAACGATGCTGTCGGTCCGACGAAAGGCGGAATCCGTTTTCATCCTGAAGTCGATGAGGAAGAAGTCAAGGCACTTTCAATGTGGATGAGTTTGAAATGCGGAATCGTGAATCTGCCATATGGCGGAGGAAAAGGCGGCATCATCTGTGATCCGCGCCAAATGTCAATCGGTGAATTGGAAAGGCTTAGCCGTGGATACGTTCGGGCAATCAGCCAAATAGTGGGGCCGACTAAAGATATCCCGGCCCCAGATGTTTATACGAATTCACAAATCATGGCATGGATGATGGACGAGTACAGTAGAATAAGAGAACACGATTCTCCTGGTTTCATTACAGGTAAGCCACTGGTACTGGGCGGTTCACACGGCAGGGAAAAGGCGACTGCACAAGGTGTCACCATCTGTATCGAGGAAGCGGCAAAGCGTAAGGGCATAGAATTGAAAGGTGCACGCATCATCGTCCAAGGGTTTGGGAATGCAGGAAGCTTTTTGGCCAAATTCATGCATGATGCAGGTGCGAAAGTGATTGGCATATCGGACGCATATGGTGCCATCTATAAACCTGAGGGTCTGGATATCGATTACTTACTTGATAAAAGGGATAGCTTTGGAACGGTAACGACACTATTCGATCATACAATCACCAACCAGGAGCTTCTGGAACAAGATTGTGATATTTTAGTGCCTGCTGCCATTTCCAATCAAATCACCAAAGAGAATGCACATCTTATCAAAGCCCAAATTGTCGTAGAGGCCGCGAATGGACCTACCACATTGGAGGCAACCAAGATCTTGACGGAACGCAATGTGCTTCTCGTACCTGATGTTTTGGCAAGTTCAGGCGGTGTGACAGTTTCTTACTTCGAATGGGTTCAAAATAATCAAGGTTATTATTGGGAAGATGAAGAGGTCCAAACCAAATTAAAAGCGTTATTGGTCAACTCATTTAATCAAATATATGAAATGTCCGAGACGAGAAAAGTGGATATGAGGCTTGCAGCGTATATGGTGGGTGTCAGAAAAATGGCAGAAGCCTCGATATTCCGCGGCTGGGTATAAGCTATAGTCTAATAATGGGGAGTGGAGGAGTGATTCCGTGTTAAAACCGATTCATACCATCGAGTGTGCTCAAGATGGGACCGTCGAACAAGTTTACGTTCAAAAGGATTCCTATGTTTATGAATGGGAAAGGCTCTTTTTAGTGAAGACGGAAGATGGGAAATTGATTGATGTTTCAATAGGTGCCAGTGGTCACATTACTGAAATTAATGTTTCGGCAGGGGATCCTATTAATAGAAAGCTTCCTTTAGCTTTGCTCCAAGACGATTTTGTTATAACTGGCTCTGATTGATTATAGGAAAGAGGGTGTTCCAAAGGCGGAAGCGATTTCTGCTTTGGGATGCTCTTTTTTTTGTTGTGATCATTTATAAGGCGGTGACAAAGCCAGGAAAAAGTTTGAAAAGGAAACACGATGAGGGCTCGATCGTGGTGAGAAGAACATGAAGGACAATCCCACTTACGAAGATTCATCCCACACTTCAATCAGATCGTAATGTCGATAAGTGGTGGGTAGTTCAACCATGCTGTTCGAAAGATTTTGGAATAGATTAAATGAGTGGCCCGGTCTACCTGGGAAAAGGAAAAAAGAACTAGATTAACATAAGGACTTTTAACTAAGATAAATACATGCTCCTTCGCTGACCATACGTCATAACAGGGTATGGTTCCGCGAAGGTATTTTGATTTGGAAGGGCATATTGTCTTATTCCTGTTCATAAACTTTTACAAGCCAATACCAAGGCAAGAAAGGAGTGGATCATGGTTGCTCGAAACCGGTTGACTCTATCCGTGTGCGCTTTCTAGGAATTTAAGCTCGCGGCTAGAAGCTAGTATGTTAAATACAAATTGAGATTTAGACATCAAATAAATAGTGGTTTTTCTGAATCCATCCAAATTTACAATGAAAAATTCAGAATTCCGCCGTTTAAAAGAGGGGAGTTAATCAGAGTATGAGAATCTCAGAATTAAAGAGGAAAGCCCTTCAGTCGTTGGGAGGTAAATGGGGAGTAACTGTTTCGCTTATGTTGCTGTTATTCTTGATCAACCTCATTTTTCCTTTAATTGTCGAAGTGATTGGAAGCGGTGGTTTTTCAGAATGGCTCATGCAGGAAGACACACCGTTATGGTCCGATATCTTCAGTATGGTCTTTTCCATTGCCTTAATCCCGCTTACCATTTCAACCACTTGGTTCTACCTGAATTTAGTTAGGGAAGGGAATCCTGGCATTCCAGAAGTGTTCGCTATCTATAAAGATGGAAAAACCTCTTTCAAGCTTATTGGGGCTTCCATCTTACAGGCAATTTTCATTTTTTTATGGTCATTATTATTAATCATTCCGGGTATCATCAAGGCCATCGCTTATTCGCAGCAGTTTTTCTTATTGAAGGATCATCCTGAATACACGGTGCTTGAAGCCATTACAGAGAGCAAAAAAAGAATGAAGGGCTTGAAATGGAAGTATTTCCTTATGCACCTAAGCTTCATCGGGTGGGGCATCCTTTGCATGTTCACGCTGGGAATTGGTTTACTATGGTTGATTCCTTATGCAGGAACAACAACGGCTGCATTCTATGAAGAACTGATTGTACCTCAAGAAGATATTGACGATGATCAACAAATAGAGGGATAAAAGATAAACCGATAGCATTTGGCTATCGGTTTAAATTTATAGACAAAAGTGGTTTTACCTAAAATTTTAAAACATAGTTGATTGGAACGGAAGGTGCGAGACTCCTGCGGGAAAAGCGCGTCGAGGGGAGACCCCGCAGGCGCAAGGCGCCGAGGAGGCTCCCGGACCGCCCGCGGAAAGCGAGTGCCTGGAGTGGAAATCGACGTTCGAGGTTTTATAAACCCTCATAAAAACTGAAACAAACTTGATTTTCATCGATTTTGTCTAAAGTCTGCAATCGGTAGCAAAATGCTATCGGTTTTTTATTCCCGATTCTCCTTAAAAAGGTTAAATTGTTCATTTTGCCTGGTGTATAATAGAATATTGAGAATGCCATTTAGGGGGATTACATAGTGAGTGGGTATAATATTGCGGATCTGGTATACCAATTGCTTTGCCTTTTATTTCTAATCCTGATCATCGTTGGGACCGTATCCCTTTTCCGTTCCATCAAGCACCGTAAAACCAGACTGGATATCATGGAAAAGAAAATGGATGATTTGCATGAACTGATTAAAAGGGGAAAAAATTGACGGCGGCATCGTGCAGGCGTTCAAGCTGCAGGTAAACTCGAAGAAAAGCGAGTTTGCCTGCAGTTTTTTTATTTAAACAGCTTGATTTCAGAAATAATTTAATCCTATATAAAAGTGTGAAAAAGTCTAGCCTTATTTTAAATCATGGTTATCACCTGTGATAGCTTGATGGGCATTCGGCAGGAAACCATTCCGAACCCTATGTTGTCGCAGTTTTTATTAATTGGAAAACGTTCCAGTTGATTTGAACGGAAGGTACGTGACTCCTGCGGGAAAACCGTGTCCAAGGGAGACCTCACAGGCGCCAAGAGCGCCGAGGAGGCTCCCGGACGGCCCACGGAAAGCGAGTGCCTGGAGTGAAAAGCAACGTGATCAACAAACTCCGGCAATTATAAAATAATTTATACTGAAATAACTTAGTGGAAAGCGCTGTCTCCAAATTTGAAAAAAGAGGAGTGGATTTTAGCATCAATTGAGAGACATAAAAAAATAGAAAAAGAAAGGGAATTGTAAAAAAATAAGCAGTTTTACATAGGGGTGTCGGGATTTTGGGGCAAATTTCATGTAAGGCCGCTGGTATGTAAGATGCATGGTTTGTTGCGGTCTTTTACCCTATAATGGAATAGATGTGTATTTAAGGATTTGGTGAAAAAGTCTATCAGGAATGCTCGACCCTATAACAAATCGACGGAGTTGGAGAATGCTTAACATTCGGTCCTTTTGTTAGGTAACTTTTAAGAAGTGGGAGGAGTCGGTATCATGAAAGAAGTTATTGCAGTAAAAGAAATTACTGGGTTTAAAACAAGGACGGAGGAATTTAGCCCGTACGCTTGGTGTAAAAGGATGTTAGAAAATGACCCTGTGAGTTATCACGAAGGAACGGATACGTGGAATGTTTTTAAATATGAAGATGTGAAGCGGGTTCTCAGTGATTATAAACATTTTTCAAGTGTACGGAAACGGACCACGATATCGGTTGGAACGGATAGTGAGGAAGGTTCTGTGCCTGATAAAATCAAAATCACTGAAGCGGATCCACCTGATCATAGAAAACGTCGTTCACTGCTGGCAGCAGCATTCACACCTAGAAGTCTTCAAAACTGGGAACCTCGCATTCAGGAAATTGCAGATGAATTGATTGGACAAATGGATGAGGAAACGGAAATCGATATTGTGGCATCATTGGCGAGTCCGCTTCCGATCATTGTCATGGCCGATTTGATGGGAGTTCCCTCGAAAGATCGTTTATTGTTTAAGAAATGGGTGGATACCTTATTTCTTCCTTTTGATAGAGAAAAACAAGAAGAAGTAGATAAATTGAAGCAAGTGGCAGCAAAAGAATACTATCAGTATTTGTATCCGATTGTTGTGCAAAAACGTTTGAACCCGGCGGATGATATCATCTCAGATTTATTGAAGTCAGAAGTGGATGGGGAAATGTTTACGGATGATGAGGTTGTCCGGACGACCATGCTGATTTTAGGTGCAGGAGTCGAGACAACCAGTCATTTATTGGCCAATAGCTTTTATTCGCTGCTATATGATGACAAAGAAGTTTATCAAGAGTTACATGAACACCTGGATTTAGTTCCGCAGGCGGTCGAAGAAATGCTCCGTTTCCGATTCAATCTTATTAAATTGGATCGCACTGTAAAGGAAGATAACGATCTATTGGGAGTGGAATTGAAAGAAGGGGATAATGTGGTTGTTTGGATGAGTGCAGCTAATATGGACGAAGAGATGTTTGAAGACCCCTTCACACTTAATATCCACCGCCCTAATAATAAGAAACATCTCACATTCGGTAATGGCCCTCACTTCTGCCTGGGAGCGCCGCTTGCCAGGCTGGAAGCGAAGATTGCGCTTACTGCATTCCTGAAGAAATTCAAGCATATTGAAGCGGTGCCATCGTTCCAGTTAGAAGAGAATCTTACCGATTCAGCGACAGGGCAAACTTTGACCTCACTGCCGCTTAAGGCAAGCCGCATGTAAAAAACGAAAAACCTTGTGCCTAACCTGCATAAGGTTTTTTTTTCTTTTTACATGTTGAATGGTATGCGTTAAATATGTTCCTGTCGCTCCTTGAAACGTTCGGCAGGAAATCTTATAGTAACCTGAAGTTGAGGTGACAATGACGAATAGAGTAGTATGATAAAGTAGAAAATTTTGTGCCCAGGCATGTTCCCCGAATTAGGTTGGCGGGCGATGAAGCAATTACACCCACCATGTAATGAAGAAGATATGATAAAATAGAAATTTCCAGATGAAACAGTTTTAATAAGTGAAAGGATGTTATCATGAAATTGAAGCAGCAATTAACCATTGCCTTTATAATAAGTGTATTTTCTTTAATCGGGTTCAGTTTCATGGCATTTACAATAAGTGCAAATGAATACCTGAAATTTGATGAAGATGTGATTTCCTTGGTGCAGGGAATTGAGTCCCCTCTGCTGACGGACATCATGAAGTTCTTTACTTACATAGGTTCAACTGCTTCACTGATCATCCTTTCCTTGGTCATTTTGTTTTTCTTATATAGGGTTTTGAAGCATCGTTTGGAACTAGTTTTATTCACTGCAGTCATCGTGGGTTCACCTCTTCTCAATTTGATGGTTAAGCTATTCTTTCAACGCGCCCGCCCCGATTTACATCGACTCATCGATATAGGGGGATACAGTTTCCCGAGTGGACATGCCATGAATGCATTTTCTTTATACGGTATTCTTACATTTCTGCTATGGCGTCACATTACGGCTAGGTGGGCAAGGATTCTCTTGATTCTTTTCAGCATGATGATGATCCTCTCGATAGGTATTAGCCGAATATACTTGGGGGTCCATTATCCTAGTGATATCATAGCCGGGTATTTGGCAGGCGGTTGTTGGATTGCGATTTCCATCTGGTTTTTCCAAAGGTATCAAGACCGGCGGAAGAACAAAGATCGTTAATAAAGGGAGCAAGGTTATTGCAAGATAGGCAGCCGGCAGGTAACAAGCCAGCTGTTGATTCAAGAGAGTTAGGAGCGTATTAAATGGAAAACTGGATTACGGAATTCATGAATGATTTTGGGTATATGGGAATCTTTCTATTAATAGCATTGGAGAATATTTTCCCGCCGATCCCGTCTGAGGTCATTCTTACTTTTGGCGGTTACATGACGACTAAAGCGGATATGACGATTATCGGTGTCGTTATCGCTTCGACTCTAGGGTCTGTGGCAGGGGCCGTCGTCCTTTATGGAATTGGTTTACTTCTTGATGTGAAGGTCATTGAAAGGTTCGTGGAAAGATGGGGCCATATTCTTCGGTTAACGGTATCGGACGTCCATAAGGCGAATTCATGGTTTGACAAATACGGGTCATGGACCGTGTTTTTCTGCAGGCTGGTTCCGCTGATCAGAAGTTTGATCTCGATTCCAGCAGGGATGTCCCATATGAGCTTTTGGCTCTTCCTGATTTACACAACATCCGGAACATTAATTTGGAACATCATCTTGGTGAATATCGGGGCAGCTGTTGGCTCTTCGTGGGAAGATATTGTAGGGTACATGGACATTTATTCAAACATCGTATATGCGATACTGGCCTTGCTATTGATCGCTTTCGTTGTTTTGATTTTTAGAAGAAATAAAGGCAAAGTATAATCTCAGTTTAGTTGATTGGGCAGTTATCATCGGCATTCATTCCCTAACCGAATATGACCATCAAAGGCTGTCATTGCGACAGCCTTTTTCTTATTGGAGGAAGAACACTGAACCTAGAATAAAGGGGGGGTGCTTTGGACAAAATGAATGAAACGAAAAAGGAATGAGGTTCGGTGCTATGGCTTCTTTTTTCAAACAAAAGAGACAAGTGAAGCAACGTGAAAAGAAAAAGGAAGATGAAAGTCAATCCAAAAGCAAAACGCCTGATTATATTGAAAGTTCCCTTTCTGCCAATCTGGAAATCGTGAAGAAAAAGACGGGAAAAAGTCCCGACATCATTATCCGAACGTTGAAAATCGGACTAAACCCGGAGATAAAAACAACTATTTTGTATGTGCAGGGTCTGATTGATAATCCTAGCGTTACGGATTTTATAATTGAATCAATCATGAAAAATCCCCACCTATCAAAAAACATACTTCCACTGGAAGCAATGGAAATTATCTCTGAGGACGTGGTTTCCCTCGGTGGCGTGGAAAGGGTCACGGACTGGGAAAAGCTATTTTTGACATTATTATCAGGGGACACCATCATTTTTATTGATGAAGTAAACGTCGCCCTGGTTGCCAGTACAAGAGGAGGAGAGAAGCGCTCCATTCAGGAGCCAAGCACGCATTTGACTGTCCGGGGATCTAGGGAAGGGTTTACGGAATCGAATGGAACGAACATCGCCATGTTACGCCGCATCATCAATACCCCGGATTTATGGATAGAGTCGATGAAAATAGGCACGGTGACAAAAACGGACGTTTCCATCATGTATATAAATGGAATTGTCAAGGAAGGAATTGTCGAGGAGGTCAAGAAGCGCTTAAATCGAATTAACATCGATAGCATTCTTGAATCAGGATATATTGAACAATTGATAGAAGACCAGGTCATGACCCCATTCCCAACCCTTAACCATACAGAAAGACCGGATATGGTCGCAGGAAACCTGCTGGAAGGAAGAGTGGCGATATTCGTAAATGGAACGCCTTTTGTCTTGATCGCCCCGGCATTGTTCGTACAATTTTTCCAATCTGTCGAAGACTACTATAATCGCTTCGACATTGCTTCAGCGACACGTTTTTTACGGATCATCGTTTTCATCATCTCGATAGTCGGGCCGGCTGTCTATGTTGCAGCCACGACTTTTCATCAGGAAATGATTCCAACGAAGCTGCTGGTCATTGTAGCGGCCCAAAGGGAAACGGTTCCTTTGCCTGCCGTCGTTGAAGCGCTTCTTATGGAAATGACCTTTGAAATATTACGGGAAGCAAGTCTTCGGATGCCAAAGGCCGTTGGTTCGACGATGTCCATTGTCGGGGCATTGGTCATCGGGCAGGCGGCCGTCCAGGCTGGTATCGTATCGCCGGCAATGGTCATCATCGTCTCGATCACGGCGATTGCCAGTTTTGCAACGCCTTCTTATGCCATAGCGATTTCTGCCCGCATTGTGCGGTTCGGATTCATCATTTGTGCCGGCATGTTAGGCTTTTATGGGATGATTTTAGCCTTTATCATCCTTATTGTCCATTTATGCAGCCTGCGTTCACTTGGAGTTCCTTATATGACACCGCTCGCCCCTCTGAACCCAAAAGGGCTGGGCGACACATTCTTCAGAAGACCTATATGGGCATTCAAGGAAAGGCCGCAATATTTGACCAATGAAAATAATCTGATCAGGGAAGGCAATAACCAAAGACCGCTGCCTCCTGAATCGCGTGGAATGAAAACTTCTGACGGGAAAAAAGGTGAAGGCAATGAATCGTAAAAGATTAGTTCTGCTCTTGATAATATTGATCGCCGCCACATTCACCACAGGCTGTTGGGATAAAACAGAGTTAAATGAAATGGCCATCGTTTCGGCGGTCGGACTCGATAGAAATAAAGAAGGAAAGTTAGTGGGAACTTTCCAAATCATTAATCCGGGGAATGTTGCCGGAGCTCTTCAGGGCGGCGGCGGATCGAATCCACCCATATCCATTTTTAGGGCCACGGGAAATAATGTGCTTGAATTGGATGGCATCGCTTCAACGAAAATCTCCCGAGATATGTATTTTGCCCATGCCAACCTGGTTGTCATCGGTGAGGAACTAGCAAAAGAAGAGGGCCTTAACGATATTTTCGATGCATTTGAGCGCTCACCGGAATTCAGGGCAACTACGAGGATCGTGATTGCCCGGGGTGTGAAAGCCAAGGATATTGTCGAAACGTTAACCGCAATCGATAAGGTATCAGCCGAGAAAGTCATTAGGACGATTGAAACCACTGAAAAAACCCAGGGGAAAAGTATTAGCATCAATCTCCAAGAGGTAATCAAGAATCTGCTTAGTACCGGAAAAGAACCGATAATAAGCGGTTTTACCGTGAGAGGAAACACGGGTAAGGAAGATAAAATGGAGAATACCATGTCCTCGGATATTGAGGCGAACCCTAATGCAGCAGGGATAGGTGTTTTTAAAGATGGCAAATTGATTGACTGGCTGGATGGTGATAAGGCAATAGGATCAATGTGGGTATTGGATAGAATCGAAAATGTCCATTTATACCTTGATTGGGAGGGTAAAAAAAACGCAGTCACCTATTCAGTCATTCGCCAAAAAACCAACATCGGGGTAAAATTGGTAAACGGGAAACCGAAAATATCGATAAAGGTCCGTGCAGAGGGAGATATCCGGGAAGCGAATGTTCCTTTGAATCTAACCGATATGCATGTTCTGATAGATATTGAAAGGAAGTTAGCGAAAGACTTGAAGAAGGAGATGGAAGACGCAATCGTTCGGGCACAAAAAAATAAATCCGATATTTTTGGCTTTGGGGAGCTCATGCACGAATCCCATCCGAAAGAATGGAAGAAACTAGAGAAAAACTGGGACGACGAAACTTTTCCTAAACTGGAAGTTGATGTGCAGGTAGAAACTTTCATTCGCCGTACCGGATTACGTAATAAGCCATTTCTTTCAAATTTACAAAAGAAAGATCAATAATGGAAAGGAAGTGGCATTCTCATGGAAAAGGCAAATATCAGCGGGTACCAGCTGTTCGTCCTTATTTTCCTGTTTGAAATGGGCAGTGCACTTTTGGTTCCGCTTGCAGGTGAAGCCAAGCAAGCTGCCTGGCTGGTCATCCTTATTGCGATGATCGGCGGATTTATATTATTTTTCATTTATTATGGCCTTTTTCAATACTACCCTGATCAGCTGTTAACGGAATTTGTACGGAATATATTGGGGAATTTTCTAGGCAGGATCGTAGCTTTTCTATATATCCTTTATTTCATCTATCTTGCTGCAAGGGTGCTAAGGGATTTCGGAGATACGCTGCTTACTTTTGCCTATCCTCATATTCCGTTATTTGTCGCAAACGCTGCATTCATTTTAGTCGTAGTGTATACGGTCCGTAAGGGGATAGAAGTAGTGACGAGGACGGGGGAATTATTCTTTGTCTTGGAGAATTTACTTTTAATGACCTTCTTTCTTCTGATTATTGCTTCAGGCATGATCCATTTAAACAACTTAAAACCCATTTTTGAAATAAGCGGGACAGAGATGGTGAAAATGGCTTTCACTAAAACCGTATTCTTTCCATTTGGTGAAATCATAGCGTTTTTAATGATTTTTCCTTATTTAAATGAACATAAGCGATTGAAAAAAATTGGAATATGGAGCTTGGCTACAAGCGGTATTTTTCTCGCGGTAATAATGGCTGTGAATGTTTCTGTACTTGGTGTGGACCTTATGACGCGTTCGCAATACCCTCTTCTTACCCTCATTCAGTCCATAGAGGTCGCTGGCTTTCTTGAACGTCTCGATGTGTACTTCTTGTTTTTGTTAATGATTGGCGGGTTCATCAAGATATGTGTATTTACTTATGTAGCGGTAACGGGTACGGCGAATGTTTTCAATGTTAAACAGCCCTCCAGACTTGCATACCCTGTTGGCATTGTCATTTTATTGATTTCGATTATTATTTCAAGCAGCTATACGGAACATATCCATGAAGGCCTGAAGGCGGTACCAAATTACATCCATCTGCCATTTCAGGTGATCATTCCATTGCTTCTCTTGATCATTGCCTTTTTTAAGAATCGAAAAAAAGGGAAGACAAGCACCAAAAAAAGTTCCTGAAAGGCGGAGTTGATCAAAAATGAAATTCTTCGGTATTACGCTTTTGCTTCTTGTCCCTTTAGTGGTCATATCTTTAGGTATGGATATTCTAATGGGATTTGATCTGGATAATTCGATCAAGCATGCCTTTAACCCATTTTTGGTGAAGGACCCCGCTGAACTTATCCTTTTTTTCATTCTTCTTGCATTCCTTGTATTCAGCTTCTTTTATCGAAAAAAAAAGAAAAAGAACAAGGGCAAAGGACAACAATGATGTTGCAATTCCTGTTGCTGAAATAGAGATGAACTCCAAATGGGGGAGTTTGTCTTTTTGCTTTTTTATAACCTTGTAAACCCATTTCATAGTATGATGATAAAATGAGCTTATTTAACAGCGGAATGTAAAATCATTCAACCAAAAACCCCGGGAGGAGGACGGCAATTTGGATATCAAATTGAATCGAAAAATCATAAAAGACATGTGCGGGGCCGTCTCCTTTAAAAGAGGGGAAGCTTTTCATCGTGCCAATAAAGTGACATTTGAAAGCTATCATCATGATGGTTGTGAAGCATCGGTTAGAGGCAAGGAAGACTTCCATGTCATGATTGAACTGGATGCAGTCGGCGGATTTCAGACGAAATGCAGCTGTCCTGCGCTAGCTTCCTTCCATAGGGATTGCCAGCATATTGCAGCCGTCCTGCTGTCGGTTTACGACCATAAGCGAGATGGAACGATTCCTGAAGGGATACGTGCAACCGGTCTTGATGCAACAGCCCATAAGGAGTTGTCAGAGGGCTTGCTTACCCTTTTCAATAATCAGCCTGTACGTAAAAGCGGTCATCAGCGCCATTTTGAAAATAGAACGATGCTTGAAGCGGAGTTTACGTGTAATCCAGTATGGATGGGAATGGAACAATATATGTTAGGACTGGAAATGAAAATCGGTTCTCTCAATGTATCGAATATCCGAGATTTCCTGAAGCGAGTCAAAGCAGGAAAGCCTGCCCAAGTGTCCCCTTCATTTATATATGACCCGGTGCTGCATTGTTTTCAGAATGAAAATGATTTAGTGCTTCAGGAGCTCATTACAGTGATATCGGATGAAAAAGTCTATGTGGACGCCCTGACGGATAAATCCGAATATACATTGGACCATCACTTATTACTTCTGCCTCCATCATCTTTTCGAAGGCTTGTCCCCATCCTTGAAGCGGCGCCAATGGTGAAGCTTGCCTATGGCGGCCTTACATTCAATGGCTTTCGTGTAACAAACGGACCGCTTCCTTTACAGTTTGACTTTACTGAAAGCGAGGACAAAGGTTATCAGCTGAATATTAAAAGGCTGCACGAGATGATCGTCATGAATGCATACACATTGGTCCTATTTGAGGGGAAATTGGTTCAGCTCGAAAATGAGGATTTCAAACGCCTTTCAGAGTTAAAGCAAATGATGGAGGATTCGGGGATGAATCAAATTCCAATCCATCATGACCAGTTAGAATTATTCCTGGACAAAGTGGTACCAGGCTTGAAAAGACTCGGTGAAGTCCATATAGCAAGATCCATCACCGAATTGTTTTTGAAGACACCGCTGGTTGCAAAGCTATACTTGGACCGAGTGAAAAACAGGCTGCTTGCCGGGCTGGAATTCCATTATGAAAATATCGTGATCAACCCTTTGGAAAAACAGGAATCCAAGGTTATGAGGGATGTTGAGAAAGAGGCAGAGATAATAAAGCTGATGGAGGATAGCCAGTTTGCCAAGACGGACGGAGGCTATTTCTTGCATAACGAAGAATTGGAGTATGAGTTCTTGTACCATATCGTTCCTAAACTCCAGAAGCTGGTGCAAATCTATGCCACTACCGCTGTAAGGAACCGAATTTCCCGTGGAAATGCTGCCCCGCGCATTAGGTTGAAAATTAAAAAAGAGCGTACTAATTGGCTCGAATTCAAATTTGAAATGGATGATATCCCAGATATACAAATACGTGAGGTCTTAGCCGCGCTTGAAGAAAAAAGGAAATACTATCGTTTAAGGAATGGATCGCTGCTTTCCCTTGAAACAAGGGAATACGAGGAAATCAATCGTTTTCTGAATGCACTGCCCGTACAGGATGAAGACCTGGAAAGCACACTGAACATGCCCCTCATAAAAGGGCTCCAGCTCCTTGACTCCGTTCATGACAGCCAGACATTCACGATGGAAGAATCATTCCGGCAGTTTTTGGATAACATCAGGAATCCGGGCGCCTTGGAGTTCACTGTGCCAAAGAGTCTGTACCCGATTTTGCGCGAGTATCAAAAAAATGGCTACAAATGGATGAAAATCCTTGCACAATACGGTTTTGGCGGGATTCTTGCTGATGATATGGGTCTGGGAAAAACACTGCAAAGCATCACGTTCATTTTATCCGAGCTACCTGACATCCGTAAGAAAAGGGTTCCGGTGCTTATTGTCTGCCCATCATCATTGACTTACAATTGGCTGAGTGAATTCACTAAATTCGCTCCTGATATACAAGCCGTCGTCGTGGATGGAGACAAGACGGAAAGGTCGAAGCTGCTTAAAGAAATGAAGGACGTGGATGTAGTGATCACTTCTTATCCATTGCTTCGGAAAGACATCAATTCGTTTGAAAAAGAGGACTTCCATACGGTGTTTTTCGATGAGGCACAGGCCTTCAAGAACCCGGTGACACAAACGGCACGAGCGGCCAAGAAGATAAAAGCGGCACATCGCTTCGCGTTGACTGGTACGCCCATCGAGAATTCACTGGAAGAGCTCTGGTCCCTTTTCCACGTCGTATTCCCTGAACTATTCATGGGGTTAAAGGAGTATAGCAACCTCTCCAGGAAGCAGATTTCCCGCAGGATCCGTCCATTTTTGCTGCGGAGAATGAAAGAGGACGTACTAGGGGAATTACCGGAAAAAATCGAGTCGCTGGAATCGATGGAACTGCTTCCCGATCAGAAGAAACTGTACGGGGCTTATCTGGCCAAGCTGCGGCATGATACGCTGAAACACCTGGACAAGGACACCCTTCGCAAAAATCGGATCAGGATCCTTGCTGGCTTGACCCGGCTTCGGCAAATATGCTGTCACCCCGCCTTGTTTGTGGACGGATATAAAGGCAGTTCAGCAAAATATGAGCAGCTGATGCGAATTGTCGAAGATTCGAAGCATTCTGGAAGACGGGTGCTGATTTTCTCGCAATTTACAAAAATGCTTACGATCATCGGCAGGGATTTGGCCATGGAAGGACAACCCTTTTTCTACCTGGATGGACAAACCCCATCAAAGGAACGTGTGGAAATCTGCAATCGGTTTAATGCGGGAGAACGGGATATATTCCTCATTTCGTTGAAAGCTGGCGGTACGGGTCTCAATCTGACGGGTGCCGATACAGTTATACTATATGACCTTTGGTGGAATCCGGCAGTTGAAGAACAAGCCGCGGACCGTGCCCATCGAATGGGGCAGAAAAATGAAGTTCAAGTCATCAAGCTTATTGCCCGTGGGACAATCGAAGAAAAAATGAATGAACTCCAAGAGAAAAAGAGACATCTTATTGAAGAAATCATCGACCCTGGAGACAAGTCGTCTTCTGCACTTACAGAAGAGGATATCAGGGAAATCCTGATGATATAAGGGTTTAGCCGAAGGTAATAAATAAATAGTTTAGTTATGGAGCATTCCTTTGTAAAGAGGAATGCTTTTTTATTTTTAAGGCACTTTTTCGTAAAGATTGTTGTTTTAAATTAAGGTTTATTGGAGCGGAAGTGCGAGACCCCACAGGCGTTTACGCCGAGGATGCTCACCGCCCGCACCAAGGAAAGCGAGCATCTGAAGTGGAAATCAACCACAACTCACTACCTGGTAAATAGCAATAAAGTATGTGGAAACAGCCATTTTTTAAAAGAATAGGATATTTCATTAACAATAATAATATAATAAAAAACAACAATGATTTATTGTAAAACGATAAAACGTATGTTAAATTAAATGGACAATAAATAAGTGAGGTGCTTTTTATGAAACTAGGAACAACACTCTTTTTAAAGATGGCTGTTATTCTTATTGGAATTCCAGTTCTTGCTTTGTGCATCTTCTTGGTGCCTGGGATAGCGAATTTTGCAGCAGAATTATATCCGGATATGGCTTATTTGAAATATCTCGTTTTAATCGATTTGTATGCATCGGCGATACCTTTTTACTTTGCCCTATATCAAGCCTTTAAACTTTTAAGCTATATTGACAAGAACAAAGCTTTCTCGGAATTATCTGTAAGAGCTTTAAAGATTATAAAAAATTGTGCAATCACAATAAGTGGCTTGTATGCGGCAGGCATGCCGCTCTTTTATCTCATCGCGGAAATGGACGACGCCCCAGGTATCATAGTAATCGGAATGGTCGTCATTTTTGCTTCAATGGTGATTGCAGTCTTTGCTGCTGTTCTTCAAAGGCTTTTACAAGAAGCCATCGATATAAAATCAGAAAATGACTTAATAGTCTGAGGTGATTAACTTGGCAATTATAATCAATATTGATGTGATGTTGGCTAAAAGGAAAATGAGTGTTACAGAACTTTCCGAGAGGGTTGGAATAACGATGGCTAATCTTTCCATATTGAAAAATGGCAAGGCAAAAGCGATTCGATTAACAACCTTAGATGCGATTTGTAAGGCTTTAGAATGTCAACCCGGGGATATTTTAGAATACCGAAATGATGAAGGCACTCAAGATTAGGATTTATAAAGGGGAGTTACTCATGAATGTAGATGAAAAAATGGAGGCACCAATCATGAGGGCACTAAAACAACTCGTTCGTTTTGGTTGGGAGCAGGCCCTATCATGCTTGTTTCCTGCCGTTATTTTTGCCTCTTTGGCTATTACAAAATTCATCCCGCTTCCCTTTCTGCCGCGGTATGACTGGCTGCTCATCATCTGCCTTATCATGCAGTGGCGGATGCTGCGTTCCGGGCTTGAAACACGGGATGAACTAAAGGTCATCACCTTGTTCCACCTTATTGGTCTTGCCCTTGAACTTTTCAAGGTACATATGGGCTCCTGGACTTATCCAGAGGAAGGATATTTCAAGATTTTTGGAGTGCCTCTGTATAGCGGATTCATGTACGCTAGTGTAGCGAGTTATCTTTGCCAGGCGTGGAGGAGGTTAAAGGTTGAACTGATCAAGTGGCCGCCGTTTTTTGTCGTTGTATCCCTTGCGCTTGCGATTTATTTGAATTTTTTCACCCACCATTATTGGATGGATGTTCGTTGGTGGCTATCTGGACTTGTCATCATCGTCTTTTGGCGAGCATGGGTCACATACGAAGTTGGTGGAACCCGTTATCGTATGCCAATCGCATTTTCTTTTGTGCTCATCGGATTTTTCATATGGATAGCCGAAAATATCGCAACGTTCTTTGGAGCTTGGGAATATCCTAACCAAACCGATGCATGGAGTCTCGTACATCTAGGAAAGGTAAGCTCATGGCTTTTACTGGTGATTGTCAGCTTTCTTATAGTAGCGACGCTAAAACAGGTTAAGGGGAATGATTCCGCTGTGATGGATGAGGGTCAATTTTTATAAGATGAATTATTCAAGTTAGATAAAAATAGTATAGACGACACATTGTGTCGTCTTTGGTTTTTTCTATGCTTTTATGTCATTCCTATGAAACAAGTTTTAATCCCACTGCTGCGCCAAGGACCATGGCTATAAAAACGACCCTGCGCCAATCTTTGGATTCCCCGTATAAGAGCATCCCGATTATCGCTCCGCCTGATGCACCGATTCCTGTCCAGATAGCGTAAGCCGTTCCCATCGGCAAGGTTTTCATGGCATAAGCAAGAAACAGGAAACTTGCTCCAAATCCGATGAATAACAGCAGTAGGGATTGGCAATTTCTGTCTTTGTGCAATTTATTGATCATCGCAACCCCAAACATCTCAAAAAGCCCCGCTAAGATTAAAGAGACCCAAGCCATTATGATTCATCCCCTTTCTCAGCCTTATCATCCGTCACTAGCTTCAAGCCGATCACCCCTGATAATAAGAGGAGGATCAATAGTGTTTTGCTCAGCTTGAAGGATTCTCCAAAGAAAAGGATTTCGGATAAAACGGTCCCGGCAGTCCCCATACCGACAAAAACGGCATATACCGTTCCGACAGGAAGCTTCCTGCCAGCCATTATCATCAAGTAAAAACTGATGATGATCGAAATGACCGTTCCAGTCCAAGCCCAAAAGTCATCCGCATGTTTTAGGCCAATCACCCAAAATACTTCAAAAAAAGCTGCAATGAATACTTTAATCCAGTTTGTGCTCATGTAATAACGCACCTCCGATTTTATTCTTTACCAAAAAAACAAAAAAAGCCCAAGAGATAACTGTTAAAACAGTTTCTCCCAGGCTTTTATCCTTCCGTGACACAGCATGCTGTGAGTTTTCTCTCGGACCAGACCAGCAATGAGACGCACTGCGGAACCCTAGAAAACCTTTGACATATACAATTACCTTTCATTATACATACTTTTTGAACTTACTCAAGGTAAAAGTTTTGCCGAATTCCATGCCGATTTATCCCTAATATCCGCATATGTCCCGTAACGTTTGCAGCTTTCATCTGAATACAGCGGTTCGAACTTTCCGGACTATATTCAAATTTGAAAAACCAGTTTTCCCATAGTTTTTTTATTTGGGTGAGTTGTGGTTGATTTCCACTCCAGATGCTCGCTTTCCTTGGTGCGGGCGGTGAGCCTCCTCGGCGTAAACGCCTGTGGGGTCTCACCTGTCCCGCTGCTCCCGCAGGAGTCTCGCACTTCCGCTCCAATCAACCATAAATAGTTTCGTTTTAAAAACAACAATCTTTACGAAAAGATAGCAACAAAGTATGTGAAAACAGCCTTTTATTTAAATAACGCAACATAAGGTACGAGGCACCTGGGGGCGAGTATTAGCGGATTGCTTTGCAATATGATGAAAAAAAGTGGATATTTCCCTTGCCGGCATTTTCAGGGACGGAAGCAATATTGTCGTGGAGAAAAAGAAATGGGATATGGTGTTGTTGGATTTAATGCTGCCAGGAATGGACGGGGAGGAGGTTCTTCGTAAAATTAGGGAGCATCATCATGTCCCTATTTTGATTATATCTGCAAAAGGAGAACAGCAAACGAAAATAAATGGATTGCGCGCTGGGGCAGATGATTTCATTACGAAGCCATTTGATATTGAAGAAGTAATGGCAAGAATAGATGCTCATATCTTTGATAGGTTTTATACAGGTGATACTGCAAGAAATAAAAAAGGAACGGGACTAGGGTTATCCATTGCGTAAAGTTTAATGAAAAAAAATGAATGGTGAGCTTTTTGCCACTCTGAAAAATCATCAATTCATCATGACCTGTCAATGGAATAAAAGAACGTAGTCTGCTTCAGTTTTCAGCTCAAAAAAGCCCCGAAATCTTATCCGGGGCTTTTTTTCTTGCTATTTAGGCATTCACTGTCCGTTTCGGGGATGGACCTTCTTTTTTATGTGATACATAGCTATGCAGGATCATTCCCATGATGACGATAAAGATGCCGAACCACGATAACGGAGAAGGAATCGGTAAAGATAGGAATAGTAATTCGCCAGCCAGGGCAAAAAGGACCTCCATCGATTGTGTTGCTTCAACTGAAGCTAATTTCTGCATATTTCCGCGTACCAAATCGGTCGCCATGAAAAAAAGGACCGTGGCGATGACTCCAGAAAATAGTGCCACCAAAAGGGATTGGAAACTCTGCATCTTCGTCGGCACACCTACTGTAAAGAAACCGTACAAGGAAAGCAAAAGCCAGAATGGAAGACTCGCCAAAGTCATTCCCAAAACCCGCTGATAAGCATCCAGACGCCCTTCGGATACTTCCATCATTTTGCGATTTCCCAAAGGGTAGGCAAACGAGGCGATGACGATCGGGATCACTCCCAGCCAAAGATCGGCCATTGAAATGTGTTTGGTATGTTCCAGCTGCATCAGGATTATGCCAAGCAGAATGATCATGGACATGAGGAGGCCTTTCACAGAAACCCTTCCTCTTTGCCTTTCGATCCCATCTTTCGTTTGGACATTTTCAAAAAACAGCGGCGCAAGCAGCGCACCCGAAATGATCGTGATTTGCCAAGTTCCGGCGATCAGCCAGCCAGGTGAGTAGGCGGACGCAAAGCATAAAGGAGCGTAAAATAACCCAAATCCGACAAAACTCCAAAGCAGCCAAGGACCCGGCTTTTCTCTCATCACTTGTAAAAGGGGACGCAGGTTTTTTCTGCTCCATACGATACACAACAGAAAGGGCACCATGAAGAAATAACGCAGCGAAGCACTCCAAATCCAACTTCCGCCAGACAGCTCCATGGCCTGATTCAAAACAAACGTAAATGCAAAAAAGAAAGCAGAACAAATACCTAATATAATCGGACGCAATTGACTCACCTCAATCTGTTTTATAAGTCAGTAAGACTCTGGAAGGATGGCAATCGTTTCGGCTTTCTGAAAAAAATTCAGATATATCCACTGTTTCAAAAGCGGAATGAATTTTCGGAATATTATAAGCGATCAATTTAAATTTTCCTTTAAAAGCAAAAGAAAATCAACAGGATTCTTTTAAGCTAGTGAAATTCATTCTTCGTGATTCGACATGAAATGAAAAGAAAGCTTTTTGGAATTAAATGAAGGCGTTTCCACTTGAGAATTTAAATTAGAAATATATACCAAATGAAGAAGCGGTAAACGTTGTCCTGACGCGTGTTATGAAGGAATTGCTAATATTTTATATAAAAATCATATAGAGGCAGATAGTATAAGAAGATACGAGAATTGACGAATATGGTAGGTAGTGGTATCTTAATAGAAGTGCAAATAATGTCGAATGGTGACGAAATATATAAATGCAACATTCGCAAGAAAGTTAGTGGGGTAAATTAAATGAAATCTACAGGTATTGTACGTAAAGTTGACGAATTAGGGCGGGTAGTCATTCCAATTGAACTGCGCCGAACATTAGGAATTAATGAGAAAGACGCTCTGGAGATTTATGTAGAACAAGAGCGCATCATCCTTCAAAAATATAAACCAAACATGACTTGTCAGGTAACAGGTGAAGTTTCCGATGACAATATGAAACTTGCTGACGGTAAATTAATACTTAGCCCAGAAGGTGCCGAACTTCTAATTAAAGAAATTCAAGCCAGCATGGAAACTGCTAAATAATTAATATACTAGATAAATAGCATCCAAGTGTAGGGAGATTTCCCTACACTTTTTTTATTAAATGGTGAAATAATAAAAATGGTTCGATTCACGGGCGAAACCAATCTTTTCATAAAGTCTCTGTGCTTTCACATTATCCTGGCCAGTCTCCAGTGAAACCCCTTTAGCACCTGTTTCACGCGCAAAACCGATGGCCGCGTTCAATAACTCCTCGCCAAATCCCTTTTTACGGGCGGACTCCTTCACGAATAAATCATTCAATATCCATGACCGCATCATACTCACAGACGAAAACGAAGGATACAATTGTACAAAACCAATTGGATTTCCTTCATCAAACGCCATAAAAACCACAGACTCCCCTTTTGTCAGCCTTTCCCTTAAAAACTCCCTTGCACAACCAGGATCAGAGGTTTGCTCATAAAAAACCCTGTATAAATCAAAAAGTTCCGCCAGTGATTCCAGCTCATGTAATGTAGCCTTCTGTATGCTCATAAATGGCCCCCTAAATGTTAGAATACTCTAAATTTACCATTTAACCATGCTATCCGCCAAATTCCGGACCGCATTTTCCAGCCCCCTAAATCAGGATGGAGCTCAAAAAGGCACCATCCTGATTTTTTCGGCTATAAACCCAAGGTGAGCAGCAAACTTATGAGATATCAGCGTTTACTCGTGAGTTTAGTCGATTTACTCGTGAGTTTGGAGCAAATACTCGTGAAAATGGTACAAATACTCGTGAATTAAGCCGATTTACTCGTGAATTCAACATTATCCAATAATATTGGGTACTATAAATTCCAAACCGAATCCTCAAATCTTCATTATTCCAGTGGTTTAGCCTCTAAGCCACCTGTGTTAAGGATATGTACCTTTACGTTTATATCATGTATTGAATCCTTATCTAAATAATCCTTAGGCTCCTTTAAATGATTCTTTTGCCAGTATTTTATCTCTTTGATATAAAGGGCTTTGCCTAGGTTTAAAGGGTCCGCGTTCTTTTGGAGCCCTGTTTTAAACGTTGATAGGATTTCCTTTTTTATTTGGCTTTCGAATTTCCGTTTTATTTTGTCGATATCGATTTGGGTATCAAGCCCCAGTATTTTGCCGGAAACGTCAATTTCAATATCGAATTTGTACTTGCCATCCTTTAGAACAGGTTTCACTTTATGAGTCGGATGGGAAAAAGAGGCATAGATATCTTGCTTATTCATTGTGATGTTCACTGGAGTTTTGTTGGTCCTTTTAGTGAGCCAGCGTAAACCGCTCAGTTCTTTTTCAGAGAACCAGGGCTGGGACACTTTATAGTAAATGATAAATGCACCATCCATATAGAGGCTTTTTCGCTTTTTATCTTTTTCCTTCCAAACTTTATCGTTCCAGGAAATGGAGGGTAATATGGTGGTAGATGCTTTTTCCCGCTGGTCAGAGTAATACCTTTGGACTGTAATGGGTTGGATGAATGATATGATCCGGTATACATCATCCGGAAAATATAATGTCGTGTATAAAGGTGATAAATTAAAAAAGCCGTTAATGGAGAAAAGCTCATCCATGGAATTTTTTGTGGCAAAGATATTGGATGAGTATCTGAGTAATTGGTTTCTGTATATATAATCCACTATTTCTGTGCTTTGCCGGTTCAAAACATTTTCACTGATTACAAATGTGGATACATGCCCTAAATAGAGAGACTGTTGAGTATTGCTCATTAGTTTATTAATGGCGATCGAAATCGACGGTCCTTTTTGTTTCCCTACATATACGGGAGGGGCTTGCGTCGGCTTTGCCTCCGTTTTAGCTACCGCAGCGAAGTCTACAAGTTGCGTATAGACTATGTATTCCCCATCTTTGAAATCTATCCCGATGGCCGTTATATAATGGAAGTCCTGGATCGTTTTTTCATCCCAACAGCCTGAAAGAAATAGGAGTAATTGCAGGGTCAACCAAATTTTACAGATGCGGAACATTGCCTTACTGCCCCTTTCTGGTTTTATCATTAGCGGCCAAGGATCGTTTGCTCATTGAATTCCATGGCGACTTCAGGAATGAATCCAGGAGTTTTGTGATTCTTGGCGGGTTCATTCCGCCAATATATGAAACACCGAATGAATCAAGCCTGGATAGTAAAGTGACAATGGAAAGGAAACCGATTATCAAGCCGTAGATTCCATAAATGCAGCTTAGTAACAGTACAAACATTCGCAGAACGGTAACGGCACCAGTTAAAGACTGGTTTACAAGTGTATAAGATGCAACAGAGGTTACGGCAGTGACGACAAGCATGGTTTGTGAAGTCAGTCCTGCCCTTATCGCCGCATCACCGACAATCAGGCCTCCTACAACCGCAACTGTCTGCCCAACCGCTTTAGGTAACCTGACCCCGGATTCACGGAATAATTCAAATAAAATGAGCATGAGAATGAATTCCATCGTGGCAGATAAGGGAAGCCCCAGCCTTGAAAGGGTTATGGTGGCCAGTAATGGGAACGGCACCTGTTCAATATTGAAAGCGGAAATGGAGATCCAAAACCCCGGCAATAAAACGGTAATGCCAAGCCCCATAAAGCGAAGAAGTCGCTCAAGGCTTACAAATAGATAAGGAAGATTCGAATCTTCTGCGGTTTTTATTTGCAATAGTAAGGTAGAAGGGGCCACGATTACCGTTGGCATGCCATCCACGATTAGAATGAATCTTCCTTGATTGAGTGCTTCGACTACGAAATCAGGGCGACTCGTATAATGAGTGAGTGGAAATATACTATATTTACTGTTAGTGATCAATTCCTCCAATTGTTGGCTGCTCACCAATATATCTAAATCAAGGGAGTTAATTTCCGTTCTTACATTTTTAATGAGTTCTTTATTGATGATGTCATCCATGTACATCAGTCCGACTTTCGTTTGACTGCGCCTGCCAACGATAAACTCTTCATAGGCAAGCGACTTTGTTTTTAGCCGCTTTCTGATTAAAGCCGTATTGATGGAAATGTCCTCGACAAACCCATCTCTTGGCCCTCTTACCGAGACCTCGAAGGAAGACTCCTCGGGCTGCCGGTTCGGCACGTTGGACAATTCGATTGAAAATAACTCTTGGACTGAGGGTATGAATAATAAGGCATGCCCGGAGAAAATCAGCTGCTGGACGTTATTGAATTCACTATCGATGGTTACTTTCCTGAGGTCTATCAAGGGTTTTAGCTTATTGATTGATTCTTCGGCATCGATGTTCTCATCCAATTCCATCATTTTGTTTAACTTTTCCAAAATCCCTTCGTTCAGTAAACTTATGTCGGCCATACCCGAGCAGTAAAAAATAAGGACAGTAATGGGTCTTTCGGTTTCTCCGATATAAATCATTTCAAACTTGATATCTGAGCTTGAACTGAATAACTCCCGAAATGTTTCCTCCCTTAATTCTAAGAGGGGTGGCTCATTTTTGGATCGTTTCATTCGCATGTCGTTTCCCCTCCTTAGATCTGATGAAAGTGCCGATAAACAAAAAGGCGGACAACAGTAACAGGAAATAAAAAGCGCCAGGATAGTAGAATGTCTGGCTTATATGCAAGAACTTGAAATTACTGAATGGTACGATGGAGATGACGACCATCAGAAAACCTACAGCGAAAAGAATTCCATGCTTCACATTATTAGTTTTTCCTTTAAAGACTTCCATTATTAAGAATAACGCCATTGAAACACGGATATAGGCACCAGCAAGCCATTGGTAAATGGAAAAGAAGTCTGTATGTTCAATATATTTACCAATTGTCAGCAAACGCCATTGTTCATAGGCGGGGTACCTCATGACTTCGGCTAAGTTCGGCCCGAATTCAGCGAGTGCTGCTGTTAATGGACCAAGAAGTAAAAATACTAGTCCAAGGCATAAGAATACTAATACCTTTATCTTGAGCTTATCCGAAAGTTTCTCTTGAAAAAAAACGATTAAAATCAGTTCGGCAAGGCCATAACCAGAATATTGAAGGGTTTTTATGCCATGAAAATAGCCATTCTCGAAAAGGGGAAGGAGGTGGCTATAGTCTTTTGTCGGTATATTTCCGGTCGCAACGAAAATGCCAAGAATGACGACTATTGGCAATAATACAGACGAGCAAATGGCGATGGACCGCATACCAGAATGGGCAAGAAAAATGCATAGCAGCGTAAACGGAATGATAATCGCTAAACTTGGGGTTTCAAAAAGAAAGCTTGTCGTGATCCAATCAATCGTTTCCTTTGTAGTGGCCAAAACAAGACTGATCAGATAAATTACGATAAAGAATAAAGCGATATTTTTAATGTGTTTTCCAAATCTATTTTCAAGCCAATCCGTCAGGGATTGATTATTCATATTCTTGATTATTCTCGATAATATATAGGCCCAAATCGGGATCAATCCAATAGTTAGGATAGAAAAAAACCAAGCATCCCTTCCGCCGGTGGATAGGAGGAAAGGGATCAAAATAACGTGATTAAGAAGGCCGATTGATAAAAAGAAGATGCTAAGGGTTTGTATCGAACTGATTTTTTTCAAGATGATCCTATCCCCATTTCCATTGTTTAAAGATGGATTGATGTACATGCCATTCATTTGTTTATGGTTGCTAAATATGGAAATAGTATTCGTGCTAATGTAGTGGGATAAATTTCCTGGTGTTTAGTGATGAGTAGTAGAGCAAAGCAAAGTATGCCGGAAAAAGGATTTGTCTTAATCGATAAAGAATATATATAGATGCTGTTTTTATTGAACATCAAGGGGGAATGAAGTTGGATTTAAGATACCCGGTCGGGAAGTTTCAGATTGACGGGGAAATTACTTGTGGTATAGCCGAGGCGTGGCTCAAAGAGATTAAAGCTTTGCCTCGGATGCTGCGTGAAGCGGTAGGTAACATGGATGATGAACAGCTTGATACGGCTTATCGGCCTGGAGGATGGACGGTCCGTCAGGTGGTGCATCATGTTGCCGATAGTCATATGAATGCGTATATTCGCTTCAAATTGGCCCTTACGGAAGAAAGTCCTGTCATTAAAACGTACGAGGAGGGGCAATGGGCTGAGCTGCCTGATTATGATTTGCCGATTGAAGTATCTCTATCACTGCTCGAAAGTATACATATCCGAATGTGTAAACTTTTATCGGACCTTCATGCTGATGACCTGAGCCGGACCTTCATCCATCCTGATTCAGGAAAGGTGACTGTCGGTGAAAATATAGGCATTTATGCTTGGCACGGACGACATCATCTGGCTCATATTACTTCTTTATCAAAGCGCCAGGGATGGTGAATCTATTATATCTTCTAAAAGGTTGTGATTACTTTGAATGCCGATGTGAAAATCGAACAATTAACATCAATTGGATACCATCTTAATGAACTTTCCGACCTTTTGGTTCAGGTGGTGGATGATGGTGCGTCCATCGGTTTTTTACCACCCATGAAACAGTCTGAGGCCGTCGATTACTGGGGTAGTGCCATGAATCGTGATGTGATTCTGTTGGTCGCAAAGTTACAGGGTAAGATTGTCGGGAGTGTACAGTTACATTTATGTTCAAAGCAAAATGGCGGCCATCGAGCGGAAATCGCAAAATTAATGACACATACTGGTTATAGAAGAAATGGCATAGGACGATCACTCATGCTAGAGGCTGAGAAGAAGGCCAAGCAGGAAGGGCGGACATTATTGGTCCTTGATACGAGGGAAGGAGATCCTTCAAATCTCCTGTATACCTCATTGGGATATATTCAGGCAGGCAGGATTCCTGATTATGCGAAATCTGCAAATGGTGAATTCCAACCGACCATTTTTTATTATAAAAATAATCTCGGGTAACGAATTGAGTGGGGGGAGTCCAAGTGCAAGCTGTAATCGAAAAAGAAGGTAATGGGATTATCGCAAGATTCGATCGCCTGCTCAATCATCCGGTTGAAAAGGTATGGGGTGCTTTAACGGAGAATGATAAGGTGGAAAAGTGGATGTCCAACCTGGAAATGAAGGACCTCCGAAAAGATGGGACGATAAAATTCAATTTCAATGATGGGTCAGGGAAATCTTTTGATATGAAGATCAGGGACTTCCGGGAATCTGCCGTTTTAGATTTTGAATGGGGGGACGGCTGGGTTCGTTTCGAGGTATCCCCTGAAAAGGATGGATGCTCATTGGTATTGAAAGAATCCATCACGCCAGTTAATGATCATACATCAAAAGATTTGGCAGGCTGGCATATTTGCCTTGAAATGTTTAGTGATTTACTTGATGGACACCATCAGGACTTCCCAATGGATGAATGGGAAAAATGGCATAAGGAATATACGGCCGCCGTCAAACGAATGGATGGATAATGGATGTGTGACATGCAGCAGGATACATAAGGAAGCGGAATGATGAATTTCGGCCGAAGCCGAAATGATGCTTCTGCCAGATGGAAGTTTTTTATTGATATTCCAGTTGGTACCATGATAAGATGACTTTAACTTTTGAGAAATGGAGGTTTTCCTTGTGACATTTATCAGACTGCGTTTCCAATCTTTGAACCGTTAATTGAATACGTTCAAGAGCTCTGCCGTCCGCAGGGTAAATGGGAATGGTCTGTCTATTTTTAAGGAAACCTTCATTTTACGCATTTAAGAAAAAAGAGACGATTTCAACTCTTTTTTGTGTCCCGCTGAAGCCGGGGCAACCTTTGTGATCAAAGGTTTTCACGATTTCAATTGACTATAAAATGGAAGAATTATAAGGGGAGAATTACTTTACCTATCCAAGGGTCATTTTGGATAAGTGTAAGATCCTCCATTGTATTGACCAAACTGAAGGCCAGTGGGAGATTGATTTTTTTATCGTTAAAATACTCATCCTCTCAGGTTTCTTTAGATAGGTTCTGATCCATTTACTCTAAACACAGGCAAATAGCCTGTGTTTTTTTTAGGGCATCAAGAAAAAAATATTGAAAATAGAATGAGGTGTTTAAGAGATGAAATCATTAAATGATCAAGTAAAGGACAATTGGAAAAAGAATATCACTCTTTTTCTAGGCAGTCAGACGATATCCCTCTTTGGTTCGTCCTTGGTCCAGTATGCCATCATGTGGTATATCACGTTGAATACACAGTCGGGTGTCATGATGACGATATCCATCGTTTGTGGTTTCGTGCCCACCTTCATACTCTCCCCAATCGCGGGGGTATGGGCAGACCGCTATAATCGGAAGATACTGATCATTCTTTCGGATTCTTTGATTGCCATTTCGACGCTCGTATTGGCCATCTTGTTTTTAATCGGCTACGATGAGCTTTGGCTGCTTTTCGTCATGTCCGCTGTCCGTGCGATCGGAACTGGGATCCAGACTCCGGCAGTAGGGGCCATTCTCCCGCAACTTGTTCCAGAGGATAAGCTTACGAAGGTGAACGGGACAAATGGAAGCATTCAAGCGCTAGTGATGCTCGTTTCCCCCATGGTGAGCGGCGCGCTGCTTACGATGGCTTCAATCGAAACCATTTTCTTCATTGATGTGATTACAGCTGCAATTGCCATCTTCACATTGCTGGCCTTTTTGAAAATTCCAGCACATGCGAAGGCATTACAAAAGCAAACAACCAGCTATTTCACCGATTTGCAAGAAGGCTTCAGTTATATCAGGAATCACGACTTTCTTAAGAAGTTCTTTATGTTTTTCGCATTTTTCTTCGTGCTTGCCGCACCAGTTGCATTCCTAACTCCGCTTCAGGTCACACGCTCTTTCGGGAATGATGTATGGCGGTTGACTGCGATAGAAATCACCTTTGCCATCGGTATGATGCTAGGCGGTATTTTCATGGCTTCCTGGGGAGGCTTTAAAAACAAGATCCATACGATGACACTTGCAAGCCTTATAATTGGTGCCTGTACTTTCGCTCTTGGAATCATCCCCGTTTTTTGGATTTACTTGATCATCATGGGGGTAGTGGGATTGGCGATGCCCATTTTTAATACGCCGTCCATGGTCTTGTTACAGGAGAAGATCGAGGGTGATCTTCTTGGGAGGGTATTTGGTGTTTTAGGAATGATCTCGACTTCCATGATGCCCCTGGGAATGCTTGTATTCGGACCGATATCCGACCTCATTAAAATTGAATGGCTCCTTATAGGAACGGGTATATTGCTGTTCATTCAAGGTTTTTTCCTACTGGGCAGCAAAGTGTTGGTCGAAGCCGGTAAACCTATCCCAAAAGATGCCTCCGAGTAATGGGGAAAGGAACGACATGTCAGGCTGAAGGGTTTTTCCGCATGCCGGATATTTATTCTTGTAGAAAGATGATACATGAAAGTCATAAAGGAGGAAAAGATGGGTTTTTTGGGAAATTTATTTAATTGGATGGTAGTTATCGGAATGATTCTGCTTATAGGACGATTGATTACGATGCTGTTCTTATTTCTGGAAATTCCATTTACGACCTTTTTTAAGGACTACAGTCTCATTTCGATCATCATTTTAATAATAGGTGCAATTGGACAGCAATTCACCAAGACGGGTAGAAAGTAAAATGAGTTATCACCTTTCCTTCATGAAAAGAATCAGCTTCGAATTCACTAGACCGAGATATTCTAATGTCGGTCTAGTTTTTTATTTAAAAAATGTTTCAGTTGATTTCAGAAATCCGCTCCCTTTCCGCCGACAGTCTGCCAAGCCTCCTCGACGCAAGCGTCTGCGGTGTCTCGTCTAGCCAGTTATTCGGCAGGAGTGTCGCAAATTTCTTCAATCGATTAAGGATTATAGTAAAGAAACATGAAGGATAAACTAGTTTACTTTTAAAATCTTGGTTCGGGCGAGAGCAATTCGAAACTTCCTTTTCCGAAAAATTGATGGAACCGCCGGACTGTATACGAATTGGAGTAGAAGAGCCAGTTTCCCTACAATGTTTCTTAAAAAAGAAGTTCCAGTTGATTGGAACGTAAGGTACCTGACCCCTGGGGGAAAAGCGTGGCCAAGGGGAGACCCCGCAGGCGAGCGCCGAGGAGGCTCACGGATCGCCTCTGGATAAGCGAGTGCCTGGAGTGGAAATCATTACACATACCCCTTTTCGGAAATCGCTCCCTTACCGCCGACTGCCTGCCAAGCCTTCACAGCATGCACTAGTGGGGTCCCGGCCCTTGTAAAGCGAGTGTCTGGAGGCAACGTTTCACATTTTACAATGGGCATTGTTTTTCGGGTCACGAATGCCATATCGAAAATATCGGAACAAACCAATTTATTATCTTTGAATGCATCTTTAGAAGCTGCAAGGGCAGGTGAGTCCGGCAAAGGTTTTGCTGTCGTGGCGAATGAAGTAAGGAGCTTGGCTGATGGTTCAAAAGAAGCTACAAAAAACATTCAAGCAATCATCCAAAGCATTCTGTCAGATACAGAGGAATTGCTAAAAAACGACCAATGAAACGAACCAAATCCGCAAGGATCAGAAAAATGCCGTGAGCACGGTAAGTGAAGCCATGAAAGAGCTGGAAGATTCCGTAGGGAAAATATCCAATTCGATTCAGGAGCAAGCTGCTTCTTCCAATGAACTTGCTCAATATACACAGCAGCTTACACAGTTAATAAATGATTTGGAGCAGACGTTAGGGGAATTCCAGATAGAGAAGTAGGGAATAACAAGTGTTGCAAAAAGGGAGGCCATTACAGTGGTTTCCTTTTTTGTTAGATTGCCATTACATCATTCTAAAGAGGTGAATCGCTGGGACATCTCTTTATGATGGACATATTCAATGGAAGTACAAAAGTACAATTTAGAGGATCGGGTCAAGTATCCATGCTTTTTTTACAAAGGGGAATAATATATAGGAATCGGACAAGTCGGCACGGATATTAAAAGCTTGCACAACTTTATATGGGATAGATTCATAGTAAAGAGAGGGAAATGCCATTTAGCTTTCCCTTTATTTACTTCTGCTAGATGATGGGTGATACCAATGGATTTGGGTTCCTGATCAAAAACCCGTCGCCTTCGTTATCAATTTTCGTTGTTATCATGCAAAACCTCAAATACGTTTCCCCTCCAAAACTATATCTTCCATTTTTATCAAACTCCTATATCGTCATCCTCATCATAAATAGGGCAAGCCGTATATAAACGACTTTATCATGACCGGGATTTCTCTAATCTACCTTTATCCATACTGCCAAGATAAATAAAATCCTTTAGGAATTCTTCGATTTCCAACTTTTATCGATGGGGTATAGGAATAAAGTTTGCTTTTGTTGTGTTTAATTGAATCTGACTGTTTGTTTTTAGGGAAAGTAGACTGAAAGTTTCATTTATTTTACCGATAATATAATTGCCGTAGACATTAAGGCTCATTTGATTAAGTGGATGATAGGATAGAAGGTTCATATGATGGTATTTACTTGAACATTATAAATATAAAAAAGGAAGGTTAAAATGTTTAATGGAAAAATAAGCTGTATGATACTGACATTGGTATTCATGGTTAGTTTCATTTTCTTACCTGGTTTAAAGGCCGAGGCTGCAGATCCTGTGCATACTGTAAGCTCTGGCGAAACGGTGGAATCGATTGCCAAGACATATGATATATCGGCAGAGCAATTGATGAAGACGAATGGTTTACCGGATGATAAGTTATTTGCGGGCCAAAAGTTGACGATCATTCAAACGGCGTATACCCCTTCCATCTATCAATGGTCGGAGAGAGGGAAAAAAATTGCGAAATATGCGAGATCTTTCATAGGGTTTAAAAAGACAGCCGGAGAGGAAACGCCTGAAAAAGGGTTCGATTCGAGCGGATTGATCCATTGGGTGCTGTCCCGGCAAAATGTGCCGGTCGACCGTTTGACAGTAGATGGTTTTTATAAGCAAGGGATGGATACAGTCACTCCGAAAACTGGGGATATAATATTCTTTTTGGAAAAAGACAGCTTAAAAGTCGTGACTGCGGGTATTTATGTCGGCGAAAACCAATTTGTCCATTCTGGATATGGTGCAGAAACGGTTCAGGTGAGATCCACCACAGAAGATTACTTTGCAAAATACCAAGTGGAGTACAAAACATACACGCCTAAAGGAGAGCATATCGTCCAAATGGGAGAAACGCTTAATAGTATATCTGAGCATTACAGCATTTCCATGAGTGCAATCAAAAGCCGCAACGCTTTAAATACCGATGAGTTGATGCAGGGGCAGTACCTTCAACTATACAGCAACCCGCTATTTCCGTTTTATGTAAACCAGGAGGCTGCATATGATAAAGCATATGATGTCATCAAGTATGCATACACTTTACGCGGATTCACCTATGTTTTCGGGGGAGAAGATCCAATGACCGGAATGGATTGCAGCGGCTTCATTTATTGGGTCATGAAGGAGCAGGGCCTTTCTGTAAAACGAGATTCCGCAGAGGATTACTTCTCATTGGTGCCCAAAGTCGATAATCCGAAGGCCGGGGATTTAGTATTTTTTAGGGACACGGGAACAAGGGTGGGTGTGACCCATGTAGGAATTTATCTGGGTGATGGCCGTTTTCTAAATTCAACGGAAAACACCGGCGTTCATATCTCCAACCTTTCGTCAGGTTATTTTGCCGAGAAATTCGAAAGCTTCGGTCAAGCCGAAAGCCTCATCGACTAAGAAGGTCATTCAACCTGTTTATATTCAAGAGTGGCTTTTTCAATGGCAGTAACGAACCGTTTAAGAAGATTACAGTGATTGACCCTGTTCTTACTGGTAAAGTCATCACCTTTGAAAAAGCTTTTTCTGAGCTTTGTGGAAAGTTCCAATTGTACGCCTGCGCCCGTTTTGGATGTGTTGGTGATGTTGTTTCCATTCATGCCTGAAAGGTGCTGCGGTGCATGATCAGTTTGAAATCCAGCTTTGTTGAGGCATTGCTGAATAAGGTTCTTATATGGTTCGTTCCTTCCGCCAATGTAAACCAGCCCATTATGTACGTCGTAGTGGCCATGGATCGAAAGGGTGGTCTGAGCGTTCGCTGCCATTGAAACGCCGCTCGGTTCATTGAATAAGCGGGATGGTATATGGAGGACCTGGTTGCCCCTTGGCTTTAGGCCTTCGAATAGGTAGGTGCTTGCACAAAGTTTCTCTCCAAGTGCGGCTGCAACTTCACTCGTGCCTGGTTCGATATTCCCGCCATGGATGGCTAGAACTGCAATATCAGGATTCCTGTGATGAACGATGATGCGGTAATCAAGGTATTCTAGTTCATTTTCCTGCAATTCAAAAAAATCGGTATAGCTATTTTCAATCATGGTAATCCTCCGTATCTGTGGTGTATCTAATCTTCCATACCCATTGACTGCAAAAATAAAGGCTCTTTTCGTAAAGATTGTTGTTTTTAAAACGAAACTATCTAAGGTTGATTGGAGCGGAAGTGCGAGACTCCTGCGGGAGCGGCGGGACAGGTGAGACCCCACAGGCGTTTACGCCGAGGAGGCTCACCGCCCGCACCAAGGAAAGCGAGCATCTGGAGGGGAAATCAACCACACCTCACTACTTGGTAAATAGCAACAAAGTATGTGAAAACAGCAAAAATAAAAAAAGCGGGGATGCCCCAGCTTTTTTATTTTTCGACTGTCGTATATAGTTCTATTTTCTTTTGCTCGTCGGGTGTTAATGTTTCTGTCCGTTTAAACGTATTCATTGTCACAAGCAGGGCTGCTACAAGAAGGACAGGTATTACCCAGCTTGTTATTTTTTTTACGATATTCATATTCAAAATCCCCTTATACAACGCTAAAATTTATATGATATTTAGAAAAGGAGGGGCTGGATTGCCTGTTTATTGCTGAGCTTTCCAGCTTCCGTTTCTTCTTTTATCTCCAGCTCCGGATATTTGTCCATTTTTCTCGTTTTTAACGAGTCCTTGAACCCCGCCATAATACATGGGGGAAATCTTCTGAATGACTTCGTATCCGGAATCTTCCAAGTCGGATACAGTTTCATCCGAAAGCCTGGATTCTGTATAAATCTTCTTTCCATCAAAGACGAACCGATTACGATCGACGATATCCTGCAATGAGCCTTCATTTTCTGTATAAGAATAAAGAACCTGCATCAATACTTGCGGAATCCTATCACCGCCTGGTGAGCCGATCCCGATCGATTCCCGCCCTGGTTTCTTGAGAATGGTCGGAGCGGTGAAAGTTCTTGACCGTTTATATGCCTTTTGTGAGTTCAAGCCGGACCTGAAATTTTTCAGTTGATCGTTAAGGAAAAATCCATTTGTATAATCCCCAGATCCGAAAAAGTTACTGAGCGTATTCGTTGTGGAAACGACAGTGCCGTTTTTGTCCATTACCACAAAGTGTGTCGTACTTTCATGTTCTTCGGAACCATTCGATTCTTTATCTTCCCATTTTTCACTTTTGATCTTATTTTTAAGACTATCCAAGTGAATGGGGGAGAGCAATTTTTCCGCCTTGGAGTGACTTATTCCATCTCCAACATTGACGGCCCGATCTTGATAAGCAGTATCCGTAATGCCCGCCAAGACTTTCATATAAGCTGATTTGCTTGAAGAATCACCTAGGTTCATTTCCTCGGCTAGCTTTAACATTTCAAGAACGGTAATTCCTGAAAAGGGCGGAGGTGCGGTAAAAACATCATAACCGGCAAATGTTCCTTGGACCGGTTTCCGTTCTTTCACCTCATAGCGCTTTAAATCCATCAAGTCGATATCTGATTCCCTTTTAATATCCCGCGCAATTTCGCCTTTATAAAAACCATCAGGACCTTCATGCTGGATCTCCTTCAGTGTTTCAGCAAGTCTTTCCTGGATAAGGGTTTTGCCTGGTTCAATGGCATCACCATCAGGATAAAAAAGTGAAGTCGCATCGGAAGATATCCTTGGCTGAGCCGCTTCTAAGCGTGATGATAACGATTCGTTGACTTCAAATCCTTCTTCAGCCAAATCTATAGCCGGCTGAAGAAGGTCTGCCATTGGTACGCTCCCATACTTATCACTGATGACCTGCATGCCGGCCACTAAGCCAGGAATCCCTGTATCGTGTCTTGAACTTGGGTCTTCTGGAGAGGACTCACGATAATCGATAAATTCGGGTTCGCCGGATTCCGGGGCAATCAGCATACCGCCGCCGCCGCCCACGCCAGATCCATAAGGTTCGACTACACCTAATACATACGATACCGCAATGGCGGCATCAGCCGCATTTCCGCCGTTTTCCAATATATCCATCCCGACATCTATTGCGATTGGATTTGAAGAACTGACCCCGTATGATTGTTCCGATTTACTCTTTATCGGATCATTCGTGTCAGAAATAGGGGGTGTCTTCGAACATCCAGCAATATATATGAGCAAGCTTAGGGATATGAGCACTTTTCCCGTCATACGGTTAATCATCGGTTGTTCCCCCTTTTCGTTGAGATTCTAAGTTGTGTGTCTTCATTCTTCAAATAGTAGTGATAAAGCGTTCCTTACTGAATGGGTTGTATTCCCGGTTGTTTAGCTTGTACGGCCTTTTTCTCTTGTGCTGCTTTTTTCTCCAGTGCAGCTTTCTTTTCCATTGCTGCCTTTTCCTCTTGTTCACGCTGTGCCTTATGATCGATTACCTTCTTGTGATCCAAGGTAATCTCGATGCGATCCTCTTTTTTAGACCACTGGACTTTTTCACTCGTTTCCTTCGTCAACTGTCGGTAAACACGTGATTTGTCAATGGAAGAGGTAGCTGGCCTTGGTGTTGCTTCTTCAATTTGCAGCGGTACGACATCGATTGTAGCTTTTCCGTCATTCGCTAAATGGTATTGAACCATGGCTGAATCCTTTGTGCGTGTCCAGCCTTGATCGAATATGAAATTTCCTAGACTATAGAAAATGATTCCATCTTTATAAACATCGAACGATTGAAGCACGTGGGGGTGATGGCCGATGATGATGTCAGCGCCCGCATCGATGATAGCTTTAGCCAAGTCTTTTTGTCGATCGGTTGTTGATGTTGAATACTCTTGTCCCCAGTGCATATTCACCACAACCAAGTCTGCGTTGCCTTGCTTGGCATCCCTTGCTTTGCCGATCATTTCAAATAATAAATCGGGATTGGAGTTCAATAGTCCGGCTTTATTACTTTTTGATACGGCATCCTTACCGTAAACGTCTGTGAAGCCAAGTGTTGCGACACGAACGCCATTAACATCCGCATAGTCGATGCTGTTTTTTGCTTCCGCAGTGTTCGATCCAACACCGACATAGTGCATATCCGCACTTTTGAATTCATCAATCGTGTCAAGGAGTCCTTGTTCTTCATAGTCCATCATATGGTTATTTGCCAATGACACCACAGAGAAGCCAGCATCTTTAACGGCCGCCACACCGCTAGTATTGGAGTTTAACCGGATGGGCGTATCGGCTCCCTTGTAGTTAGATACTTCTTCTTTTAAAGCGGTATGTTCATAATTCCCACTGACATAATCCGAATTGGCAAAATAGGGTTTCATATACCGGAAGAGGTATTCATACCCGTGCTTTTCCGTCACTTCTTCAACATAACGTCCCATCATCACATCACCGACCATTGTCATCGTCAATGGTTGATCGGATTTTGTTGCGACTGTTTTCACTTCCTCAGCCCGTCCCATCCAAGTGGTAATGACTAAAGCGATTAGTAATATAGGTAGTATGATTCCAGTGTATTTAAGATTCTTTTTCTTCGTGCGTTTTATAAAGATAAGTGTTTTTTCTTTTGCATTTAAAGTCCGTTTCATTTTTTGCACCTCAGAATAGGTAGTACACGTTCATTAAACCGAATGTTATGCCGGATAATAAAAGCGTGCTGCCAAGTGTCAATGGCATTCCTTGTCTTTGTATGGTATTCGCTATCAATCCAGGTACGATTATACCGATTCCCCGAAACTCGAATATTTCAAAGGGCATGACGGGGTAGACTAAGTCCAATAGGAGTTTCAAGCAAATCCCGGTCACCATCATGGCGGCGAATTTTCTTCTTCCATATAAAATCACCCATCTTGAAAGGCCATGGGTGACGATTAAATAAGTTACGACACTAATGATCAAAATGGTCAACATGATTTCCCATTGATCAAATACTAATGCCAAATAACCTGGCACGATAAGTCCTGCGGGTACGACACCCGTCTTTTCTGAAAATATAAGGCTAAGCGTTACTCCCAGTACTAGGGCTACATATAAATCCGATCCAAACATTAAGGTTCCTCCTACTTAACTTGCTTTTTGCTTTGTTTTAGATTTCATGAATGCTTCAATTAATGGTTCCGCTGCACCGTGAATATTCCCAACACCGTAGACGATGCGATTTTTCATCAATGGGCGGAGACGGGCCACGATTTCTTCAGTTGACCAGTTTTCTAAATCCCAATATTCTTTAGTATCCAATTTACCTTGCTCGAATACCTTCGTGATTGGTGATGTAGTTTCTCCAATGGCAATGACGATTTCGGATTTTATGTACGGCAATACATCTCTAGCAAACTGCTCGGTACGGTCCACACGGTCTGCACGGCAGTTCATGATGACGATAGGAGGTTCTGTGCTGTATCCGAACGTATTGACACGTTCCCATATGTTCAGCGTCGATGCCGCGTCGTTTGCAGCAAAGCCATTGACAAAGAAAGTTGGCTGGATGCGATCTCCGAATTTGGTGATCCGCATGGCCCCTGGATCTGGATGTGCATTCAGCATGCCGCGGAAAGCCGTTTTTTCATCAATTCCCAAAGCTTCCGCAACGGCCAAGGCCAGTGATGCGTTATCCGGAAATACCATATAGTCGAATTCGCGTAAGAAATCCTCGGAAATTCTTGAATTATCTGCAACGATCACTTTTGTGTTGCGTTCTTTGGCGATTTGTTTGAAAAAGTCCAAATATTCACTTTCAATGGTTATTAAGTGACCATTATGGGGAATGGTAGCAGTGAAGGCTTCAGCAACCTCATCCATAGTCGGTCCCATGACATCCATATGGTCTTCCAATACATTCACGATGACCCCGATGTTTGCCTGGATCATTTTGTTTTGGAAGATTAGTTGATAGTCAGGCTGTACGGCCATGCACTCACAAACCAGTGCTTCCGTGCCTAAGTCGGCAACTTCTTTAACTACACGCCGTTGTTCTCCTATGTTGGGTCCTTCCGGGCGGCGTACAATCGGTTTTTCCTTGTCGGTAAACCAATAGATCATTCTTGCTGATGTTCCGGTTGTTTTACCTACTGTTTTGTATTTTGCTTCTTGGATCACACCTGTAATTAGACGCGTTACAGTCGATTTCCCTCGAATCCCATTCACATTCACACGTACCGGGATGGAGTCGAGACGCTTCTGATGGCGTTTTTGTTCAAAAATGCCATAGCCAAGCAAAAAGATCGCACAAATAAATATTGGTGCCATTTTTTTTAAACCTCTCTTTTTTTCAAATATTTGAATTACTGAATACACACTACATGATTTTAAACTTAATAGGCAAGAGCCAATTATTCTATTGTAATATAGTTATCAATAGCTTTTTCAAATATATGTATATTAGTGTGTAATAGTATCTAATGGGATGAATTATTTTATGAGTACAAAGATATGTCTGGAAATCGAGGGAATCGAGGTTTCATTTACACTAAATTATGGAAAGTTTAATAAAGCCCCATTTCAGTCAGAATAAACATGGTTTTATGAGCATTTGAACCTAATTCATAATGGCTATATTTGAATAATATTTTTTTGAAAAAGTGAGGTTTATTACAGTTTGTTAATTGTTTATACCCATTGTTTGACATAAAGGTTACAATTTTTATGGATTTGTCATTCAATGTGAAATATTGCATCTAACGACTCAATTAGTTGAACTCTTTTGAATATGGACAAAGATGAGTAAAAGAACACATCTCTTTTTTTTAGTATTTTCCTCGGGAATACCCATGGGTCTATAATTGACCTTTTACCTAAAAAATGAAATGAACTAAAGTTAACCCATTTCTTTTAAAAAATACCTAGTTTCTTCTATAGATATAGTGTTTATATATGAATAAAAAATAAAAAAAGCCCAGAAGCATATCTGGGCTTTCGGCTTATATATTGTAAATGAATGGAATGGTCACGGATCTACGTTAATCATGGATGGATTTACCTTTTGTGGGTCTTGAGTTACAGCATGGGTAGCTGATAATGGAAGGAATCCAGGTTAACTTGATTTCTTTCTCTCAGAAATCTCAAGGGTGGAGTCCTTTTTACCGCCATCAATCACATAAAATCTAGGAGCTAATCTCCTTTTTTTACGTTGATTGTCAGGATTCATCTTCATATAATTTTCGTATTCTTTGCGAAAGAATTCTTTGGTTTCCCGTTGCAATGCTTTTCTTTCGTTAAAATCTGCGATGAATTTGAAAAAACGTTTCATATGAATTCCTCCTTATGGGGTTAAAAGGTCTTAGTTTAATAGTAACATATCGTTGGTGAAGTTTAACCTTTTTTTGCAATTTTGGAGTGGAAATTATGTTTTTGTGTGAATAAAGTTGTGAATGGTTTGATTCGAGAAAAAGCATGTAATGGGCCCTTGCTGAGTAAGTGACCGTGCATGGTATTGAAAGGGAATGTCGGGATTTGCAGAAAGCGGGTATTGGAAGCAATGATTATTTGAGTTAAAATATTCCTTATATTCATTATACACTAAATATTCTGAAAACAAAGGAAAATATTCACTTCCAGCCGCTTTTGATAGATTTGCTTTTTTTATGGTTCATTATTGTGTATAGTTATATATTCCCCGAATTTATGAAAATGAAACTTCCCTTATGTGGGAGGGAAAAAAGCAATTTCCCGCATACGGGCTTTAACGCTTTTCAAATTATTGGACCCCTTATCGATATTTTATTCACTTTTTTTTATCGGATTTTTAATGTAATTTTTAAGTAATGAAAAGTTAACCAAATTTGCCATCAGGTCTAATGTTCACTTTATATAAACATGTTGATTTCTTATCATTTTCAAGTTACTATTGACTTGGAAAAATATAATATTCCGCGTTAAGGCGGAAGAGGTTCTAGCTACCCTCTCAAAAAAACTAAGGAGAAACAGTGCTCTATTCTTAGGGTGCTGTTTTTTTCCGTAAAAAGGAGTTTTATAGAAATGAAGAAGAAAGAAAAGGCAGTGGTTGTGTTTAGCGGAGGGCAGGACAGTACGACGTGCCTGTTTTGGGCATTGGAGAGATTTGAGGAAGTGGAAGCGGTGACGTTCGATTATAATCAGCGGCATAGCTTGGAAATCGAATGCGCTCAAAACATAGCCAAGGAATTGGGCGTGAATCATCATATCCTTGACATGTCGCTGCTGAACCAATTGGCACCGAATGCATTGACGAGAAGTGATATCGCAGTGGCGGACGGAGAAGAAGGGGAGCTGCCGTCGACGTTCGTGCCAGGGAGGAATTTGCTTTTCCTTTCGTTTGCCGGAGTGCTGGCGAGTCAGATTGGCGCTAAACATATTGTCACAGGAGTCTGTGAAACGGATTTCAGCGGATATCCTGACTGCCGCGATGTATTCATTAAATCGTTGAATGTGACCTTGAACTTATCGATGGACCAGTCATTCGTGATTGATACGCCGCTAATGTGGCTTAATAAAGAGGAAACATGGGAGCTTGCTGACCAGCTTGGCGCGTTCGACTTTGTCCGCGAAAAGACCCTGACTTGCTATAACGGAATCATCTCCGATGGCTGTGGAGATTGTCCGGCATGCAATCTGCGGAAAAAAGGGCTGGATGACTATGTAAGCAGACGGAAGGTGCTTTCATGATGTACGGTTTTAAGATAGTGGATAAACTCCAAAAAATAGATGAAGATATTCAGCGCAGCCAATTGAAGTATACAAACAAGAGGGTTCTCGTGAGTAAGGAATTCACCTTTGACGCGGCGCACCACCTTCATGACTATGAAGGGAAATGCAAGAACCTGCATGGCCACACGTATAAAGTCATTTTCGGATTGAGCGGGTATACGGATTCACGCGGGTTGATGATAGATTTTGGGGACATCAAGGATATCTGGAAAAATGAAATCGAAATCCACCTGGATCATCGTTATTTGAATGAAACCCTGCCGCTCATGAATACAACAGCTGAAAATATGGTAGTCTGGATTTATGAAAAAATGGCCGAAGCCCTTTCATTAAAAGAATATGAGGGTGCTAGAGTCGAATTTGTTCGACTTTACGAAACGCCGACAAGCTATGCCGAAGCCAGACGGGAGTGGATGGAAAGTGAGTAAACTCCCGGTAATGGAAATCTTCGGGCCGACCATCCAAGGAGAGGGAATGGTCATTGGTCAAAAAACCATGTTCGTTCGGACGGCCGGCTGCGATTATTCATGTTCCTGGTGTGATTCCGCTTTTACTTGGGATGGCACAGGTAAGGAAGATACCGTTCAGATGACTGCTAGAGAAATATGGGATGAGCTGAAGCGAATTGGGGGTTCCGGTTTTTCCTTCGTGACGATATCTGGGGGAAACCCGGCCCTGCTGAAAAACCTAAACGGCTTGATAACGATCTTACATGAAAATAAAATGAAAATAGGGGTCGAAACACAAGGGAGCCGATGGCAGGATTGGCTTCTCGATATTGATGAACTGACTATCTCACCTAAGCCGCCGAGCTCTGGAATGGACACGGACTTTACCGTGCTTGACCAAATCATCTCGAATCTTGCCAATCGAAACCCAGAAAACCATGTTTCATTGAAGATCGTCGTCTTTAACGAGGAAGATTATCAATATGCTAAACATGTACATGGGCGTTACCCGGATATTCCCTTTTATCTGCAGGTCGGCAATGACGACAGCAGGACGGCGGATGATCGTCAATTGATCAGCGGCCTATTGAAGAAGTACGAAGAGTTAATTGATAAAGTGATAGCGGATGATGAATTGAATGATGTGAAAGTCCTGCCCCAGCTGCATACCTATATATGGGGTAACAAGCGGGGTGTGTAAAGTAAAGGCAGTGTGATGTTTAATCACACTGCCTTTTAAGCTTATTACAACCTTTGCATGTGTGTAGCTTTGAAGGATGATGTGTATTTAAGGCCATATCCGAATAAGCGATCCATTCCAATATGTGCGGTCCAAATTAAACCAATCATCACCCATGCATCCGACTTTAGGAATATGGCTAACAAAATCATGAGGATGGACACGATATAAGTATGGAATGCGTTATAAACCTTTGCTCCAATCCGGTCATTGATCAGATAGGCCAGCATGGAAACATCAGGGGACAGAATCAGCAAAAGGAAAATCCACCAGCTGAATTCATATAACGAATAGAAGTAAATCACCGCTAAAAGGACCATAAGTCCTTCAATATGAAGGAATTTCTTCACCATTTCATAACCTCCAAAGTTTAATTGACCATTGGTCAATAATTTCCGAAAAAATTATATGATGTTCTTGGTGATATTTTTTACATGAAAATAGGCTAAACCTTTTACATCTTGATAAGATAGTTCAGAATTAATGTAAAAAGTTATGAATCCGTGAAGAGAAAGAAAAATCGACCAAATGGATGCAGGATTCAGTTTGTTGTCCGTTAGATCCGTCAAGGACTGGATTAGCTTTTCGTATGTTTTATTAGAATCGAATTGGAGTAACTGCTGAATTTCTTTTTCCTTCGATAAAAACATGATGGAATAATGATTCTGTTGGGTTAAACCGAACTCCAAGAAGCACAATAAAATCTTTTCCATTTTTACGGAAGGGTCATTTTCCGACAGGATGATATCATCGAATGAAGAATTTAAAACAGAAAAATCCGTTTTCACCAAACTATAAAATATTTCCGCCTTGTTTTTAAAATGATAATAAATGGCTCCATGGCTGCAATCCAATGATTTAGCCAATTGCCTCATCGAGACATTCGAATACCCTAACGCTGCAAAAAGGTTTCTAGCTTCATTCAACACCATGTCCCTGGATAATTCTTGACCTGCCGATTTCCTTGGCGACATCTTATCACCTCCTTATTAATTGACCACTGGTTAATTAGGATGATAGCTCACGGATTTTTAAATGTCAATTATTAGATTGAACTATAAAGTACTGTCTTTAAGTGGGATTTTGCCATTTGTTTCACCAGTGTTGCAAAGGATAAACCCCCAGTTTATTGAGGGTTTATGCAATTTATTAAAAAACTAATGATGCTCTCAAAGTAGTGACGCCATTTTCTAAATAACCCTTTAAACAGGTTAATGTATATACCCAACCTTCTTTTTGTCCGATCATTTTGTTTATTATTTCAGGATCGTCTTCACTCAATCCTGATTCGTTCACTTCAATGATCGTACTCGTTTTATCCAACTCTTTTAGTGTAATGGCAACAATCGTTTCTTGATCATTTCCGCCCCATGCAAACACGATTTTCCTATTTTCCTCTACTTCCAATACATGAATGACCACTTCAGCATCGTATTCGTTGTATCTCAATGTAGGCGTCCGGCCTTTTTCCCATCTATCCGAACTCGATGAGAACCAGAAATTCCCGATTTTTTCAGGATTCACTATGGCTTCAAACACTTCATTCGTTGGCTTGACGATCTTGAATTTCGTGATTATTTGAGTATCCATTACTAACTCAACTCTCTTTCAATGTGTTTTTATAGTTTACATTTAATTATCCCAGTCTACTGATATGGGCGGCAGGGTCCGTCCAGTTTCAAGCAAACTCTTCAGGTTACTTAAAAGGGCTGGCCATCCATTATTCAAGCCTTCAAAGGTATTGTCATCATAGACGAAATCCGTCTCCAATAGCTCCTCATGCCTAAGAGTTAACTTCACAGTCGAATCGTCCATTTTCAGTAATTCAAAAGTGACCCGTGTAGGCTGCTCGCGCGGTGTTTCGTCTCCTGCCATGATCCATGTAAACGAGAGCAGGTGCAACGGCTCGCATTTAAGTACATGCCCATGATCAGTAATCCGCCCATCATCCAGCAAATATTTAACGGCTGACCCTTCTCGCCAGTCAGACTGTACTTGTAATCCGAAGTGGTATTTCTCCGTGACTTCACCACTCGTCAAGGCTTCCCAAAGCTTCTCTGGTGTAGTTGCGATATAAATAGGATAGACAAACGTAGTTTTTTTCATCATTCTTTTTCTCCTCGCCAAATAAAGTACATGACTCTATCTTTGATTTTCGGCTTTTGTATACAGCCGGTCAAGCAGTTTTAGGCGACAGAAATCGGCAAAAGGGGGAAACGGGGACATTGAAATAAATGGCTAAATCAATCGGTAACCGCGAAAACATACTAAAATCGACGGTATGGAAACTTCTTGATTTCCAACCGCTTTCAAGCTACGATGAATAAGGAAAATGATAATCCGCCCGGGCGGAAGAGGTTCTAGCTACCCTCTCAAAAAAACTAAGGAGAACAGGGCTCTTTCTTAGGGTGCTGTTTTTTCTGTATAAGGAGAATCAAGAAATGTTAAGAATTTTATTGTATTTAGTATCCATCATCACGGCGAATGTGGTTACAGCAGCTTTTGAGCCATTACATTTTGGCATGTTCATCATCCCGATGGGGACATTGCTCATCGGGGGAACCTTCATCTTCCGAGATCTGGTCCAGAATAAATACGGCCGTGTAAAGACCTATATATGCATCGTCACTGCACTTATTTTATCTGCATGTGTATCATTTTTATTAGGAGATACGTTACTGATTGTGTTTGCTTCCGCTTTATCCTTCGTGGTCGCAGAAACAGCGGATACGGAAATTTATACCCGTTTAAAGCTCCCGATGAGTTGGAGGGTATTTTACAGCGGGATCGTTGGAGGATTTTTCGATTCTGTGATATTTGTCGTGATTGGCCTAAGTCCTCTGGGTGCCAATATATTGCCATGGGAAGCGGTGCCCGCTGCGGTCATCGGCCAAATCATCGTTAAAACGATCATTCAGTCCATTGGTGCCATATTGTTGGGACGAATCAACGTAGAACTGGAGAAACGTGTAGTCTCCAGTTAAATGCTAGGAGGGATGCACTTGATGGATGGAACCAAAAAAGAAGAAGAAAAATGCTATTGCCTCGAGGCCTTTCGTGAAAAATATGGCCCGCATGTACAAGGGGAATGCATGAAGCTCTCCTGCGCCAATTCTCGCAAGCATAAAGGAATAGACAAAAAAAGGACCTGATTAGGTCCTTTTTTGCGTGATTGAAGTGACTCACGAGTAAACAGTGCGAATTCACGAGTAAACGTGCGAACTAAGTGTGCAGTCCGAATTCACGAGTAAAAGTACGAAATTCACGAGTAAAAGTGCGAAACTCACGAGTAAACAGCGAATTCACGAGTAAAAGAGCAAAACTCACGAGTAAAAGTGCGAACTAAGTGTGCAGGATGAATTCGCGAGTAAATAATCCAAACTCACGAGTAAAAGTACGAAACTCACGAGTAAACAGTGCGAATTCACGAGTAAAAGTGCAAAACTCACGAGTAAACGTGCAAAACCCACGAGTAAAAGTGCGAAATTCACGAGTAAACAGCGCAAACTAAGTGTGCAGTGCGAAATTCCCGAGTAAACATGCGAAAACTAAGTGTGCAGTGCGAAATTCACGAGTAAACAGTCCAAATTCACGAGTAAACAGCGCAAACTAAGTGTACAGTGCGAAATTCCCGAGTAAACGTGCGAAACTAAGTGTGCAGTGCGAATTCACGAGTAAAAGAGCAAAACTCACGAGTAAAAGTGCGAAACCCACGAGTAAACAGCGAATTCACGAGTAAATAATCCAAATTCAAGAGTAAAAGTACGAAATTCCCGAGTAAATGTGCGAAATTCACGAGTAAACAGTCCAAATTCACGAGTAAAAGTGCGAAACTCACGAGTAAACAGTTCAAATTCACGAGTAAAAGTGCGAAACTCACGAGTAAAAGTGCAAAACTCACGAGTAAACAGCGCAAACTAAGTGTGCAGTGCGAAATTCCCGAGTAAACGTGCGAAACTAAGTGTTCCGCATGAACAGCGAGTAAAACAGCAAAAAAAGCTTCCTGGGCCGTTCCATTAAGTGCAGGAAGCTTTTTATTTGGTTTAGAATTGTTCTGAGCTTTTTCGAACTAATTTTTCCAGGAAGAAAAAGCATTCGCGTTTCCGCTCAAGTTCGGTTTGTCCATTTTCGGTGACATGATAATATTTCCTACGGCATGATTCAGACTCTTTCCAATGTCCTTTTATGAATTCTTTTTTTTCTAATCGTTTAAGGGCAGGGTAGAGGGTGCCTTCACTTATTTCATAGTTGCCCTTGCTCATTTGCTTCAGGATTTTCGTTATTTCATAGCCGTAAAGCTTTTTTTGCGATAGAAGTGAAAGCAAAAGGAGGTCAATGCTTCCCTTCATTAATTCTTTATCCATATAAAATCTCCTCCTTTTCATTTTTAAAGTGTAATACGTTGTACATCGTATCACAAGGTGCATTTTACTTTTCTTAAAAAAAATGGTTAAATGACGATTGCTAAATAAATTTAATCATAGTAAAATGTGCTTCGGAACGGATGAGTTGTGAAGAGTGTGGTAAGGATACTATATATATGATTTAATTGTTTTAATGAAAATACGGAATAGGATAGAAGAATCACTACTCAAGGGGTATTAATTGATTTTTTTTCGAAAATCATTTAGATTCTATTTATCAACAAGAGCAAAGAAAGAAGGTCCTAGATAGATGAAAGTGAAAGCACCTGAATCATTCACATATATAGGTGGAAAGAGAGCAGTTCTTCTGCTTCACGGGTTTACCGGAAGTACAGGAGATATGAAAAAATTAGGGAAGTACTTAAGTGATCTCGACTATACTTGCCACGGACCTCTTTATAGTGGGCACGGAGTATCAGCCGAGGAACTTGCTAAAACTGGTCCAAAGGAATGGTGGGGAGATGTAGTTAATGGCTATAATTTCCTAAAAGAAGAAGGCTATGAGGAAATTGCAGTTGTAGGAATTTCTTTAGGGGGAGTGTTCTCATTAAAAGTGGGAATTGAATTGCCTGTAAAAGGGGTAGTTTCAATGTGCGCTCCGACGCAAGGAAAAAGTATCGATCGACAAAAGAACCGCTTGCTCAATTATGCACAGGCGTATAAGAAGTTTGAGGGCAAAGATGCAGACCAAATTGCTGCAGAAGTGAAGCTGCTTGAAGAAGAGCCAATGCCTCAACTAAAAGATGTGTTGAACATTATAAATGAGACAGGTGAAAATTTAGATTTAATCACATCTCCAACTCTTGTTCTGCAAGGGCGTTTGGATGATCCCGACTATACGGAGAGTGCTACAGCGATTTTCAATGAAGTCGATACACAACATAAACACTTGATTTGGTATGAAAAGTCTGGCCATATTATCACATTGGGCAAGGAACGTGAACAGGTGTATGAAGATGTGTATAAGTTCTTGAATACACTGAATTGGTCGGAGTAATAAGCGATATATTTGATCCCCTTTAAGTTGAACGTGTAAAAAGCTTACAGTCGTAAGTAGGCTTTACACTATACTTGAGGGGATTTTATTTTGGCTGCAAATCTATTTGTAGAAAAAGACCTTTAAGGTATCATTATTATCAAGAGTTGCCAATAAAATATCGTTCACGTCGGCATTATATGTTATTTTGATTCTGTTTTTCAGCCATGCTTCTTCTTTACCGCCCCGGTTCAATTCATTAGAATCAATCTTTCCCTCTTTAATAATCGTTTTAGGAAAAGTGAAGGCGTTTGTTTCCAGGTGCATATCTGCTGGGGTTACTGCTTCATATTGGGGATCTAAAAACAATGAAATGGTACCGTCCGGTTCCCATAGCGCGAGGGATACTTTTTGAATATCTTCTACTTTTTCCTTTCTTAATTCCGATAATAAAACATCGATGGAGATTCTGGCCCTTGCTAAGCTTTTGTAAATGATTTGTCCATTTTCGATAAGCGGAAAGGGGTCTGAGTCAAAAAAACTTCGGAGTTTTCCCCACTTAAGGCCTGCAAACACACTAATTATATATAAAATGACCAATACACTGGTTGTTATCATTGAGCCCTTCAAACCTAACTGTTCATCAGATAAAGGGTGGGCAAGAATGTTTCCAAGGATTAAAGCCATTATGAAATCAAGTAATCTTAACTGCGAAATGGACCGTTGCCCCATCAATTTAACCGAAAGAAGCAAGAAGAAGAAGGAAATGATGGCTCTTAAAATCCACTGGATTGCAGTAAGAGTTTCCTGGCTACTAAAAAAATCCACAAAAATTCACGTCCTTATTTCCAATAAAGGAGAAGTAATGGGCCTCTTTAGAGTGGGCCGTTTATAGTTTTAGTCGGCTCCTTCATAAGTATTACCCAAATTGGCCCTTCGGAGACTTTATAGACTGTTTTCAAAAAATTTATATTAATATAACAACTTTAAAACGTATTGTAATTAAAAATAAACTGATTTAAAATGATATCTTTCCTGAGAAATTTATTTAAAAAATATCCTTGTATAATATCAGTGACAATGGTCTGATAGTTTCTACCTGGCAGCCGTAATGCCGGACTACAAGGAAGTATGAAAATAGAAGAGATGAACAGGTTAATGTTGGTTCGCTTGAAAAAAGCTTGATCCTAAAAAACATGCTTCGATGAAAGCTCTTACTTTTTCACACTTTCTTGCTGCGGCTGAAGGTGTAAAAAAGTGAGGGCTTTTTATATAAAAAAAACGAATGGGAAATGATATAGCTAAAGGGGATGAAAGCATGTATTTCTTATTGAATATACTAGGTGTTTTAGTTGTTATGGGCATCGTTTACCTTTGTTCACCTAATAAAAGGAACGTTAAGTGGAAAGCCATTCTTACCTTGCTGGTTCTTGAATTGCTTATCACTTGGTTCATGTTATCGACAAAAATAGGGGCATGGGTCATCAATCTGATCGCTTCATTCTTCACCTGGTTGATTGGATGTGCGAATGAAGGGATTTCTTTTGTCTTTCCTTCGCTTATGGCAAATGAACAAGTGGATTTCTTTTTCAGCGCATTGATGCCGATTATCTTCATTATCACGTTTTTTGATGTTTTATCGTATTTCGGTATACTTACGTGGATCATTGATAAAGTGGGATGGCTCATTTCAAAAGTATCCGGTTTGCCGAAACTTGAGAGTTTCTTTTCGATTCAAATGATGTTCCTCGGAAATACCGAGGCACTTGCCGTAATCCGCATTCAACTTAGTGCGATTAAGGATCAGCGTCTTTTGACATTTGGAATCATGAGCATGAGCAGCATCAGCGGTTCAATCATTGGAGCCTACCTGTCCATGGTACCGGCAACCTATGTTTTTGTAGCGATACCTTTGAACTGCTTAAATGCCTTGCTGATAGCTAATATGCTGAATCCCGTCGATGTCAGTAAAGAAGAAGACGTCGTTTATGTACCTTCTAAAGAGGAACGTAAAGATTTCTTTTCCACCATTTCCAACAGTATGTTGGTTGGGGCCAAAATGGTCTTCGTCATCATGGCAATGGTTATCGGCTATGTGGCGTTGACGGCTAGCGTAAACGGCATTTTCGGTTTCTTCGTGGATGGATTGACCATTCAAAAGATTTTCTCTGTCATTTTTAGTCCATTTGCATTCCTGCTAGGATTAACTGGACATGATGCCATGTATGTCGCTCAATTGATGGGAATCAAGCTTGCCACGAATGAGTTCGTTGCCTTGCTCGATTTAAAGGATAAAGTCAGTACACTGCCTCCGCATACAGTAGCCGTGGCTGTCACTTATTTGACGTCTTTTGCCAACTTCAGTACAGTGGGCATGATCTACGGAACATTCAATTCCATCCTCAATGATGAGAAATCGAACATTATCGGAAGGAATGTTTGGAAGCTGTTGGTTAGCGGGATGGCTGTTTCCCTGTTAAGTGCCATGGTCGTTGGATTATTCGTTTGGTGATTTAAAACGGGCATCTGAAAAAAGCTGTGCAGGATTTTCCATGCACAGCTTTTTCTTATTTAGTCAAATAATTCTCTGTATAATATGGTTTATTTTCCTCATCGAAGGCAACTCCGACACCGAGGGATTCAAAATCTTTCTGTAATTTGTTTTCCCTGTGTCCAATGGAATTCATTAGGCCTTCATGGGCAAAGATACTGCTATTCTGACCGGCTGCCAGGTTTTCCCCCGCCATTCGGAAATTGATTTTGTCATCTTCCATCCGGTCAAAAGGGGATTCCCCTTCAAGGTTTGTATGGTTGAAGTATTGATTCACGGCCATATCTGCACTATGATCCTGGGCGGTGACCTTCACTCGTTCATCCCATGTTAGTACGGAGAGATTATGATTGACCCGTGATGCATTGGTCAAATCGAATAATTGATATTCAAAGCCCTTCTTTAATTCGGGGCCGGCTTCTGCAAAATAGCCGCTCTTTTGCTTTTCGAGTTTTGCGTCGATGATTTGGATTGCCGTGACTGTATTTTTTTCATGTTTGTCATAAAAAATGGTCACATAGCTATTATCCATTTCGAACATATCGTATTCGCCGCCGTCACTTCGAATCTGGTAATAGACGTTTCCTTTAAGCAGTTTTGTTACTGGCTCCGCCATTTTCCCCGTCACGGTTTCTTTGGGGGTACCGCGTTTAATGCCTTCCTTTGAGGAAATCAAATCTTGGTTCGTATATAAACCAACAACTTTATTGTTGTTATCGTAGGCAACCATGAAGAAGTTTTGATAATTTTCGTGATAGGCAAACCAGTCCACGCCATATTCATTCCGCGTATTCCGCTTAGCTTTACCAGCCATTTTTTCTACATCATCCTTCGTGTCGCCAATTTCGATATTACGGACTGAAAAGGATGCATCAGCAGGTGCTTCCAGTGCCGGTTTTTTCACTTTTTCCGTTTCCTGAGATTCTTTTTCAGAAGCGGTATCCAATGTTTCCGTCAGCGAGCCAATCAGGCTGCTGACTCCTGTACTCAGTTTTTCCAAGGCTGTCGTGACCTCGGGCCCGTTTATAAATGAACGAACATCTGATGCAAAGGCACTAACCCCCGCTTTGAATCCAGATTCCTGAATATCTTTACCATATCCATACCATAATCCAGAGAGTAGGAGTATGAGGACCACAATATTAAACAATTTACGCAAATCGTTCACTCCTGCTCTATCCAGGATATAGAATCCCGATTAATGAAAGTCCGTCTGCAGCATACTTAAAACAGGTGGGACACCTAACAAAAATAGTGAACACATAATGAGTGTTTGCGAGACCATTTTTGGAAGCTTTTCCTTCCCTTTTCCCGAATACCAGCCACTGAACTGAAGTTTATTTCTATACCAGACGAATAATAAAAGCAGTATCGCAATCGAGCCTAGCCAGCCATACTGAGTCACTTCCAAGTTTATATATATGCCGTTTACAATGCTCGAAATGATTGTTCCGGCTATCCCGAATATTAATATGATGCGTACCAATTCTAATAAGACTTTCATATGTCACTCCTTGGTTTCCCTATTATACTTCGTCGATTACAAAATAAAAAATTTAAATGTTTGGTTTTACATATTATACCAAAAATAAAGAGGGGAATAAAACAGGTAGCTCTTTCGAAGGTGAAGTTTTCATTATTAGTTAGGCTGTTTTCACATACTTTGTTGCTATTTACCAGGTAGTGAGTTGTGGTTGATTTCCCCTCCAGATGCTCGCTTTCCTTGGTGCGGGCGGTGTGGCTCCTCGGCGTAAACACCTGTGGGGTCTCATCTGTCCCGCTGCTCCCGCATGAGTCTCACACTTCCGCTCCAATCAACCTTAAATAGTTTCGTTTTAAAAACAACAATCTTTATGAAAAAGAGCCATTAGTTAAGTCTTTATAAACAAAAAAAGATTAGCCATTGCGCTAATCTTTTTCATTTGGGATTACTTTAATTGATCATTCAAGACACTTTCCTCGAGAACGGAAAACTTATCACCATACACCTTTGTTATGTGGTTTTCCCCCCATGTACATAGTGCGGATAGGATACTTTCCAGGCTTTTTCCATACTCACTAAGTTCATATTCCACTTTTGGAGGGACTTGGTTGTAAACGATCCGGTTGATGACTTCGTCCTTTTCCAACTCCCTCAACTGTTGGGTCAACATTTTTTGGGTGATGTTCGGCATAAGGCGCTTCAATTCACTAGTCCGCTTTTTCCCGTGGGTCAGATGGCAGAGGATCACGCATTTCCATTTTCCGCCCATTACTTCAAGTGTCGCTTCAACGGATATATTGTATTTCTTTTTTTGCATGATTTGCATACTCTCCTTATTTTATAGGTACTAAAAGGTGCCTATATCACTTTAAAGTACGTACTGTTTTTTATTTGTATTATATCTCATAATAACATTTGCACACCGAATTCCACTGTACCATTTATAAAAAAAGTTGCTCAGGCAATTTCAATGATAGTACAAAATGACAAGAAGGAGAAGAGGATATGATTTCAAATAAAAATAGAAGTACATGGGCATTGCTGGCTTTGGCGATCAGTGCCTTTGCGATTGGAACAACTGAGTTCATCAGCGTGGGATTATTACCACTCATTTCTAAGGATTTACACATTACAGTGACAACGGCGGGACTGACGGTATCCTTATACGCTTTGGGGGTCATGTTCGGGGCACCTATCCTGACATCACTGACATCGAATATGTCGCGTAAGACTTTATTGCTTTGGATAATGGTCGTGTTCATTATCGGAAATGCATTAGCGGCTTCTGCGACCACGGTCGGTGTATTATTGATCGCGCGTGTCATTTCAGCGCTTGCACATGGTATCTTCATGTCAATCGGCGCTACGATTGCCGCTGATTTGGTCCCTGAAAACCGCAGGGCGAGTGCCATCGCCATCATGTTTACAGGTCTGACGGTGGCAACGGTGACCGGAGTTCCTTTTGGAACCTTCATCGGTCAGCAATTCGGCTGGAGATTCGCTTTCATCATCATTGTGGCAATCGGCTTGATCGCTTTCATCGGAAACGGCATCCTAGTCCCATCGGATTTAAGAAAAGCGGCACGGACCACTTTCCGTGACCAAATCAAATTGGTGACGAATGGGCGTTTGCTGCTAGTATTCATCATTACGGCTTTAGGGTATGGCGGTACATTCGTTGTCTTCACGTACCTGTCGCCATTACTTCAGGAAGTGACAGGGTTTAAAGAAGGAACTGTGGCCTTGATTTTGTTAATATATGGAGTAGCCATAGCGATAGGAAATACCCTTGGCGGGAAATTCGCCAATCGCAATCCTATTAATGCCCTATTCTATATGTTTCTTATTCAGGCCATTGTACTTGTGGTGTTGACTTTCACGGCACCGTTCAAGGTAGCTGGTTTAATTACGATCATTTTAATGGGATTGTTTGCATTCATGAATGTTCCGGGGCTTCAAGTGTATGTCGTCATGTTAGCGGAGCGTTTCGTGCCGAGTGCAGTGGACGTGGCGTCAGCCATCAATATTGCCGCCTTCAATGCGGGTATCGCCATTGGTGCCTACTTAGGAGGGGTGATTACGGATTCGATCGGATTGATCCATACAGCGTGGATAGGTGGAGTCATGGTGTTTGCAGCAGTGATTTTAACAGGATGGAGCCGGGCCCTGGAAAGTAAAGACCGTACCAAGGGAACGGACAAAATAGCATAGGATTAAAAAAGTGATGCATCTTAGAAAAAGCATGCTATGCGTATAGGGTATCAATGAAAAGTATCATTGCATCCCTTCAGCGAATGATGGAAGGTTCCCTGAAGGGATGTAATGATACTGATACTTAAAGCGCATTACAATCTATAAAAACAATCATTTGGAGGTAGAGTATTATGGTGAAAAACTTACAAGATACAACTACATTGCATAACGGCGTCAAAATGCCTTGGTTCGGATTGGGCGTATTTAAAGTGGAAGAAGGACCGGAGCTGGTAAATGCAGTTAAAGTGGCCATTAAACATGGTTATCGCAGCATCGATACGGCTGCCATTTATGAAAATGAAGAAGGGGTCGGACAAGGGATTCGTGAGGGCTTAAAAGAAGCTGGAATCTCAAGGGAAGACTTGTTCGTAACATCCAAAGTCTGGAATGCCGATTTAGGCTATGAATCGACAATTGCAGCTTACGAAAAAAGCTTACAGAAACTTGGCTTGGAGTACCTGGATTTATATCTTATCCATTGGCCAGTGGAAGGAAAATATAAAGAAGCTTGGAGAGCGTTGGAAACTCTATATAAAGAAGGAAAAGTGAAAGCGATCGGTGTGAGCAATTTCCAGATTCACCACCTAAAAGATTTGATGGAAGATGCAGAAGTGAAGCCGATGGTCAATCAAGTGGAATGCCATCCGCGTTTAACTCAAAAAGAAGTTCAGGCATTCTGTAAGGAACAAGGAATACAACTTGAAGCATGGTCTCCTTTGATGCAAGGTGAACTTCTTGATAATGAAGTTTTACAAGCTATTGCAACCAAGCATGGCAAATCTGTTGCACAAGTCATTTTACGCTGGGATTTACAAAATGGGATTGTAACGATTCCGAAATCAACTAAAGAACATCGTATTGTCGAAAACTCAACTGTATTCGATTTCGAATTGACCGAAGAGGAAATGAACCAAATTGATGGATTGAATCAGAATCACCGTGTTGGTCCAGATCCTGATAATTTCGACTTTTAATTATTAGGAAGGAGAGGGACGAGATATCCTTCTGAGTTTATAGACTAAAGAGGACATATCTTTTAACACAAAGTTGATTGGAATGTAAGGTGCGAGACTCCTGCGGGAAAAGCGAGTCAAAGGGAGACCCCGCAGGCGCTTGCGCCGAGGAGGCTCCCGGACCGCCCGCGGAAAGCGAGTGCCTGGAGTGAAAATCAACATTCATATTACACTCCCTTAAAAAAATGTAGGCGATCTTAATTATTCCAGTTTGTTCACAGTCGGGGAACGGGATATCCGTCTTTCTCTTTTTTTATGAATTTCGCACCGGAATTTACACTGAAAGCTTGGGAAATCCGATTAGTTGACACAGTATTACTGGGATGATATAAATGCATGTGCATGCATTATATAAAAAGGAGATGAAGAATGATGAATGATTTATTTTCACCTTATCGCATAAAAGAACTTGAACTTAAAAATAGGATCGTCATGCCGCCGATGTGCCAATACTCCGTCGAAGCGGAAGATGGTATACCAACGAACTGGCACCAGCAGCATTATGTAAGCAGGGCAGTTGGCGGCACGGGGTTAATTATAGTTGAAATGACCGATGTGGAGCCTGATGGGCGCATTTCGAATCGCGATCTTGGATTATGGTCCGACGATCAAATTGGGGCTTTCTCCAACATCGTTAAGGAAGTTCATCAATACGGTGCAAAAATTGGGATACAAATTGCCCATGCAGGCCGTAAAGCGGAGGATGCGGAACCGCCGGTGGCACCTTCAGCCATTGCGTTTGATGAAACGTATAAAACACCAAGAGCTTTAGAAACGGAAGAAGTGAAGGAAATGGTCGATAAATTCCGGGCATCGGCCAGAAGGGCAGTTCAAGCAGGATTTGACGTAATCGAATTACATGGTGCACACGGGTATTTAATCCACCAATTCACATCACCGCTTACGAATAAACGTGATGACGAATATGGAAGGGACCTGACTAAATTCGGAGTGGAAGTCATTAAAGCAGTGAAAAGCGAAATGCCTGCCGACATGCCTTTAATCATGCGCATTTCTGCAAAAGAATACGTAGAAGGCGGATATGGCATTGAAGAAAGCATTGCATTTTCACAAGTCTTTAAAGAAGCAGGCGTCGATATGTTCCATGTAAGCTCTGGAGGAGAAGGCCCGATTGGAGCAGACGGAAGACCAGGTACACATGCCAGCTATCAAACTCCGTTGGCCAGGGAAATCAAAAAAGCTTTGGATATTCCGGTGATTGCTGTAGGTCGTTTAGATGATCCGATTCTAGCAAATTCAATCATTGGCAATGAAGAAGCAGATTTGGTCGCCATCGGCAGAGGAATGCTGCGAAACCCTTATTGGGCACTTGAAGCATCTAAAGCTTTGAATATAAAAACGGAGATCCCTAAACAATATCAACTGGGATTCAAGCATTGATACGGATTTTTTAAACGCCGGCGAATATTATATTCGCTGGCGTTTTTCCATTCAGTGCATGAGGGGATTTGCATATGCGAATCCATTACGTGATGTTTGACTGGAAATTTTGCTATAATGAAAAAGATAAATCAAACGATAATTCGAGGTGCTAATTATGGAAGAAATCAAAATCATTACAACGGAAGAAGTGGAAGCTAAACTTGAGGCAGGAGAAGCGATGGAACTTGTCGATGTTCGTGAAGACGAAGAAGTGCAAGAGGGGATGATCGAAGGCGCGAAACATATTCGCATGAATGATATCCCGGCGAACCTTGACTATTTTGATAAAGAAAAAGAATATATCTTTATCTGCCGTTCAGGACGCCGGAGTGAAAATGTATGCCATTATCTTCAGGAACAAGGATATAAAGTGGCAAACATGGTTGGCGGAATGCTTGAATGGGACGGCGAAGTCATCGTTAAGTGAAGCTCTTCAAAAAGGCCTGTTACTTTTGTAAGCGTAAATCCAGGAATGTGACGGCTTATTTGAATGAAGAAAGAAAAAAGATCATGGTTTGTTCACAATGCCGTGAATATGCGGAAAGACGTGCATATTTGAAGTCGTGAAAACAAAGAGTCCTTTCATCATGAAAGGACTCTTTTTTCTATATGAACCTCACTTACGGGGATGCAAACGTTTTATGTTAAAATTAGGGTGCTGAAGTCAGAAAATATAGAAAAAGGAGAGTTGGAGAATGAATGTTCATAAAATTGCGGTCATTGCGGGTGACGGGATTGGCCCTGAGGTGATTAATGAGGGTGTAAAGGTCCTTAAAGAAGTGGCGGCCATTGCTGGTGATTTTTCTTTCCAGTTCACCTATTTTCCATGGGGCTGTGAATATTACCTTGAGCACGGGAAAATGCTGCCCGACGATGGACTGGAACAACTGATGAAGTTTGACGCCGTGTATCTGGGGGCTGTCGGTTATCCTGGTGTCCCGGACCATATTTCCTTACGTGAACTTCTGCTGAAGATCAGAAAGGGATTTGACCAATATGTGAATGTTCGACCCGTTAAATTGCTTCAAGGTGCACCGTGTCCATTAAAAGACGTGACTCGTGACCAAATCGATATGATTGTCATCCGTGAAAACAGTGAAGGGGAATATTCCGGTGCCGGTGATTGGCTTTTTAAAGGCAAGCCGGAAGAAGTCGTCCTGCAGACGGGGGTCTTTTCACGAAAGGGAACCGAGAGGATCATCCGTTATGCTTATGAACTGGCGCGCAAGACAGGAAGGACGCTAACGAGTATAAGCAAGGCGAACGCATTGAATTATTCAATGGTTTTTTGGGATCAGGTTTTTGAAGAAATTGGACAGGAGTTTCCGGAAGTAGAAACGAATTCCTATCTGGTCGATGCGGCAAGCATGTATTTTGTTAAACAGCCCGAACGGTTTCAAATCGTTGTCACCTCCAATTTGTTCGGTGACATCATAACGGATTTAGGTGCTGCCATTGCAGGCGGGATGGGACTGGCGGCCGGTGCCAATTTAAACCCGGAACGGATTTATCCTTCGATGTTCGAACCGATTCATGGTTCAGCCCCGGATATAGCACATCAAGGCATCGCCAATCCACTTGCGGCCATATGGTCTGCCAGTCAGATTCTCGATTTCTTTGGACATGAGGTTTGGGGTGCGAAAGTGTTGGACGTGATTGAACAGGCGATGGTCGATAAAAAGGTGCTGACTCCTGATATGGGCGGGGCAGCTTCTACAGAGGAAGTCGGGGATGAAGTGGTTAAAATATTATCCGCTTCACTAAAAAATCAAGTATAAAAATCAAGTGAAAAGGGCATCCTGCACAATAACTATCATTATAGTAAAAGGGCGGGGAGAGCCGATGATACAAGTGAAATTATTTGATTATGAGCATGAAAAGGATCTAGAGGATGAAATGAACTTTTTCCTGGAAGACATTCGTGATAATCAAATCGTCGATATCAAATACAATGTCGCCACTACAGGTGAAGAAGAAGAGGAACAGATCTACTGTTTCAGTGCGATGATCATCTATAAAAAAAAATAAAGGCCGGCTGGCCCTATAATCAATAATGGACTACCTATTGCTTGCTGACGGGCAATCAAAGGTAGTCTTTTTCCGTCTTGACTTCCTCGGAAGGGTCATGTTCGTTGTGGAAATTAGGACGATGTCGCTTCCCCGCCATTGACATGAAGTGTTTGTCCTGTCACAAAACGGGAATCATCAGAGGCGAGATAGACAAAGGTGGGAGCCAGTTCAAATGGCTGGCCTTGACGCTCCATCGGATTATCGACTTGTGTCACTTCGTCTGCCGAGAAACTTGCCGGGATGAGGGGTGTCCAAAACCTTCCGGGCGCAATGGCGTTCACCCGGATGCCTTGATCGACAAGACTGTTTGCCAAGGCACGGGTAAAACCAATGTTGGCCCCTTTAGTCGCCGTATAATCAATTAATTGCTTATTCCCATTAAACGTCACGACAGAAGATGTATTAATGATGGAGGACCCAGCTTTTAAATGGGGAAGGGCAGCACGCGTCGTGTAGAAGTGGGAATAGATATTCACTTTAAAGGTATCGAATTGCTCATCCGTAATATCAAGCAAGCTTAATTGCTGAAATTGAATGCCCACGTGGTTACAAAGAATATCGAGCTTTCCAAATGTTTCGATGGTGTCTTCCACGATATCGATGCATTGCTGCTTATCCCTTAAGTCCCCAGGCAGCAGTAAGCAACGTTGCTCAAGCTCTTCAATTCTCGTTTTAGTCCGATTGGCATCCTCATGTTCATCCAAATAAGCGATGGAAACATCTGCCCCTTCTTTAGCAAAAGCGATGGCAGCCGCAGCGCCAATCCCACTGTCTCCGCCAGTTATCAATGCGACTTTACCTGTTAATTTCCCGCTGCCCCTATAATTGGGGTTTTCGATGATGGGCCTGGGCACCATTAATTTTTCTACACCGGGTTGTCGAAATTGTCGTTGCTCCGGAACCGTGATGGGTACGTCTTGATAACGGGTGATCTTCCCATAATTCGGATGCATGGGATAGCTTTTACCGGATGATTTCTTTTTATTATCTTCTGCCATGAGAGGTCCTCCTAATAAAGAATTTAGTCGGATTACTTTATGATGATCAGGCATATGCCGTGCATGAAGAACATGTATCGGGACGGGCTCGTTGCCGTGCGGCTCGAATATGCTGAAGGGGAGAAAAAAGTTTTTGGAGGCCTCTATATGCCATATTATTATAGCGAAGAAGTGAAGTGGTTATTGGTCGAACAATCGGATGAAAAGGTGGAGTTGTTATATGACTCCAACCCAAATACCTTTGAATTGCCGCTTATTGGACCAAGACCGCCATATTATTATAACCCGCGCTATGTGCCGTATTATCCCGTGATTTAAGAGTAATGGGAAAATGCATGAAGTACGGAGTCTGCCGGATTGGGCTGCCTAGGTCTTTTAAGAGTGGACTGAAGGCAGCCATAATTCGACTTAACTAAATTCCAAGTCTTAACATGTCATTAGGAAAAACTGATTATATTCTTCTATGAATTTTACAAACACGGAGATAATGGGTAAAGTTATACATAATACATAGTACGGACTGGTGTATTAAAGGAGAGATTCATTTTGGATAATAAAATGAAACAATTAATAGAAAATATACAGCAGTCGGATGGTGGCCATATTTTATACTGTTTTAATGAATTGGAGTCATACATTGAAAATGAGGCAACTTTCATCATTACCGGTGTTCAACAGGGAGACCATATCCTGGTCGTCGAAAACGACCGAATCTTTCCTTTCGTGTACAAGAAATTGCAGCTTCATTTAAATGAGGAGCAATTGGAGCAAGTGCACCTTATGAATAATTTTGATTTTTATTGTTTTCATGGAGACTTCCATCCTTCGACGATGGTTGATTATTTCTTGGAAAATATCGATGTATACACTAAACGCAATCAGCACATCCGGACTTGGGGCCATGTTGAATGGGGCCATGACGATCAAGTCAGCTTTGCGATAGGCGAATATGAAAAAGGGATCGACAAATTGATCAAGGAAAGAGGATTGATTTCTGTATGTGCATACGATGACTGCAGAGTGCCTGCCGAGCTTAAAACAAACTTGATCAAACATCATGGAATCCTGATTACCGATGAAAAAATCACGATTTTTGCAAACGGATAGAATAAAGGGGCGGGGCATTTGGAAAGTTTTACTGAACGGGTCATTCATATCATACAACGAATCCCCTCCGGTAAAGTGATGACATATGGTCAGATTGGACAGCTCGCCGGAAGTCCGCGCGGTGCAAGGCAGGTCGTTAGGATCCTTCATTCTAGCAGTAAAAAACATGACCTTCCATGGCACCGGGTGATCAATGCCAAAGGTGAAATCGGCATAAAAGCGGAGGGCGCTGCAGAACACCAGAAGGCGATGCTCGAGAGTGAAGGCATCACGTTCACGGGCCGGAATACCATTGACCTCGAAGCATATCGCTATCATCCAGATATATTTTAAACGCATAGCCGGACTAATAGTGGCGGGCGCGGGTTTGGACGAAAAAGTACAGTGAAGGCCAAAACAAGAGCACCTACACCAGAATCAAAGCCTAACGTACACGAAGTATAGGCTTGCGAAATCGCCGTAAAAGAGGCTGATCCAAGCGGATCAGCCTCTTTTACGGATTATGAACGGGCAGACATGGCAGCATTCATGCCGGCGAGCCTGCCGGTTACTAATGCCGATGTGATATTGTAACCGCCTGTGTATCCGTGTATATCCAGAATTTCACCGCAGAAATACAGTCCGTCCATTAGTTTGGATGCCATTTCTTTTGGATGTATTTCTTTGACGGATACGCCGCCGCCCGTTACGAAGGCTTTTTCTAGCGGCTGGGTGCCGTGCACCCCGAATTGGAAGTCCTTGCATAATTCTGCAAAGCGGCGGATTTTTTCATTTGATATCGTCGCCCCTTGCTCTTGAAGGTCGATGCCGCTTCGCTCAAGCAGGAAGTGAAGATATCGTTCAGGAACTAAACCTTTTAAGGTGTTTTTAATGGCTTTTTTCGGTTCGGCTTTTATTTCCTTCATGATGTCTTGAAAAACCTCTTCCTTATTTCGGTCCGGAAGGGCATCAAGTTTCATGGTCACTTCCGACAGGTTCCATTTCTTCATCGCTTTCACGACGAATTGGCTGCATCTTAGAACAGCTGGACCGGAGACGCCAAAATGGGTGAAGAGCATATCCATTCTATGTGTAATCAAGGCCTTGCCCTTTGGGTTAAGGACACTCAATGAAACATCGCGAAGTGCGAGCCCTTGAAGTGTTCGATCTTTAATGAATGTTTCATGGCTAAGTACGGGAACTTCAGTCGGGAACAATTCGGTAATCGTATGCCCTGCCTTTTTAGCCCATGCGTAGCCGTCTCCGGTTGAACCGGTGTGGGGAACTGATTTCCCGCCGACTGCAATCACGACTGCATCCGTGTCAATGGTCTGGCCATCTTTTAACCGGACACCGCTGGTTTTTCCATGTTCATAGAGAACTTCCGCAACTGGAGAGTTCTTGTAGATCGTTACTTTTAAATTCGACAGGCGCGTCAGAAGGGCATCCACGACGCTTTGCGCTTTATCATTGACAGGAAACATCCGGCCATGGTCCTCTTCTTTTAGAGCGACGCCCAATTTTTCAAAGAATTGAATAATGTCCTCATTATTGAACTCTGAGAAAGCACTGTATAGAAATCGCCCGTTTCCAGGGATATGCTGAATGATTTCATCGATTGAGAGTCTGTTCGTCACGTTGCAGCGTCCCCCGCCCGAGATTGCAAGTTTCCTTCCAAGCTTCTCGCCTTTATCCACTAACAATACATGGGCACCTTTTTCCCCGGCTGCTATTGCTGCCATCAATCCGGAAGGACCGCCGCCAATTACCACTACATCATATTTCAAATTGATCACCACTTTATCATTTTCAGTCCCTTCATTATATAGCAAGAGCCCGTCAGATTGCGAATGTAGAAAAAAAGGAATTATTTGTTTGTGTATTATCTTCGAAAACGATAAACTTGAATGTAGTTTTCTATAGAAAAAATACTTTAATATGATAAGATAAAGAGCGTGTGAAACGTAACTGACAGAGGCAGGAAGGGATTAGATGTCATCTAAGTTTTTAAAAGGGGCTTTTATATTAACGCTGGGAGCGATCATTTCCAAGATTCTTGGTTTATTTTATGTCATCCCATTTGAACATATGGTTGGGAATAAAGGGGCTACCCTCTATCAATATGGGTACGTTCCCTATACCATTTTCATTAGCTTTGCAACGGCAGGCATGCCGCTTGCAGTATCTAAATTCATCTCGAAGTATAATGCGCTCGAGGAATACGCAGTCGGTGAGAAGTTATTTAAATCGAGCCTGAAATTAATGGTAATCACCGGTTTTCTCGCTTTTTTGATTCTCTATACGATGGCCCCGCTGTTTACTGGAGTCTTTGGGGTCAAGCCGGAAGATGCTGCCGATGTCACGGAGATCATTAGGGCAGTCAGCTTCGCCTTGATTTTTGTACCGTTCATGAGCATCATCCGCGGCTTCTTTCAAGGGCATGAAGCGATGGAACCAACGGCCATTTCCCAGGTTGTCGAACAAATTGTCCGCATCGTGTTCCTTCTGGCCGGTGTGTATGTTGTTTTGAATGTCCTTGACGGAGAGTTAGTGAGAGCCATCCAAATGGCTACCTTCGCGGCGACGGTCGGGGCTGTCGGCGGTTTAGTGGTGTTATTTTGGTATTGGAAAAAACAAAAACCATATTTGGACAGCTTGATGAAGAAAGACAGGGGAACGATGGAAATTTCCCTGAAGGAGATTTATAAAGAAATATTCCTTTCGTCGATTCCTTTCATATTCGTCGGAATCGCGATGCCAATGTTTCAGTTGGCTGACTTATTGTCTTTCAATAAGGCGATGTCGTCGATCGGGCTGCAGCATGTTGCTGAGGATGCACTAGGGGTGTTGAATGTGTATGCCCAGAAGCTTGTCTTGATTCCGATGACGCTTGCAACCGGGTTTTCGATGGCGCTTCTTCCTTCGGTGACGAAGGCATATGTAAGCGAGGATTCAAACGAGTTCAACCGCCAGCTGAACCAAGCCTTTCAAATTTTGCTGTTCATTACGATTCCAGCAGTCGTTGGCATGTCTGTGCTGGCCGATCCAATCTATAGTGCCTTTTACAGCCATGATCCACTTGGAATCAGTGTCCTGAAGGCATATGCGCCCGTTTCCATCTTGTTTGCACTTTTTTCCGTTTCGGCAGCTGTATTACAAGGGATCAATCAGCAAAAATATACAGTGCTCAGCCTGCTTGTGGGCTTTTTAATCAAATTGAGCTTGAATATCCCATTGATCAAGTTGTTTGAAACGGAAGGATCCGTTTACGCTACGGCATTCGGCTACTTGGCTGCCGTGCTGCTGAATTTGTATGTCATTACCTACTTTACTGGATATCGTTACAGCCTTACCATCAGGAGATCTGTTTTAATATCAGTTTTTTCAATAATAATGGGACTGGCTGCCTGGGGCATGAACATTTTACTATCGCTATGGCTTACAACGGAAGGGCGCTTCCAGGCGATTTTGATCGTGGCCGTTTGTGCAATTTTTGGAGCGCTCGTTTATGCGGCTCTTTCCTTGAAAAGCAAACTTGCCCATCGTTTGTTCGGTGCCCGGATCGATCGGTTAAAAGCTAAATTAGGCTTGTAAGCTGGAAGTTTGATGTGTAAAAAAAAGGGTATTGAATGATGAATCCCCGATTAAAATATATTGGCCTTGCCTGTCATTAAAGTGGGCAAGGCTTTTTACTGAAAAAGGCTTTAGGAGGAAACGATGAGAATAGATAAGATTTTATCCAATATTGGTTATGGCAGCAGGAAAGAAGTGAAAAAGCTCCTGAAATCCGGCGCCGTCAAGGTTAATGAAAGGCTGATTAAGGATCCGAAGGAACAAGTGGACCCTGATACGGAAAACGTGACGGTTCATGGTGAACGGGTTGAATACAGGGAATTCATTTATTTAATGATGAATAAACCGCCGGGCGTATTGTCCGCAACGGAAGATAACTACCAAGAAACGGTCATCGACATCTTGGAGCCGGAAGATTCGGTATTCGAGCCATTTCCTGTAGGCCGTCTTGATAAGGACACAGAAGGTTTATTGCTGATCACGAATGACGGAAAGCTTGCCCACCAACTGCTTTCCCCAAAGAAACATGTCCCTAAAACATATTTTGCGGTCATTGATGGCGAAGTAACGGAACGGGATATCGAGGCATTCCGCAACGGAGTGACCTTGGATGATGGATACGAAACAAAACCAGGAGAATTGAACATTTTAAAATCAGGCCTGACATCGGATATCGAGCTAACGATCATGGAAGGGAAGTTTCATCAGGTGAAGCGGATGTTTGAGGCCGTTGGCAAACGTGTCGTCTACCTAAAGCGTCTTTCCATGGGGAGTTTACAGCTGGATGAGGAACTCGAGCTTGGTGAATACCGTGAATTGACGGCGGAGGAGCTTGAACAGTTAAAGGCGGGCCAACCGGCTGAATGATAGCTGGACACAAAAAATGAGGCGGACAATATTGTCCGCCTCAAAGTATTTTACATATCGATCTTGTTCGGGTGGTCGTTCTTTTTACGATGACATCTTCACCTTTTTACTTGTTGTCGTCCAAAGGCCTCGGCTTGGGCTTTGAACAAGGTCATTGTATGCTAAGACATTTAAATCGCGCTGCACAGTTCGAGGAGTGATGCCAAATTCTTCTACAAGCTCTTGAGTAGAAACCGTACCGTTATTGCTAATGAACATATAAACGGATTTAATACGGGTTAACATGCGATTTGTTGAAGGTTTCAAAAAATCACTCCTTATTCTTTTCATTGTTATTTTGAACAAATGAAAACAACCGATATGTCGGACAGCATTCCAGCTGTCACTATGTACTTGCTATACCCACCCTATAACTCCTCGGAAACATTAGAAAAAATAAGATGTCATTAGCTTCATTCTACCCCTTTGCAAAAGCAAATTCTAGGAAAAGATACTAATTGACTAAATATTACATTTATTATATCAAATTTTAACAAAATTATTCTCATTGCCTATACAAATTTAATAAAGAGCTGTTCCATTTGTTCATGCTCATATTTTGCCAATAAAGAATGCTTACTATGCACACAATACAAACGTTGACTTTTAAAGCATATGCATGTTAGTTTACTTAAAACGATCTTTAAATCGTAATTATTACGCTTTATACATTGATGGAGGAATTGCTTGATGGCTTGCCGTTACGATGTCATAATGAGGTATCGGGCAGTATAGACTTTTCATACATATCCAAGAGGATTTAAATATAAACCAATTCGAGGTAGAGCCATATGAACGATAGATTAATGGAGTTTTTATTGCGCGACGAAGTAACCAGACTTTCTGGCGTCAAAAAACAAGTGTATGAATTCATCGTAAACGAAGAAGATTATCTTGCATCGAAGGCGGACACGGTCGATCAATTCATGAGATTGCTGGTAAAGCATTCCCCGCCCAGGCTCGCAGCCCGTCATTTCAATATGCCCTATGGGGAAATCATCCGTTTCATGAATGAAATAGAAGATGAACTGAATGAGAGATTAGAGGAAAGATGCAAGAAAGTGAAGTGGATGGACTACACGGAAAAGGACCAGCAGGCATTTGAGGAATATCATAGGAAGTTATATCTTTTCGTAAATTAATCAATTGGATCATGAAAATGCCCCGGAATGAAAGGGCATTTTTTTTATTTGTCACGGGAATCCAGGACAATCATTATTTGAAATGGACCATAAGAGCAAGAATGAGGACGATTTGGAGCTGGGGTGATTGTTAGAATAGGGACAAATGAATTTTAGGAGCATCTATAATGACTAATATTAAGGAATTCAATGAATTACACTTTTCGAAGTACCTGTTGATATTGGGGAATGTCTGGGATCTTTGATTCTCGAGAAATCAGGATTCAAGGCGATTGGAACTACAAGCTGGGGAATTGCCAACTCCCTGGGGTATTCTGATGGCGAATGATTGATTTTGAAAGACATTTAGGTATCATTAAACTAATTGCGGATAATGTGAAAATTCCCGTCACCGCGGACATTGAAGCAGGCTATGGTGAAACCGCAGACAAGATTGTCGATAATGTGTTAAGGACGGCAGACGCCGGTGTAGCCGGGATCAATATTGAGGATTCACTAAAAAAACAAAAAGGTCTTAGAGATATATATCAACACTGCAGCCTGCAATTAAAAATAAGGGAAGCGTTGGATTATAATGGGTATGAAGGTTTTTACATCAATGCCAGAACAGATACTTATTTTCAAAAAGAAAATCCTTTCCCGGAAACAGCAGAGCGGGCAAAGGCGTATGTGGAAAGTGGTGCCAGCGGAATATTCATCCCTGGATTAACGAACCATGATTTAAAGAAAAGAAATCACTTTGAATATAGGTGCTCCCCTTAATGTATTTTCTTTGCCTGGATTGACGAATGGTAAGGAGCTTGAAGAATTAGGCGTAAAACGCCTCAGTTTCGGGAATGCCCTGTTCGATAAAGCCATTGAATTGTTAGAACGAGATACAGCACGAATAGTAGAGCTAAGTGACACCTCACATTTATATGGGAAGTAAAACCTGAAAGGATGCGGAGTATAATGGCTGTTGCTATAAATCTTTCTTTTGAAGAAATGTGGGAGAAAATCATTGCTTGCGACCCTAAATATGACGGATTATTCTTTACCGCAGTAAAGACAACTAAAATATACTGCCGCCCTTCATGCAGGTCAAGGAAGCCGAAAAAAATAAATGTGAAATTCTATCATGACATCGATGAAGTCGAAAAGGCCGGTTTCCGTGCTTGCAAAAGATGCCAACCGGAAGTTGATGATTCCCCGAAGATGGGACTTGTAAGAGATATCATCGCTTTCTTGGTCAATCAGTATAATCAAAAAGTGGAATTAAAGGATATTGCCAATCATGTCGGTGTAAGTTCCTATTATCTGGAGCGGCTATTCAAAAAGGAAACATTAGAAACTCCCCGTTCCTATTTGGAAAAAATCAGAGTGGATAAAGCTTCATACCTTCTAACAAGCACAAGTCGAACGAATCTTGAGATTTGCCTTGAAGTCGGTTTCCAAAGCCCTTCAAACTTTTATAAAGTATTTCGCCGTTTGAAAAATTGTACTCCAAGTGAATATCGCAACATGAATCTTAAGAATCGAGTGTAAGCCACATATACAGAAATGGAGGTCCTTATATGAGTGAATTATATAAACTAGATTATGAATCACCGATAGGAGTTATCGAGATATCAGGAACGAATGATGCCATCAGTTCCATAATGTTCGCTGAAAGGGATATAAAGATAAATATTATGCAAGAGCACACGCCTCAGGTTTTGGCGGAGTGCTTTAGTCAGCTTGATGAGTATTTCAAAGGTGAACGCAGGGAATTTACATTTCCTTATACACTTGAAGGGACCATCTTCCAAAAAAACGTGTGGAACGCATTAACGGGAATCCTGTACGCTAACACGGGTTCCTATAAAGACATCGCCGTTTCAATCGGTAATGAAAAAGCCATTAGGGCAGTAGGGAGCGCTAACGGCAGAAATAAGCTAAGCATCGTGATTCCTTGTCATCGAATAATAGGTTCAAATGGGAAATTAACTGGTTATGCGGGTGGCTTGTGGAGAAAAGAATGGCTCCTTCAGCATGAAAGGAATTTTAATTGAGGTACTAGGCTCAACTTTATGGGAATCGCCCGGGCCCGGTCAGAGTCAAAACCAGAAATTAGCCTGAGTTTCACTCTCCATTGATGGAGGACACAGTTTTTTTATTTAAAGTTCCAGTTGTTTCAGAAATCCGTTCCCTTTCCGCCGACTGTCTGCCAAGCCGCATCAAAGCAAGCGTCTGTGGGGTCTCGGCTAGCCCGTTATTCGGCAGGAGTGTCGCAAATTTCTTCCATCCATTAAGGGTTACAGGAAAAAACATGAAGGATAAACTAGTCTTAAACATGGTTCGGAATAAGACAGCCAGCAGTTTTTCATTTAAAAATTTCAGTGGATTTCAGAAATCCGTTCCCTTTCCGCCGACTGTCTGCCAAGCCGCATCAAAGCAAGCGCCTGTGGGGTCTCGGCTAGCCAGTAATTCGGCAGGAGTGTCGCAAATTTCTTCCATCCATTAAGGAGTACAGGAAAAAAACATGAAGAATAAACTAGTCTTAAACATGGTTCGGCATGGGTCTGATTTCCTTTAAAATCATCGTCGGGGTTAGAGTATTCCGATTCTCCTTTATTATTAGTTTGTAGACAAAAGGTGTTCTATCTTTTAAAACAAAGTTGATTGGAACGTAAGGTACGAGACTCCTGCGGGAAAAGCGAGTCCAGGGGAGACCCCACAGGCGCAAAAGCGCCGAGGAGGCTCCCGGACCGCCCGCGGAAAGCGAGTGCCTGGAGTGGAGATCTAATTTTTACACTGACTCAAAAAACTGTAGACAAAAAGGATTTCTATCTTTTAAAACAAAGTTGAATGGAACGTAAGGTACGAGACTCCTGAGGGAAAAGCGAGTCCAGGGGAGACCCCACAGGCGCAAGCCGCCGAGGAGGCTCCCGGACCGCCCGCGGAAAGCGAGTGCCTGAAGTGAAAATCAACGTTGTGATGAAGGTGATGCTTTGGGCAAATTGGTTCCTGAACATCATTTAGTCCTGCAATTGTTGATTTACCGAAGGTGATCGCCAAAATTAGACTTGCTACACGTTCTTCATTCAGAATGCACTTGGCATTCACTGAACCTGAAAAACGGGAACTATACTACTGTATAGTTCCCGTTTTTTTCTTGCTTTTAAGAAAGAATCAAATGTGTGCCGGTCTCTTTAAACGAAGAGATGAAATCTTTAGGCAGATGATCGTCAGTAATGATGTAATCGATTTTATCCAGTGACGATATCCCGATGGTCACGTCTTTCCCGAACTTGGAGCTGTCAGCGGCAACATAGACTTCTTGGGATAAATCAATGATTTTTTTTCGTGTGTTCGCTTCTTCTAAATTATAGTCGGATATCCCTTTTTCAACGGTTATGCCGCTCGCACAAATGAATGCTTTTGAAATATTCAATTCACTGAAGTTGAATAAATAATCAAATGCAACGATGGATTGTTCATTTCTCCTGACTTTCCCGCCTATGATCAATATCTCGATATCGCTATGAATGAGCTCATTTACAACAGGGATCGAACTGGTTATTACGGTCAGTTTCTTTTTCTGTTTTATATATTTAGCGATTTGATAGGTTGTCGAACCACTATCGATATAAATGCAATCCCCATCGTTGATATACTCACTGCATTTTTGGGCGATGGATTCTTTTTCTTCTAATTGACTGAACATCCGTTCATCTATCGTCGATTCTCCAAACTTCGATTGAACCAGCTTAACGCCGCCATAGATCTTTTCAATTTTTCCTTGCCTTGTAAGAAGGTTTATATCCCTTCTGATGGTTTCGATGGAAACTTGCATTTCTTCAGTAAGTTCGGCAATCTTCATCACTTTCCTAATCGTTAATAACTCGATGATCTTCTTTTGCCTTTCAAGAGGAAGCATAAGTTACACCCGCCTATTCTTCATATCTATCTTCCTGATATTCAGTTTAAGTGTACTGTTTACTACAAACATATTCAACATATAGATGATAAAAATATCATTAGTTGGTCAAAAGTTAGTATCAATTTAGTAAAAATATGTTCAATGTTTACAGAGTATTTACAAAAATCCCAACTTCGGTTTACAAAGGGCTTTTATACTAAGGGTGTATTAAAGGAGGTGAACGGTTTGCTAAAACTACAAAATATTAGCAAGCAATTCGATGGAAAATCAGTTTTGGATCATATAAATCTTGAAATTAAAACGGGGGAGATCGTTTCACTATTAGGACCAAGTGGAAGCGGCAAAACTACTTTATTACATATAATTTTGGGCTTGACGGGTATCAATCATGGAAAAATCATTTTCAATGATACCGATTTGAGTAACGTGCCCATGAAAGACCGGGGATTTAATATCGTTTTCCAGGATTACGCTCTTTTCCCGCATTTGAATGCCTATGAAAATATCGTTTATGGATTGAGGAACAGGAAGGGATCCGTTTCCAAGGAAGAGCTTCAGGAATACATCGATTTCCTGGAATTAACGCCGCATTTGAAAAAAAGGATCAGCGAATTATCAGGGGGTCAGAAACAAAGGGTTTCGATCGCAAGGACACTTGTAATGAAGCCGAAAATCCTATTGCTTGATGAGCCGCTGAGTGCTTTGGATGGTGTGATCAAGGAATCGATAAAGGAACGAATCAAATCCATTGCCCGCGAATTTAAGCTGACGACCATCATAGTGACACATGACCCGGAAGAGGCTTTGACGATGTCGGATAAGATTTTGATCATTAATCAAGGGAATATTTCTCAATTTGGATCGCCGCAAGAAATCATCAATCAGCCAGCCAATGATTTTGTTAAGGAATTCATTCTTAAACAGCTGGAGATCAAGAGAGAAAATATTTATAACTTATTCGGTGAAAAGTATGCCTGATGTAAAACCGGCAATGAGAGTCATTTATATACCTATCTTACTGCTATTTGCCGCTTTTCTTTTCTTGCCGCTTGGCATGTTGTTCGTCCGTTCTTTTGAAACGGCAGATGGAATCAATCTCTCGAATTATCTAACAGTCCTTTCCAATGCAGAGCTGATGAAGTCATTTGGAAACAGCGTGAAAATCTCGGGACTCACAGCCGTCATTACAACTGTTTTAGCCTTTTTCCTGGCCTATTCCATCCATTGCACCCGATTATATAGGCTATTAAAAAGTGTAATTAAAACCGGGATCCTTATTCCGATGCTGCTTCCGACAATCACATTCGGGTTTGCTATCATCTACTCTTTCGGCAATCAAGGAATCATAACGAAGCTTTTTGGAAGGAATCTCTTCGATATATATGGATTTAATGGATTATTGATAGGTTATGTAATCTATACATTGCCATCAGCTTTTCTGCTCATTAATAATTCCTTCAAGTACATGGATAAAAAGTTCATCATCGTTTCGAAGTTAATGGGTGACGGAACGATAAGGAGTTTCTTGAATACGATCATACGGCCATTGTCAGGAACTTTAGGTGGAGCTTTTGTACTTTCCTTCATCTTGAGCTTCACCGACTTTGGGATACCGGCTTCGGTCGGCGGGACCTACTCCGTCGTTGCGACGCAACTGTATCAAGTCATGCTGGGTTCCATCCCTGATTTCAATAATGGCGCAGTGATTGCCATTCTCATGCTCATTCCGGTAGTGTTCAGTGTTTTCCTATTAAACTATCTGGAAAAACTTAATTTTCATTATGACAAGTTCAGCGATATTGAATTGTCGCAGCACAAAGGGAGGGATATCTGTTTTGGAGGTATTTCGCTGCTGGTCTTAATAGGAATGTTTTCTGTATTTGCAGTCATGTTCATTGCACCATTTTTAACTAGTTTCCCTTACGATCTCTCGTTCACCTTAAAGCATTTTATCGACACATTCCAATCGGGCGATTTAACGGCTGTCTATAAAAACTCCTTATTCGTTGCCTTGATGACGGCCGTACTGGGAACGTTCATCGCCTTTAGCTCGGCGGTCTTGAATGTCAGGACGCCCCTTAAAGGGAAATCATCAATGGATGTCATTTCGATGTTGACGAATACAGTACCGGGAATGGTGTTGGGCTTATCGTATTTGCTGCTGTTCAACGGCAGCAGCTGGAAGGGGACCTTTGCCATCATCATTCTATGTAACATGGTCCACTTCTTTACGACACCCTATTTAATGGCGAAGAACTCTTTATCCAAAATGAACCCTGGTTGGGAAACCACCGGGAATTTATTGGGGGATAGCTGGATCAGGACAATCTATCGTGTCATCCTGCCTAACTCGGCATCTACGGTGATCGAGATGTTCAGCTACTATTTCATCAATAGTATGGTGACGATCAGCGGAATCATCTTTTTGGTCACGGCCCAGACCACATTAGTGGCCAGCAAAATTAAAGAGCTTCAGCATTTTGCCAAATTCAATGAAATATTCATCCTGTCTTTACTTATCTTTTTTACAAACCTGATCGTGAAGCTGCTTTGTGATCATTATCAAAAAAGACAATTCAAACATTAATGAGGGGGATATTATGTCTAAAACGTTGAAGATAGCCTTACTTTCTTTAGTTGCTTTAAGTTTGGTATTTGTATTGGTGGGCCGTAACAGCGGCAAAGCGGATGAGGAAAAGGTGGTCATTTATACGAATGGCGATGAAGAAGCCACTGCCGCAATGGAGACTTCCCTGAAAGATGCCGGATACGAAGGGAAATATGTCCTTCAATCATTAGGCACTTCTGAATTAGGAGGGAAACTGCTGGCAGAAGGAGATGATATCGAGGCTGATGTCGTGACGATGAGTTCCTATTTCATCGAGAGCGCACAGGATCAGCACTCCATGTTCAAGGACCTGTCATTCAGTATAAAAGCCTTGGAAAAAAAACCAGCCTATTATACACCGATTTTGGCAAATACCGGTTCCATTTTTGTGAATACGGAAGTGCTTAAACAAAAAGGCCTGCCGATGCCTACCTCGATTAAGGATTTAACTAAGCCGGAATATAAAGGGTTCGTTTCAATTCCTAATATCCTGGACTCTTCAACAGGGTGGCTTTTAGTTCAAGCAATAATCAGTCAATACGGTGAAGCAGAGGGCAAAAAGGTTCTCCATGACTTAATAGCAAATAGCGGTCCGCATCTTGAGAGCTCAGGTTCAGGCCCGATCAATAAAGTGCAAGCAGGGGAAGTGGCTGCCGGGTTTGGTTTACGCTATCAAGCCGTGATGGCTAAAGAGTCGGGTTTACCGATCAAATTCGTCGATCCGGCTGAGGGGAATTTCTCTTACACGGAATCCGTTGCTGTCGTGAATAAAGATAATGAAGCTAAAACAAGTTTAGCGATGAAAATGGCAGAAACGATCAGTAAAGATGCTAGAGAAGAATTGCTGAAACATTACCCGGTCGCACTTTATGAAGGTGAAAAGGTAACAGAAAAGAATAAACCGGCCCACCCTATGAAATTCAAGCAGCCCCTAACGGTCGAATTATTGAAACAGCACCAAGAATTCTTTAAATCAGCACAATGATGAATACAGTGAGGAGTGAAGGAAAATGAATACCTATAAACTATTGACGCCTGGACCGCTGACCACTACAAGTACGGTGAAACAGGAAATGCTTGTTGACCGCTGCACGTGGGAAAATGATTATAAAGAAATCACACAAAAAATCAGATCCCAGCTTCTTGAATTGGCATGTGCTGCAAACGGAGAATATACGGCTGTACTTATGCAGGGAAGCGGCTCGTTTGTTGTAGAATCTGTGCTGACGACTGCACTTTCGAAATCCGATAAAGTGCTGATCATAACGAATGGTGCATATGGGAAACGGATTGTGAAAATGGCGGAGTGCATCGGGCTGAATCATGTGGAGTATGGCGTTGAGTACAATGAATATCCAAATGAAGCTGAAATCCGGAACATTTTACTGGCTGATCGTGACATCACACATATAGCAATGGTTCATTGTGAAACGACGACGGGGATTTTAAATCCGATAGAGGTGGTTTCGAAGATATCAAACGAACAAGGGAAAACCTTGATCATTGATGCGATGAGCAGCTTTGGCGGAGTGGAGATGAATGTGCCTGAACTCGGAATTGATTATTTGATCAGCAGTGCAAATAAATGCATTCAAGGAATCCCTGGTTTTGGTTTCGTCATTGCAAAGCGCGAGAAATTGTTGGCTTGTGAAGGCAATGCCCGCAGTTTGTCCCTGGATTTATATGACCAGTGGAAAGAGATGGACAAGGATGGGAAATGGCGTTTCACATCTCCAACACATGTAGTGGCCGCGTTTGCTAAAGCGCTGGAAGAATTAACGGAAGAAGGCGGCATCCCAGCTAGATTCTCCCGCTATAAGAATAATAATGACAGGCTGAGGGAGCTGATGGGGAAATTGGGCATCCATGCATATATCTCACCTGATAAACAATCGCCTATCATTACAACTTTTCTTTTTCCAACTGAAGCCTTTGATTTTGGGGACTTCTACAATTTCATCAAAGAGAGGGGCTATGTAATTTACCCCGGAAAGCTGACTGACATAGATACATTCCGGATCGGCAATATTGGCGAAATCCATGAAGAAGATATCGAGGAACTAGGCAGGATCGTAGAAAAATATATGAAAGTGGTGACAGTATGAATAAAGTAGAGGGAATCATTTTGGATTGGGCAGGAACAGCTGTGGATTTTGGATGTTTTGCACCAGTGAATGTTTTTGTGGATATTTTTAAGAAGGCTGGACTGGACGTGACGATGGAGGAAGCCAGAGCTCCGATGGGCATGCTGAAAATCGACCATATTCGTGCGATGCTGACCATGCCAAGGATATCTTCATTATGGGAGGTGCAATACGGAAGGCCATTCAATGAGGAAGACGTTGAAAAACTATATGCTGAATTCGAACCGGCGCTGATGATGTCATTGGCCGATTATACAGGTCCCATTCCAGGGGTTATCGAGACAGTGGAAGCATTAAGGAATCGCGGCATGAAGATTGGGTCGACAACGGGATATACAGATACAATGATGGAGGTCGTCACAGCAAATGCTTTGAAAAAAGGGTATGGGCCTGATTTCCATGTAACCCCGGATGCAACCCATTCGATTGGAAGGCCATACCCTTACATGATCTATCGGAATATGGAAAAATTGAAATTAGCGGCATCATGGAAGGTAGTGAAGGTAGGCGATACCATTTCCGACATGCAAGAGGGAGTGAATGCTGGGGTATGGACGGTCGGAGTCATTGTCGGAAGCTCTGAGATGGGATTGAATTTGGATGAGTATACAAGTTTGCCAGAAAGAGATAAACAAGATCTCATCTCTAAAACGGCAGATATCTTTTTGAAAAACGGGGCAGACTTTACCATCAAAACGATGGAGGAACTACCTGAACTCATAGATCATATCAATCTTCTTATATCGGACGGGAAAAGACCTCGTTCAAACTAGCATTCAGTGCGAAGAAGGTGCAGCAACTTTCATCCTTGAGTAGGGTGAAGGATGGCTGCACTTTTTTTCCCTAATTTCATACATACGTGCAGAATGGATCGTTTTTTTGAAATTTAACTCGCCTGCTTATTGTAAAAAGTGAGAAAAGAGTGTACGATTAAATGAGAATGATAATCAATCACACTTGGTTACCGGGGAGTGGACGTAGATGGAACAGCAGGATTTATTTGATGTAACGGTTATTGGGGGAGGGCCAGCAGGCCTTTACTCCACTTTTTATAGCGGACTTAGAGAAATGAAAGTTAAACTGATTGAATACCAGCCACGGCTGGGCGGGAAAATTCATGTCTATCCAGAGAAGATGATTTGGGATGTTGGAGGGCTGACACCGACTACTGGGGAAAAATTAATTGAGCAGCTAGTGGAGCAAGGTTTAACATTCAATCCAACAGTCGTCTTGAATGAGAAAGTGGAATCAATCACACGTAATGAAGAAGGCATCTTCGTTTTACATACGGCTTCAGGTCAAGTGCACTTTTCCAAGACGGTCATTGTCGCGGTTGGCGGCGGAATCCTGAATCCGCAAAAGTTGGAAATAGACGGGGCAGAAAGGTTTGAAGTCTCCAATTTAAACTATACTGTCAAGTCTTTCAATCGTTTCAAGGATAAGACGGTGATCATTTCAGGCGGCGGGAATTCTGCCATAGACTGGGCAAATGAATTAGAGCCAATCGCCAAAAAGGTCTATCTGACATACAGGAAAGATAGTTTAGCAGGACATGAATCACAAGCAAGGCAATTGATGGAAAGCTCTGCTGTTTGTTTCTTTAATACGACGATTACAAAATTGATCGCCTGCGATGATCATCAATCAATTGAACATGTTGAACTGACGAATCACGCAACGGGAGAAGTTTCTTACTTGCCGATCGATGAAGTCATCATCAATCATGGTTATGAGCGTGATACATCGCTGCTTCAAAATAGTAAAGTCGATATTGCCATTGCCGACAACTATTATATTGAAGGTACTCCTGCAAGTGAATCCTCGATGGGTGGAATATACGCAGCCGGTGATATCCTTAAGCATGAAGGTAAATTGAACCTGATAGCAGGCACTTTTCAAGATGCTGCAAATGCCGTAAACAAGGCAAAGCAATTTATCCAGCCTGATGCTCACGGTGTGGGGATGGTTTCTTCCCATAATGAAATCTTTAAAAAGCGCAACAGGGAATTGATCAAGGAAATGATGAAACCGGCTGGGGTACTTTAAAAGGAGCGGATTTCTGAAAGCAGCTGGAACTTCATTGAGGGTTTGTACAATTTGAACGTTGATTTCCACTCCAGGCACTCGCTTTCCGCGGGGGTCCACCCTCGGCGCTCTTTGCGCCTGCGGGATCTCCCTTGGACACGCTTTTCCCGCAGGAGTCTCGAACACCCATTCCAATCAATTGGAATGTTTTTTTAGAGAAATTTTAGGCAAACTGACTTTTCTTCGGATTTTTCTACAGTTTAAAAGCTCCAGGGCCTCATTGGTCCTGGAGCTTTTAGTATCTTCGAAATTATAGAGATTCTTTAATGACCTTCTTGTAATGAAATACGGATAGGATTCCGAAGATTGAATACAATGCCGTGTATAATGCCATGACGATGATCATCGGTGTCCAAACTTCGGTCCCGAACAAGAACCAACCTGATTGGACTGCGAAATAACTGTGAAGCAGTCCGACGACTAAAGGAATACCGAAATTGAAAACTTGTTTTGCTTGGATTCCTCTTATTAAGTCACCACGCGTGAACCCTAGTTTTCTTAAAATCGTATAATTGGATTTTTCCCCTTCACTTTCATCCATTTGCTTGAAATACAGGATGCAGCCGGAGGTAATGAGGAAGGTTAATCCCAAGAAGCCGACGATGAACATGATAAGGCCCATATTCTTCTTCTGGGTGTTGAACATTTCCAATTGGGAATCATTCACATGTTCTTCTTTGAAACTCATCCTTTTGAATAGATCATTCGCTTTTTCAAGTTCAGATTCATCCTTCACATCAATGCCGATATTAACGGATGATACTTTTTGGATTTTCGGGTCGATATCCTTTTTCAAACGGTCGAATATCGTTTGGTCTACAATCGCAACGGGCAATCCGCCACTCGTGAAGTAATAGGACAGGAAGGTATCATCATTCAAACCTATATATGTTTGCGGAATCACTTCATTTTTGCCCTTCAGTTCAATCTTTCCGGAATCCTTCAAGGATATGACCTTCTCCATCATACTACTGTATCCGCTGAAAAGGGTCTCATCTTCAGCAAGGTTGATTCCTTTAACCGATTCATCACTGATGACGGGAACGGTCATGATGTCCGGATCGAAGTTCACTCCTTCGAGGCTCGTTTCCATTATTTCCTTTACATTGACATCCACCTGAATGACGTCAATCACCTTTGCGTCATAATCAATTTTACTGTCTGATAAAGCCTCTTTGAATTTATCCGCATCTCCCATATCCGTCATCGAAAAATCGGTAGGGATACTGCTTTGTGCCATTTTCTCCGCTGAGTAGTAGGAGATATAGCTTAATGATAATAAACCGATTGCCAAAGCGGAAACGGTCGTGATGATCGTCAATAATATCGCATTTGATTTCATCCGGAACATAATGGATGAAAGGGACAATACTTCATTGATGTTCAAATAGCCATTTTTCTTTTTACGGACGATATTAAAGATGAAGCTTACGGATCCTTTATAGAATAGGTAGGTACCGATGATGACGGTTGCCAGAATGACGATCATGGCCATGAAAAGCTCGGTCATCTGTGTAAATGCTCCATCGAATAATTTGGATGAAATGACATAGCCAGCAATGATCAGGGCGATCCCGAATATCCCGATGATCATTTCGACCATCGAAACTTTTTTCACTTTTCCTTCCGTCATGGAAGTCACTCTAAATAATGATAGAATGGTTTGCTTTTTAATGAAGGCATAATTCATCAACATGATTAAAAGATAGATGGCGCTAAAAACGAGCAAGGTTTGCACTAGCGGCTGAAAAGAAAAGTTAAGAGTCGCGATTGCCTGGACACCCATTATTTTAAATAGGATCATGATGATCAATTTTGAAGCGGCAAACCCTACAAAGATTCCCAGGAATACGGAACAGAAATACAGGATCAGGTTTTCCACACTCAGGATACGGAATATCCTGTTCTTCGTCATGCCTATCAATTGGAATAAGCCAATTTCTTTACTGCGTCTTTTAATGAAAATGCTATTGGCATATAAAAGGAATATGGAAACTATCGCAACAAGCAGGATCGATGCTGCCTTGATGGAGGCGGCCCCTTTCACCGTACCCTCCGCTTCATCCAGCGCTGGGTCATATTGCAAGGTGACGAAAGCAAAGTACAGGGAAGCGCTGAAGACCAGGGCAAACACATACAGATAATAGTTCTTCAGATTCTTCTTCAAATTTCGCAAGATGAGTTGATTAATGCTCATTTTGAACCCCTCCCAATACACCTTGTGTTTTCATGATGTCCTTGAAGAAGGTTTGTCTGGATTGTTCACCTTTATTCAATTGGGTATAGATTTGTCCGTCTTTAATGAAAATGACTCGGCTGCAATAACTGGCGGCCACGGGATCATGGGTTACCATGATGATGGTCGCTTTGTGCTTTTTATTCATTTCGCTCAGTTTGTTCAGTAAATCGGAAGCTGATTTGGAGTCAAGCGCCCCAGTCGGTTCATCCGCAAAAATGATGCTTGGATCATGGATGAAAGCCCGCGCCGCAGACGTACGCTGTTTTTGACCACCGGAAATTTCATTTGGGTATTTATCCTTCACTTCATATATGCCCAGTTCCTTCGCCACGCTATCAAACTTTTGTGCCGCTTCATTATTGGGCGTTTTTGTAATGGATAAGGGCAAGAGGATATTTTCTTTGACAGTCAATGTGTCCAATAGGTTATATTCCTGGAAAATGAAGCCCAAGTGGTTCTTACGGAATTCGGCCAAATTCTTTTCTTTCATCCCTGAAATCTCTTTACCATCGATCGTAATGGTGCCGTTGCTGATTTTATCGATCGAGGAAAGGACATTCAGCAAAGTCGTTTTTCCTGAACCGGAAGCGCCCATGATACTTACGAATTCACCTTTTTGTATGCTTATATCAAGACCCTTTAATACTTCTTGTTTATTGAATTTATTACCATAGCTTTTATGGATTTTTTTCGCTTCTAATATATTCATTTGGATACACTCCTTTTTTTCTATATCCTCATTATAAAAGGCCATGTATTTCTTTTCCTTCGTTTGGACGAACAAAGAATAAAAGCATGTGACACTTTTGTCACATGCTTGTGATATTCACGAAATCATTTCTTTTTGGGAAGGTCAAGGTAACGGTCGTCCCGGTTCCAAGCTCTGATTTCACTTCAATGGAGATGAATAGGGACTCGGCCGCATTCTTGGTTAAATATAGACCCATGCCGGTTGCCGCACTGTCACGATGATTTGTCGTGGATGTAAATCCTTTATCAAATATGCGGGATAAATCCTTTGGGTCAATGCCCCGTCCAAAATCCTGCACTTCAAGAACCGTTTGTCCGGCTCGCTCATGGCTATAAATCGTGATATCTGAGTTTTCACTGTATTTAATGGAGTTGGTCAAGAGCTGCCTCATGATGAAGGCCAGCCACTTGGCATCACTAAGCACTTCGGATACGTCCAATTGTATCTCGAAGCCGATTCCTTTTTGAATGCACCATGACCGCAGCGTTTTAATCTCATCAAAGATTATTGTTTCCAAATCGGTTTTCTCTATATACAAATCATTTTCGATGAAAGGCATGCGCCTTTGATGGAGCTGCTGATCAAGAAGAAGATGAATGCGCAGCCACTCATAAGTCAAGTGTGATTTCAGCAATCCATCATCCAAGCGGTCAATCATTAAATGCATCGCCGTCAATGGTGTCTTCACTTCATGAATCCAAGATAATAATTCATCCTTCTCCTGCTCTAAAGTCATTTGACCGATTGCTGCGGATTTCTTCAATAATTCGGTTTGGTTAAAGATGCTGTTTTCTATGATTTTTTCGAAAGGGCTCTCTGGTTCGGCAATATTCGTTATATCCAGGTTGTCTTCCCGTGCTTCTAAACTTTTATAAAAGTAGGTTTCCTTTTTATAGCGGAAAATCAAAAACATACTGAACATGAGCAAGGATAAAAAAACAATATACAGTATGGGCCTTAACGGAATGGCCGAATCAAGATAGGCGACAAAGATAATGAATAGATGAAGAAGTATGTAAAATGTGATCCAGCTGAACCTTTCCACGAGATATTTTCCGATCATGCATTTGCCACTTCCACGGCGATATAGCCCTGTCCGACCTTCGTTTCGATAAAATGCCCTAGACCCAGTTCATCCAACCTCTTTCGTAAACGGTTCACATTCACTGTAAGGGTGTTATCGCTTATGAAACGTTTGTCATCCCATAAGCTGTTGATCAATTCCTCGCGGCTTACGATCTTGTTTTTCTGTTCAATGAGCTTTTTCAAGATGAAAATTTCATTTTTCGTCAATTCGATTGTGCCCGTCTCGGCCGAAACCGTGTTCTTTTCGTAATCCACGGTGGCGCCGCACCACGTTTTCAATTCGATCTTTTCCGTATTGTAATTATAGACACGGCGAAGGGTGGCCTGTATCTTCGCGATGAGTACATCGAAATGAAAAGGCTTCTGGATAAAATCATCAGCTCCAAGCTGCATGGACATCACCATGTCCGTAGGATGATCACGCGATGATAAAAAGATGATGGGAACATTGGAATGGGCCCGGATCATTCTGCACCAATGAAATCCGTCAAACTTCGGCAACTGGATATCAATGATGACCAAATCAGGTTTTATGTCCGTGAATTCCTGAACCACTTTACTAAAATCGCCGATTCCGTAAATATCATAAGACCATTGCGCCAATCTATCTTTAATTTCATTGAATAACGTTGTATCATCTTCTATCAATAGAAGTTTAAACAAGGGGTTCACCGCACTTTCCAGCTTTTTCTTAAAAGTATATAGTAAAACCTTTATAGGTTCTAGAGGAAGGGAGGGACAAGGGAGGTAATAAACTACTGGTTGTGTGTAAACCATTATTATATTAAAATTGGCATAATGAATGGAGGAAGTGAATTTATGCCTGATTTTCCTAATTGCCCTGCATGTGATTCAGAATATACATACGAAGACGGCAGTCTTTTAGTTTGCCCGGAATGCGCCCATGAATGGACAGTTGAAGCGGAAACGGAAAATGGTGATCAAAAGAAGGTTATCAAAGATGCTAATGGAAATGCCTTGAACGACGGTGATACCGTTACGGTAATCAAGGACCTTAAAGTGAAAGGGAGCTCATCCGTCTTAAAAATGGGCACTAAAGTAAAAAGCATCCGTCTAGTTGATGGAGATCATGATATTGATTGTAAGATAGATGGTTTTGGTGCAATGAAATTAAAATCCCAATTTGTTAAAAAGGTGTAATGATAAAAAAACGGCCTAATCCATTGATTAGGCCGTTTTTTAAAATTACTTCTTAATAAACTTTGTCACCGTTAAAGATTGAATTCTTAACGACCACATAATCCACATTCCGGATGGCTTCCAATTTGGTACCGCCTGCATATGAAATGGATGACTGAAGATCTTGTTCCATTTCCTTCAACGTATCTTCCAAAGATCCTTTGTGCTCGACAAACATCTTTTTGCCTTCAACGTTTTTCTTTTCACCTTTTTGGAATTCCGAAGCTGAACCAAAGTATTCTTTAAAGGCCTTTCCATCTTTCTCGATCGTTTGACCTGGAGATTCTTCATGTCCGGCAAATAGTGAACCGATCATGACCATTGAAGCTCCAAATCTAACTGATTTGGCAATATCACCGTTCGTGCGAATGCCGCCGTCAGCGATGATTGGCTTGCTTGCCGCTTTTGCACACCAGCGAAGTGCAGCTAATTGCCAGCCGCCCGTTCCAAATCCAGTCTTGATTTTAGTGATGCATACTTTCCCTGGTCCAATGCCCACCTTTGTAGCATCCGCACCTGCATGTTCCAATTCACGTACCGCTTCAGGAGTTCCCACATTTCCTGCAATGACAAAACTTTCAGGTAAATGTTTTTTAATATGCTGTATCATTTTTATCACGGCATTGGAATGTCCGTGCGCTATATCTATCGTAATGTATTCAGGTACAATGTTGTCATTCGATAATTGTTCGATGAATCCGTATTCTTCTTCTTTAACGCCGACACTGATGGATGCGATCAATTCTTTTGAATGCATGTCTTTAATGAAAGTCAGTCGTTTTTCTGGCTCAAAACGATGCATTACATAAAAGTAACCGTTTTCAGCCAAGTAAATGGCAATCTTTTCATCAATGATCGTTTGCATATTGGCAGGTACTACAGGTAACTTGAATGTATGTTTACCTAATGTAACGGATGTATCACACTCAGAACGGCTATTTACTACACATTTTGCAGGAATTAATTGAATATCTTCATAATCAAACACGTTTTCCATGTTATGCACCTCTATATACGAATATTTTTGTCTTTTTTAATAAAAATTGTTCGCCCATTAGGTAATGTACATCATTTTTGACAGTAAGTCAAAAATTTTATTGGTTTTGTTCTGATTTTATTTCAACTTAATGGGAAATCCGTAACAGGGTAGGGAGCTGAAAAGGACGAATGAACATGTTACTTTGGAACGTTGATTTCCACTTCAGGCACTCGCTTTCCGCGGGCGGGCGGGAGCCTCCTCGGCACGCCTGCGGGGTCTCCCATGCCACGT
>NZ_JAPTGA010000015.1:0-114784 GCF_026891895.1 Peribacillus sp. AS_2
AATCCCCATATACAGTTTCGATTCAATTTGAAAGCACCCATTTCCGAATGGCCTTAGCTACACCATCTTCTTCGTTTGTCGCTGTAATCCAATCTGCTTTTTCTTTCACAATTTCTTGGGCATTTCCCATTGCCACGCCCATTTTTGCTTCAGAAATCATCGCAAGGTCATTAAGGCTGTCACCCACTGCCATTACATTTTCCATGGTAATGTCGAGCAGTGAACATACGAGCTTTATCGCTTTCGCTTTATTGACTCCCATGGCATTCACTTCAATATTCGTTGGGCTTGAATTGCTTATTTCAAAGGTTCCTTTTGATACCAGTTCATCCATGATGATTTGGCGGATGCTTGCATCATTTGTATCAAAACCGAATTTAAGCCATTGCGAATCATGGATTTTCTCAGGCATTTCGGCCCTGTAAATATTATCGCAGCTAATGGCCCAAAAATGTGTACCATGTTTTTGGCTTAATTCCCACATCCATTGTATGGATTCACTATCGACGATATTCCTTTCCACCAGTTTTCCTTGGTTATCGTAAATTTCGCTTCCGTTTACTGTAATGAGGTATGATTGGAGTTCCATTGACTTTGCAAAATCACTGCACGTCGCATAGGATCTTCCTGTGCTCAATACCACAAAAACCCCTTCATTTTCGGCTTCTTTTATCGCTCTCCGGTTTTCTTCAGATATCTCTCCAGCCTTATTGAGAAGCGTGCCATCCATATCAAGTGCAACTAGCTTAATATTTTGTTTCTCCATTCTTATTCACCCTTCCATAATCCTTCATTATGTAACTAAGTCCATGATAGCTTATAATGCATACCCAAGGAAAGTACGTGATGAATTGAACAGTATTATCATTAGTGTCTTGATTTATAATCACACAATTATCCTGATCATGACATTTTGTATTCTGCCATTATTTCTACTCGCTGTCTTTTTTGATTTCATTCAATTCTTTTTTTATCTGACCTTCCCATTTTGGGATACCATCATTTTCATCAAATTCTATAATGACGTCCGTTACCCCTCTTTCCTTTAATATTTGATTAAACAGCCGATCTTTAATGTCGTCCGCCTGTGCGATTGAAATATGGGGATCCAGTTCAACTTCAAGTTCAACATGAAAATCTTCCCCTTCTTTTATTACGGCCAGTTTCTGTATATCCCTTACGTCTAGATCATCCATGACCATCGCACCAATTTTTTGCCGCATTTCAATATCGGCTTCCCCAAGAGCACCAGCAGCATTGTCAAGAAAAACCCTTCCAACCACATAGAACATACCAAGACCGATCATGACGGAAGCAACTCCTTCCGCTTGGATAAAAGGCGTGAAGTTTGCTAATAATATGGCAATTATCGCAAGCACGCCGCCACCTGTCGCTACCATATCTTCCATAAATACTAATTTCGTCGCTGGTTTTGCCCTTTTTAAACCAGAAAAGCTCTTGAATATGACGGCTGCCCCTTTAGCTTCGATTCCAGTCTCATGAACCACTTCTTTCATCGCTTTAAATAATACATATGATTCCAACACAACCGCTAACGAAAGGACTGACAAGTTAATGAGGATACCAGTTGATTCTGAAGGGTGTAAAATGTGATGGAACCCTTCTTTAATCGTTTCATAAGACATGATCCCGACAACCAATACTGCCCCTAGTAATACAAGGTTAACCAAACGTCCAAAACCATCAGGGAATCGATCAGTTGGTGACTTTTTACTTAGTGCAGAACCAATGAAGACGAAAAACTGATTCGCAGCATCACCCAAAGTATGTAAAGTTTCAGCAAACATAGCGACATTTCCTGTCATGAAATAGGCAATCCCCTTTAGCACTGCGATGATACTATTCACACAGGCAGCAATGAACGCCGATTTATTACCTTGTTTCAATAATCGAAATAATTCTTTCATATGAAAATCCCCCCTTATTTTTTTATAAATGCATGATTATAATGTATTATCCCCAACACTGGAAAATATGAAACCACAAACGCAAAACCAATACGATTGGAGAAAGGTTATAAGTTGTATCTCCCACAAACGAATATATTCCAGTGGTGGACGCATCTATTCTAATAAGTTCATGTTGAATACGGCAAATAAAAAAAGGAGTAAGCGGCGGCTTACTCCATATCATCCAATAACTTCGAGTGTTTATCCTTCTTTTTTCACTAACTTGGATGGATTATTTACTTTATAGCGTATTTCTTTATTGTATTTTTTGTCGACCACTTTTCCATCAAATTCGATTGCGTCTCCTTCTTCGAGCTCAGCTTTTTTTAATGTCTTGCTATATCCACACCAAGCATCGCCGATAGTCAATTCAGGCTCCGTTGTCACTTTGACATTCTCCAAGAGTATGACTTCATCTTCTTCACCAGTGAAATGGTTCATTTTTGCCGTGAACTCCTTGATAGTCGCGGTGAAATGCACTTTTTCCCCAGGCAAGTCCAATTTAGGTTTTGCTGTCGTCTTTTTAGTTTTGGTTTTTGCCTTTTTTGGTTCTGCACTTGGCTGATCGGCGTTTTCCGTAATTGGTGCTTCATCCACCTGCTCAATTTCACTTGAAACTGCAGCGGTTTCGGAAACCGGGCCACTCAACAGTTCTTTTCCGAAACTGGAGCTTTGCATTTCCTTTAAATAGGAAGGGTTAATGCAGCTAAGCTTACCATTTTCAAATTCAACGACGATAGTGTCAAGTCCGTTGCCATATTGTTCATAACCTGCCAATTTGACTTTTGCTTGAAAACTTCCGCTTTTATATAATAGTTCTCTTTTAACCGAACGGGCAGTGAATAATTTCCATTCCAATCCTTTAGCGATATAGTCCGTATCATCTAAAAAAGGGATATACTCTCCTTTTGGTGCAATATAATGAATCAAACCTTCAGCTGGAGTTTCAGCCACAGTCACCACTCCTAATCTTTTCTATAGATTATATTCTAGCAAAGGATTTCAAAGTTGCAAATGAATGAGTATCATAATTGTACAGAGGGGGTGGCAGTCAAGGTAACGATTATATATAAACGCCCCCATGCTATGAATGCAATCATTTTTGGAACCAGAAAAAAAGCTGCCCACTAAGGGCAGCCCAGGCTGTAGACAAACTCGATGTAAATCGAGTTTGTCTATTTTTATGGCTTGTACAATTTGGACGTTGATTGGAACGTAGGGCACTCGCTTTCCGCGGGCGGTCGGCCCTCGGCTTTCACCTGCGGGGTCTCACGTTCAAAGTGTACAACCCCCGTAAAAAAAAAACATGAAGGATAACTTAGTCTTCTTTTAAATCATGGTTTAGGTAGAGACTATTTCGAAACCCCTATAGTCGACAACGGAGCTCCCCACTAAAGGCAGTCTTTTATTAGAATAGTCAATCTTTTTTCTCTATAATCGGACAAAGCGACTACATTCCTCAACCTTCCTTAACGTGGATATTTTTTAGTTTTCCTTCTTGTTCAGCAGCAATTACGTTTTTCTTATGATAAAACAGAAAGTATGACCCAATAACTAGAATCGTGAGAAGGGTTGTAAGAAAGAATTGCAATCTCATGGAATCAATAAACGCCTGAGCAACGAATATAATAAATAAAACGGCAATGGTCGCATAGGTTAAATAAGGGAATAGCCACATTTTCACTTTGAGTGTCCCGGGATTTTCTTTTTCCGTCTTTTTCCGTAAATATAGATGAGAAAAGGCGATAAAGATATACATGATCATCGTGACCCCTCCCGAGCTGTTTGCGAGAAAAGCAAACAATTTATCAGGGGAAACAAATTTAAATGTCGTGAACACATAAGCAAAGAAAACACTTGCCATTAACGCCCAAATCGGGATTCCCCGCTTATTCACTCGGGAAAGGATTTTCGGTGCATCACCTTTTTTTGATAAAGAATATAACATACGAGAGCTAGTATATAGGCCTGAATTCAAAACAGAAAGCAATGAAGTGAAGATTACGATATTCATGATTTGACCCGCTGCCGGCAGGCCTGCCATGTCAAATACGCTGGCATAGGGGGTTTTCAGTAAATCTTCAGCACCTTGGGGGATTACGAGAACCAACACGGTCACTGAACCAACAAAGAAAAGAAGAAGACGCCATACGACACTGTTTATGGCTCTAATAATGTTTTTTTCAGGGTTTTCAGACTCTCCTGCAGCAATGGCAGCTACCTCACTTCCTGATAAAGAGAAAGTGATGAATATCACACTAAGAAGGACAGGCAGAAAACCTTTTGGTAAAAATCCTTCCGATCCAGTTATGTTTGAAAGGCCTGGTGAATCAAATCCCGGAACCAATCCAAAGATCATGGCGGCACCAAGGAAGAGGAATATTACAATGGCAGCCACTTTCATGAAAGCTAACCAGTATTCAAATTCCCCATAAGCTTTGACTGAATAGATATTCGTAATCGTCATTAATATAGGGAAAGATAGACTGGCAGCCCATATAGGTATACCAGGAAACCAATCATGAATCATAGTTCCCAATAACGTAGTTTCAATAGCAATGATGATAACCCAGTTGAACCAGTATAACCAGCCGATCGTGTATCCGGCCCAAGGACCGAATGCTTGATGTGCATATGTTGAGAAGGATCCGCTATCAGGATTTACAACAGCCATTTCACCCAGCATACGCATTATAAGCACGATCATCAATCCTGCGATTATATACGATAAAATCGCACCAGGACCAGCTGAATCAATTATGGTTCCGCTTCCGATAAATAGTCCTGCCCCAATTACCCCGCCAATAGAAATCATTGTGACATGCCTGGTCTTGAGACCATGTTTCAATTCATTTGTTTGAAGTGCCACTATTGTCACCATCCTTAAAAACTGTCAATTTAACGTTTTGTAAGCAGTAAACCACTGCTCATGGGTGCCCTAGTAGAAATCTTTCATTCAAAAAAACAATGTTAACAGTCCTATACCCGTTTCATTATTCGTTTTCATGAGGCCAAATTCACAATCGTTATATGTATATTGAACAGCGTATATTCTATTAACCGGTAATGCATTTCTATTTATACTATCTCTTTACTACCATCAGCCCCTCAATGAATTACACGGAATGTACAATGGTCCTTGTTGATATTTCACTTTCGCTTTTTGTTGAGTGAAGTTCTTTTATGTAAAATAACCAGCTCTTATTCTTTCTTTCCTCTATCTTCTTTTTTTATAAAAGCACCCTCTCTCATTAAAATTTCATACCTATATAAAATAAAAGCAATATCCATGCCAAAAAAAGGATAGTTATTCAATTAGGGTTTAACGCTTTTATGGATTAAAAACGATTCATTTTTGCATCATAAATGCATTTTTTGATTCATATATTAATTATTGACCCTTTTTGATTCACAATTGAATTAAAAATGACAATTTAACTGATTTCATTTTAGATTTCGACACCTTTACATACCGAAAAATGACAGAGATAAAAAGAAGATGCCAAAAACCAAATTATGATTTTGCATCTTCCAAATATATTTATTTTCTTGAGAATGATTTTATGTAATACCGGCAGATCCGAAACAGCCTTTCCTATTAATCAAAAATCTGTACATGCTTCGAAAAATATCGATATGTATACTATTTTACTTTATGAAAAGTCACTATATGATATGTATTATACCCTTTGAAGCTCATTCTGGACTTTAGGGAAATGGATGCTGAATGTGGTTAAATTTTCATTGGAGACACAATTCATATATCCATCATTACTTTCGATGATTTTTTTACATACGTATAACCCAATTCCCGTTCCTAACTCTTTCGTCGTGACAAAGGGTTCAAAAATAGATTCAATCAATTCACTTGCAATGGCCGGTCCATTATTTGAAATTCTAATTATTCTCTCATTCGCCTCGATTAAAGAGTTTATCCTCAAAATTCTTGGATGTTCCTTATCCTTTAAGGCATCAATCGAATTAATAAAAAGATTCAAGAACACTTGTTTTAACCCATCCTTGCTCGCTGTCATGGCGAAGTTTGGATAAATATCTATTTCCACATTAACACTGGCATCCACAATATTTGCATAAGTCAGTTCTTGAATTTCTTCAATTAGCTTTAACACTGAAATTTCCTCTCTTTGTTCCTCATTAAAATCTGATTTAGAGGTATGGAGGAATTGGGTTATCCTGAAATTCAGCTGATTTAACTCATAATCAATGATATCCAAATATTTCAAATCCGGATTCTCCCTCTTCAGTAATTTATTGAACCCCATGATAGCTGTAAGAGGATTTCGGAATTCATGTACAAAGCTTGATGATATCTGGCCCAATACCGCTAATTTATCTTTGTGGTTTTCACTTATATAAGACTTTTTTTCCTCAATCACTTCATTTGTAAGATTCGTATATCTCGTTACTGCATGGTAGCTGAACGTATCAAAGTGCAAGTTGATGTCATTAATGAATTTCTGCATATAATTAATCGGGATATTTGCCCCAAAAAGATTTCTGATTATGATATTTCTCCCTAAATTGATATTATATAGAAAATCCCCAATATTGATATTCGCTTCAAGACGTTCTTTTGCAACCTGGTAAGCCAATTTAATCAGCAAATCTTCAGATAGTACTTCCTTGAACGTTTGGATCACCAGTGAGTACATTCCATAACCATTTTCTTTAATCTTTTCTTTGTAGGGATCTATTTCATTGATCTTAATAGTCTCGTTCCATTCATTTAAAAACTCAGATTCTTTTTCTTCCAAATATTGGATCAATACAAATTTATACTTCTTATGTTCAGATGACAACTTCATACTATTGACCACACATCCCCTTACGGAAATTTAGATACTATATCAATAACATCATTCTATATGAGATTTTGATTTCCTGCACTTCATTATTTATAGTAGTGAAATGTAGCTTATAAGGAGACAAGGTATGCATGTTCGCATATATTTACTTGCAATAACAAGAACCGACCAAATCAAGTCGGGAATCTGAGAGATTTTAAAAGAAAAATTATCATACATGTTTTTTTATATACTAAGGAACTCTTACTTTTGAAAGTTGATTCCATATTTTTTCATTTTTCTATAAAGCGTATTTCGGCCGATGTCGAGTTGTTTCGCGGCGTTACTGATATTTCCACCTGTTCGTTCCAATGCATTTCTGATAAGCTGGGTTTCTTGTTCTTGAAAGTTTCTTGGTTCCCGATCGGCAATTGCCCCTTCCTCATTGGTAATGGAAGAAACAGGACAAAGTGCCACAAGCATGTCCCTTGTAATCGGGCCCTTATCAGCTAGGAATGCAGCCTGTCCGAGAACGTTTTGCAATTCACGGAAATTTCCTGGCCACGAATATCCCAAAATGAATGTTTTAGCTTCGACTGTCAGTTCAGTATGTTCGCTCTTATAAGGTAAATCCGCTAAAATGTATTCTGCTAAGAGCAATAAATCTTTACGACTCCTCAGATTTGGAAGTTTTAAAGATAATCCACAAAGGCGGAAAAATAAATCTGCACGGAATTTTCCAGCTTCCATTTCTTTTTGTAAGTCTTTGTTGGTGGCAGCAATTACCCTGACATCGATTGGAATGGAAGCATGTCCGCCGACACGCGTCACACATCGTTCCTGAAGCACTCGGAGCAGAGACGCTTGAGCTTGTACCGGCATGTCCCCGATTTCATCCAAAAACAGGGTTCCGCCATCTGCAGCTTCGAACTTCCCCTTATGCCCGCCGCTTTTTGCTCCAGTAAAGGCACCCTTTTCATACCCAAATAACTCACTTTCCAATAAGTTTTCTGGAATTGCGCTGCAATTAATGGCGATGAATGGCTTATCACTTCTTAAGCTATACCCATGAATGGATTGAGCGAACAGTTCTTTTCCCGTTCCGCTTTCTCCAGTGATTAGCAAGCTGATATCAAGCGCTGAAGCTCTTTTAGCAATGGATATGGTTTGATTCATTTGCGGATCATTACTTATTATATCGGTAAATTGATAACGATTGGTTGTTAATCCATCAATCAATTTCTGTTTTTTTAACCGTACGATCACGGATGATTGATTTTCTATATTTTTGCCAAGGGTTTGAACCAAGAATTCCTGGTCTTTAATGGAAACCCTCCGTTCTAAAACGAGTGGGTCAGTTCCTGATACAATATTCGATACCGGTTTTTCCAATGTGCCGATAACATCTGACGCCGCTGAATTGAGATCTGTAACTTTCCCTTCTTTATCTAGGGTAATTAACGGATCAGGGTATGAATCATATATAAAATAAAGGTTTTTCTCCCTTTTTTGTGTTTGGGACAACAAGAGTGATTGTTTGATGCTATCAGCCACCCTCTGAACTAAGCTAATGGAAAAAGGATGATAATTCTGTTGATGACTGCTTAAGTTCAAAACACCAAGCAGGTGCCCATCAGGGTGATAAATGGGTGATGCGGCACAAGTAAGAAAATGGTTATCCTGATGAAAGTGTTGACTGCCATGAATCAATACAGGATTCCTCTCCACTATGGCTGTTCCTATTGCATTTGTTCCTTTTGATTCCTCTAGCCAATTGGCCCCTTTTCTTAAGGAAACATTATCTGCATGGCGGATGAAAGCTGGATCCCCAACTGTTTCGATGATATATCCTTCAGGTGCAGCAAGTAATAAAATGGACTCCAAACCATTAATCGAATGATAAACTTCTTCTAAAATGGGAGAAGAATGGTACAGAAGTTCCGCATATCGATCGTGGTATTCGGCCAACTCAAAAGCACCAAGCATATCTTCCTTTTCCATCATGCTTGGCTGAAGTCCCTTCGAAATGCACCGCTGCCATGATTCTTGAATAAATGCCGGTATGGTTCCTTTATCCGCGCTTATATTAACAGACATTGAATAATCCTCCCGTATGTATAATCAAGTAAATCGGCTTCTGTTTTTTATTCAATTTCATTAATGAAACTCTAAGTGACCCAAGGTTTCAGAGCATTCAGGGTTCGTTCCTTCAATTTAATTATAACAGAAAATTCAGATATCCACCAAAATGAAAACAAGCTTCTGTGAACTACTAAACTTTTTTGTTCCATATTGGAACACCTGCCTGTTCCAATATGGAACAGTAAGGCACCTTCCCTTTTCCCTCCACCACCTTTTTAACTGATTTCATCGGTTTTTTGTTATGGCATCAGTCTTGCATAATTACATGTCGAGATATTGATTCCTTTTGATAAAGGGGGGTAAGAAAGAAATCAAGATAGTCAGAATCGCTGGCAAGTCTGCCAAAGGGAATTGGAAAAAAACATAAAAGTATGTCTGATCCTTTTACTTAGAGCCATTGTCCAAACAGATATCGAACATATAATACAATTGAAAAGGGGTATTATACATGGAACAAACTATTAAACTCAATCCACGTGTGCAAGAATTCTTGAAGGGCACCAAAAAGCTTTTGATAAATGGGGAATTGGTGGAAGCTGCTTCAGGAAAAACCTTTGATACTCTCGATCCTTCAAACGGCAAGGTTTTAGCGGTTGTGAGTGAAGCGGGTCCGGAAGATGTAGATAAAGCAGTCAAAGCAGCACGTACGGCGTTCGACAACGGTCCTTGGAAAAAAATGAGTGCATCTGAACGAAGTCGCCTCATTTATAAATTAGCGGACCTCATGGAGGAACATAAAGAGGCGTTAGCGCAATTGGATACCCTGGATAATGGCAAGCCAATTGGCGAAACCACTAATGCCGATGTCCCCCTTGCAATCGATCACTTCCGTTATTATGCGGGATGGACCACTAAGATAGTAGGACAAACAATACCTGTTGCTGGGAATTACTTCAATTATACCCGTCATGAAGCGGTTGGAGTGGTAGGTCAGATCATCCCTTGGAATTTCCCCCTACTTATGGCCGCATGGAAATTAGGCGCAGCCCTTGCCACCGGATGTACGATCGTTTTAAAACCAGCGGAGCAAACGCCGCTTTCAGCCTTATATTTAGGACAATTGGCGCTTGAAGCAGGTTTTCCTCCAGGCGTTCTCAATGTCATACCAGGATTTGGTGAAACAGCAGGGTCACCGCTTGTAGATCATCCTGATGTCGATAAAATTGCCTTTACCGGTTCAACCTCAGTAGGGAAAATGATCATGCGCCAAGCTTCGGGAACCGTGAAAAAAATCTCGTTGGAATTAGGCGGGAAATCTCCTAATATCATTTTACCGGATGCAGATATGAGTAAAGCCATTCCTGGAGCTTTAATGGGCATCATGTTTAATCAAGGACAAGTTTGCTGTGCCGGTTCCCGCCTGTACATTCAAAAGAAATCCTATGATAACGTGGTAGCAGACTTAGTGTCCCATGCAAAAAACATTAAACAAGGGGCCGGTCTTGATCCATCTACCCAGATAGGGCCTTTGGTATCCAGTGAACAAATGGAAAGAGTCGGCGGTTATATTGAAAAAGGAAAGTCTGAAGGAGCTGAAGTGGTTACCGGGGGTAATTACGGACAAGGAGAGGGTTATTTTGTAACTCCTACAATATTTGCAGGCGTTGAGGACGAAATGACAATTGCTAAAGAGGAAATCTTCGGTCCAGTTGTAGCTGCGATGCCTTTCGACGATTTGGATGATGTAATAAACCGGGCAAATAACTCAGAATATGGATTGGCTGCAGGTTTATGGACACAGGATGTAAAAAAAGCCCATTATGTCGCTAATGAATTAAAAGCAGGTACAGTTTGGGTAAACTGCTATAACGCATTTGATGCAGCTTCTCCATTTGGCGGGTATAAACAAAGTGGAATCGGTCGGGAAATGGGCAGTTATGCTTTGGATAATTATACGGAAGTCAAAAGTGTCTGGATTAACTTAAACTAAACTAACAGAGTGAACGCTCCATATGCTCATTTGGCTAAGATATCATGATTGAAGTGCATGTTGTCGTTTGCTAATTCGCAAAAGGACGAACCAAAGTGCGGACTTTGGTTCGTCCCTTTTCTTGTTTTGTACTTATATGGCATAGACAAAAAGAAGAGACCTTTCATCCGAAAGGTCTCTTTGTATCGATTATCCATTACGTTCGATTTGCATTTTTTCTCTGTTTGCTTTTTCTTTTTCGATATTTTTCTGTCTTGAAATCCCGGCAAACAGGATTCCAATCACCACTATCGCTTCAAATCCATATTTAATGAAGGGATTTGCAAAGTAGTCGTGCATGAAAGGTTCAGCTACGATCATTTTAGCAGCTGTCCAGCCTAGTATTCCCGCACCAATTATTATGATGAATGGGAAGCGTTCGATCAGTTTCAGGATCAAAGTGCTTCCATACATCACTACTGGAATTGATACAAGTAAACCGATCACCACTAAAATGAAGTTACCATGAGAAGCACCTGCAACCGCTAGGACATTGTCCAATCCCATCAATGCATCAGCAATAATGATGGTTTTAATGGCAGCCCACATCGAGTCTGCAGGCTTCACATCATGTTCTTCTTCATCGATAAGGAGCTTATAAGCAATCCATACAAGAAGTAATCCCCCTATTAAATGCAGTCCTGGCACCTCTAATAGCCAAACAACTAGCAGCGTTGCAATGATCCTTATCACTATTGCCCCGACCGCGCCCCATATTATCACCTTTTTTTGCTGTTCTTTTGGAAGCTTTCTTGCAGCCAATCCAATAAGGATCGCATTATCACCGGCTAGAACCAAATCTATCATAATGATCGCTAAAAGTCCTGAAATGAATTCACCTGATAAAAAATCCAACACAAATTCCTCCTTTTTACAAAAATAAAGAGACCTCTGCCATAAATGGCAAAGGTCTCGCTAAGCACTAAATGAATTAGGCCAATAAAGCCGGTGGGGTTCCCACGTAATGACGACTTTATTTCAGGTTATCCCTGACGCTACTCCCCTTCACGGGAATAAAAGAATATGTAATTCTTTTAATATCTTTCCATTAGAAAAACTACCAAGAAAAAATATCACTAATACAGTATACCAAAAATACAAATAAAAGAAAGAAAAAAATAAGAGATAGGGAGAATATTCATAAAATTAATCTTGCTAAATCCTTTCAAAGACTAATTTCAGTCAATCATCCCTTCTAGATATTGGCATAATTCGTTTCCAAGGTTAGGGATATCGCTCAAATCCTTCCCCCATAGATATTGATTACTTAAGATTGCCTCTATCAATTGTCTAAGCGGGACTTCCCCCTTATCATAACGAAGCCATTGTTCCTGGAAAAATTCAATTGCCTTTATATCATCTTTAACGACATAGTCTTTACCCGCAAAGCTTTTACCAATATAACTCCCCTTCATTTCATTAACCCTATAAAATCGGATCAGGCCCGAAAAACCTCTTACGATACAGTCGGGCAGCGTGCCATTCGCCTCATGATATTTCTCTAGGGTAGGAAGGAGACGAGCCTTGAACTTCGAAATGCTGTTCAGCGAGATATCGGCCAGGAGGTGATGTACAAAAGGATTCTTAAATCGCTCAAGAACACTTTCCCCATATTGCATCATCTCATTTTGATCAAAAGGTAATGAAGGAATTATTTCCTTTTCTATGGCATTGCTTAGAAATTGGTTGAATTCCGGATGATCGATTGCCTGTTTTACTTCTTCCAATCCAGATAAAATGCCTAAAGGAGCCAACAAGGTATGTGAACCATTAAGTATCCTTACCTTCCTCATTTGATAAGGTGTCAAATCTTTTACCCAATGCACATTCAATCCGGATTGTTGTAAAGGAAGACGTTGATCGATACAAGGGTCACCTTCAATAGCCCATAAATGGTAGGGTTCTGCCGTATTTAGCAGAGTATCCTTGTATCCCCATTCAGCAAATAGGGTGTCCGACTCATTGGCTGGAAATCCTGTAACGATACGGTCTACAAGCGAGTTCAGGAATAGGTTGTCCCGGTCCACCCACTCCATGAAAGGCTTTGGTAAATCCCAATCCCTGCTATGCTTAAGAACATATTGCTTCAATGAATCACCATTTCTCTCTAAAAGCTCACATGGAAGCATGATCAGTCCCTTTTTCGCATCCCCGTTAAAATGCAGATAGCGATGATACAAAAAAGCAGTCAGCTTTCCTGGAAAAGATTCCATCGGCTTTCCTTCTTCCAAAGGAATCGGCTGGTATTTGAGTCCTGCTTCAGTCGTGTTGGAAACTACAAATTCCAATTCAGGATTTTCTGATAGTGCTAAAAATTCCATCCATTCTTCATATGGATCAATAACCTTTGAAAAAACGGAAATGATCTCTGTATGTTCCACTTTCTTCCCTTGGTGAAAACCACGTAACATTAATGTATACAGTCCATCTTGCCGCTTCACTTCCTCTATTTTCCCTATACCGGCGCGGCGGGGCTGGGTAACTGCAATACTTCCCTTGAAATGACCTTGTTTATTACACTCATGAATCATCCAATCAAAGAAGCCCCGAAGAAAATTCCCCTCACCAATCTGCAATACTTTTATGGGGAAATCCATCTTATGTGAGGATTGGGCAGCTTTTGTATCTTTACTCAAATGCTTTAGTGGACTTTTATTTATGTTCATGATCAAAGAATTCCTTTCTTATTGAAATATCCAATTTAGAATGCGAACTAACAGCATACCTAGTGCTTATATTTCGACAATCGCCTTGATCACTTTAGCTTCAGGAGTTAACCATCTTTCAAATTGATTGATCATTTCATCCATATGTGTGCGGTGTGTAATATACTGGATCATATCCAATAAATCATTTTTCAGCGTATTCACGACATAATCAAAGTCATCCCTTGTTGCATTGCGGCTTCCCATCAATGTAAGCTCTTTACTGTGGAATTCAGGATCATTGAAGGAAATATTTGCTTTAACTAAACCTACATAAATCAATCTTCCGCCGTGAGCAGGATATTTAAAAGACTCCATCATTGACTTAGCATTACCTGTAGCATCAAATACCACGCTTGGCATATCTCCATTCGTCAATTGGGCCAATTTCTCCATTGGATTCTCCATAACGTTCAAAGTATAATCGACATTTGCCCATTTGCCAGCAAACGCAAGGCGTTCATCATTTACATCCATTGCGATCACCTTCGCACCCTGTTCTTTAGCGAATGCCATGACTCCCAAACCAATGGGACCAGCACCAATCACTAGTGCAAATTCCCCTTTATGAATAGCGGCACGCCTAACTGCGTGAGCCCCGATACTTAATGGCTCTACCATTGCGGATTGATCAAGTGTGAGACCCTCTGTTTTCACCAAATGATTATAAGGAACCGTAATCCACTCACTCATGCCGCCTTCAGCATGTACACCCAACACTTTCATATCCGTACAGCAGTTCGTTTTTCCACTTCTGCAAGCCAGGCATTCTCCACATTCCATATAGGGGATGATCGATACTTGATCCCCGACATTAAGCCCAGATTCATTTTCCGGTATGGACTCAATATAACCGGATAATTCATGGCCAAGTATTCGGGGATAGCTAAAAAAGGGTTGATTGCCTCCATAGGCATGGATATCCGTACCGCATATACCTATTCGCCGCACACGAATCAAAGCTTCCCCTGAGTTTGGTACGGGTTTTTCCGACTGTATCATCTTAAATTCAAAAGGTTGTTCACAAACGATACTTTTCATGATTAACACTCCTTTTTTATAGCTTAATAGAAACCTTGTACTATTAGAGAATGACACCTTCTTTAAAGATGCTAATCTCCCTATACCCGAATTTTTCATTATTCGTTTTCTTTTTACCGGATGAAAGCTCAAGAATGTAATGGAATAAATCGTCCTTTAATTCATCGATCTTTTGGCCTTCTATCAACCGGCCGGCATTATAATCAATCCAGTGCTTTTTACGATCGGCTAAATCCGAATTCGTGGCTATTTTTACAGTTGGCACCGGTCCGCCGAATGGTGTTCCTCTTCCTGTAGTGAATAGAACGATATGTGCGCCTGCTGCTGCCAAAGCCGTCACCGAAATCAGGTCATTTCCAGGAGAATTGATTAAATTCAAACCATGCTTCTCTACTCGTTGTCCATATGGGCTTACATCCACTACAGTGGCATGTCCCCCTTTTTGTGTACATCCAAGTGATTTTTCCTCCAGTGTACTTATGCCGCCTTCCTTGTTTCCAGGTGAAGGGTTTTCATAAATTTCTTGATCATGGCGAATGAAATACTGTTTGAAATCATTTATAAGGCCAACGATTTTCTTAAAGGTTTCTTCATCCCTCGCCCTGTTCATCAATATCGTTTCCGCTCCAAACATCTCAGGAACCTCTGTCAATATCGTGGTCCCGCCATTTTCCACAATTAAGTCAGAAACCGCACCAACCAATGGATTAGCAGTAATGCCTGAAAAACCATCGGAACCACCGCATTTCAAGCCTATTTTCAACTTTGAAACTGGTACGTTCTGGCGTACGAACCCTTCCGCATAGTCAACTAGTTCCCCCATTAAACGTAAGCCGCTCTCCAATTCATCTTGAACCTCCTGGGCTTTTAAAAATTTAATCCGACTTGGAGGAAATTCGCCTATAACTTCTTTAAATGCTTCGATTTGATTGTTCTCACACCCTAATCCTACAACTAAAACCCCTGCTGCATTTGGATGTTGAGCCAAGGCTGCCAATAGTTTCTGCGTATGGGTCAAATCATCTCCCAATTGAGAACAACCGTAGGGGTGGGAAAAGTGATGAATTCCATCGATTTGACGATCTTTAAATTGCTCACTGCCCATTTTGGCGAGAAGTTCACATGTTTTATTGATACAGCCTACCGTATTGATGATCCAGATTTCATTCCGGATACCTACTTCCCCATTTTCACGTATATATCCTTGGAAGGTATGATTTTGACTGGGTTCTTTTGTTTTTTGTCTGCTAGGTTGATAGGAGTAATCCAATATGCCATGCAAACCGGATGTCAGATTATGGGTGTGAACCCAATCTCCAATGGAGAGATCTTCTTTAGCTTTTCCGATCGAGTAGCCAAATTTGATTACGTCCTCCCCTCGCTTAACCGGATTCACTAACATTTTATGCCCTTTAGGAATGTCATCACGTGCCTTGATATGGATCATTCCCCTATCTTTTGTTTGAATCTGGAGGCTCTGTCCTTTCTGAATCCCCTCCAAGGAAATAACAACATCATCGTTTGAATGCAATTGAACAAATTTATTCATTTTGTTCCCTCCTTATCATGAGTGAAAAAGTTCTAAAGGTAACGTAAATCCATTCCGAAAGCCCTTTCATTTTTCCCTTGAATTTTTTTAATTTTCAAATCCTCTATTAATTTTAACATCAATTTTTGAAATATTAATTGCGTATTTTGCTATAAATATACTCATTCTTGTTGTATTATACTTTCAGGAGATGAACAAATGAAAAAAATCCATAATGCATTAAATCATGATTTACTCTTCCCATTTTCTTTTGTCTATCAAGATACGAAAAGTCCCCAGAATGAATTGTCCGATCATATGCATGACCATTATGAAATTGTTTATGTTTATAACGGTAAAGGGACCTTTTTTATCGGTGATGTGTTTTATGATATGCAGCAAGGGGATGTATTCCTGATCCCGAATAATACCATTCATAGGGCTTTACCGAATAAGGACGACCCTGTTACCTCCACCATTATCTTTTTCAGTCCCACATTAATATATAAAGATATGGTTGATGATTCTTTTTCATATTTACATTTGTTTGATCTGACAAAAAAGAGTAAGAACTATAAAATATCATTGCCGCAAAAGAAACAAGTTAAGATGGAAGAACAGCTAGAACTCATCCTGCAAGAAACGAATAGCCGATCGATGGGCTCGAGGCATGCTTGTTTGCTGACCGTTCATCAGATTATACTTGATTTATACCGTATCCGGATAAATGGCAAACAAGAATTATCCGAGGGCAAGAGCTATAGTTCAGAATGGATGAAAGATATTTTAATCTATATTAATGAACATATGGATGAACCATTGACGCTGACGATACTTGCACAAAAAGCATTGGTCAGTCCCGCACATTTTAGCAGGGTTTTTAAGGAAACGACTGGAATTGGGTTAGTCGTGTATCTAAACACGAAAAGGATCATAAAGGCAAAGGAACTTTTACTGGAAACGAATCACACCATTGCCCATATTGCCGAAATGTGTGGTTTTGAAAGCATGCCCCAATTTTATCGTACCTTTAAGAAATACAATGAAAAGACACCAGCTACATTTCGAAAAGAAAATAGGATCCGCTAGGCATGCCTAATACAAATGAAAAATGGAAGTGTCTTCCACTTGGGAGACACTTCCATTCTAACAATCTATTACGCAGGCTTTACTATCGGTCGTACAAAACGGATGACCGCTAGCGAGGCAACAACTGCCAATCCACCTGCAAGCAAGAATGCAACTGTGTATGTGCCTGAGGTATCGACAATGTACCCTGTTAACGTCGGTCCGATGATTCCTGCTGTATTTGCCAAGAAATGCATAAAACCACCAACAGAACCAACATTACCAGGGTCGACGACATCGTTGACGATGGCCCAGTAAATGGCACCAGTCAAATATAGGAAGAAGACGGAAAGTGCGACAAGCGTTACTGCACTGACTGTTGTGGATACAAGTCCAGCAAAACCGATACATAACGCCGATAAGAACAAACATGTTACTAGCACTAGCTTGCGTGAGAATAAAACACCTTTTTGTGCGAATTTTTTATAGAAGAAATCTGACACGAATCCACCCAAAGCTAGTCCGATGAATCCAAAAATCCAAGGAATCACTGTAATGATACTCATATTTTCTACACTTAGCCCGCGTGCATCCACCAAATAGCTTGGGAACCAAGTTAAGAAAAAGAAGAGAATGTAGTTGTAAGAAAAAAAGGCTAGAGCTGTAAATAAAACCGTTTTTTGTTTTAAATAGAAGGTGAATTTCAATTTCCCTTCCGATGTTGCCGCTACATAAGATTTTCCTGTATGCTTCTGTTCTTTTGACTCTTCTGGTTTTTCTTTAACGAACTTCCACCAGCAAATCGCCCATATAAGACCAATTACCATTATGGCAATGAAAGAAACTCTCCATCCATAAGAGATGGCAATGAATCCAACTATCGGACCTGCAATGGCGCCACCAAGCGGCGTCCCGCTATTCGTCAAACCAACGACAGATGCCCGTTGATTTGCCGGGAACCAGTTATTCACCATTTTATTGATGGTTGCCGAAAGAGGGCCTTCGCCCATCCCAAACAGGATACGGATGACGATCATACTGGCAAAACCGACAGCAAGTACAAGCGCACCACTGAATAAAGACCAAACGATCATCGCCACGAAAAGCGTAAGCTTCGCTCCCCATTTATCGGACGCCATGCCTCCAAGGAAGTTAAATACGGCATAACCAACGGAAAAGCTACTAAAGATAATTCCCATCTGTGTGGCTGTTAAAGATAAATCATCTTGAATGAACGGAGCTGCAATGGACAGTGCAGATCGGTCCAGATAATTTATTACGCCTGCCAAGAACAAGAATACGATAACCATTCCTCTACCATTTGAAAACATAAAGTACCCCCCTATACATTTCTGTAAATGCAGCAGCATTTTTGGAAACGTTTCCATTTAATAACCAAGAGTAAAACCTAAAGATCTATAACTAAATCGGTTTAGAATTCCTGTAAAAAAGCGCTTCCTTTTTTACAGGAATCTTACAACCATTTTTAGCAAGAATTTCTTGTTAGCAAAGTCGGTTTCAAGCGATGCACGCTTGTATCCTCTTTTCCTGTTTTATTGATTTGACTAAGCAGTAACTCCGCTGCCAAGTTGGCCATTTCAATGGCTGGCTGATTAACCGTTGTGATGGTCGGTGTATAGAAACTGGCATATGGTACATCATCGATGCCTATGACCGCTATGTCATCAGGTATATGGATTTCATGCTGTTTCATATAACGCAATACTTCATTAAGTACGATATCATTTCCTGCCAATATGGCTTGAGGCGGCTTTTCCAATTCGAAAAATTCTGAAAGCGCAAGCGGAATTTCGTCTGCATTCACGGTTTTTATATATTCAGAATTGACTGGTATCCCATGTGACGCGAGTGAATCCTTATACCCTTGGATCCGTTCGATTCGAGGGCTGATATCGCGTATTATTGAAGTGGTTATGATTGCAATGTTTTCAAAACCCTTTTCAATAAATCGATCGATCGCTAACTTGGAAGCAAGGTGATTATCGAGCATGACTGTAGCGATATTCAATTCTTGGATTGTCCTATCCATGAATACAATCGGGAATTGATCACTCTTCATCCGTCGATATAAATCAAGATTGTCCCCTGTGGGGAAAATGATGATCCCATCCACTTGTTTAGCTCTTAGCATTTCAATATAATTCTTTTCCTTTTCAGGATTGTCATCCGCATTGCATACGATAATATGGAACCCTTGTTCATAAAAGTAGTTTTCTATCGCTCTAATAACTTGCGTTGAAAACGTGTGAAGGATATTGGCAACCACTACCCCAACGGTAAAAGTGGACTTTTGTTTTAAACTGCGCGCTATTATATTAGGCTGATAGTTTAACTCTTCGATTGTTTCTTCAATTTTTTTCCTGGTTTTTTCACTCATATATTCATAGCGTTTGTTCAGGTATTGGGAAACTGTGCTTTTTGATACTTTCGCGTGATTGGCGACATCAGTAATTGTAATGGTTTTCATTTCATTCATCCCTGTCGTGTGATTTCAATATATAAGGAATATTCTATTATAATAAGTAAAGCTTTACAATCACCTTCTGATGCAGTAAAAAAGTCAATTTCCAATACCATGGAACTAATTTATCACGTTAACTTGTTTGCCTTTTTATAGGAGCTGAATTCAGACGCCGGAGTATGCCATGAAACCACCATCGACCGGTACCGTAATTCCAGTGACAAAGCCCGAGTAGGATTCATCAGCGAGCCAAAGCAACGTTCCAAGTAAGTCTTCAGGCTGCCCAAAACGCTTCATGGGTGTTGAAGTAATGATTTTATTAGACCTTGCTGTCAGACTGCCATCTTCATTAAGCAGAAGATCCCGATTTTGCTTCGTCAAAAAGAATCCTGGAGCAATGGCATTCACCCGTAAACCTGCTTCGGCAAAATGTACAGCCATCCACATCGTAAAATTATTTATCGAAGCTTTGGCCGCACTGTATGCTGGCACTTTAGTCATCGGAGCGTAGGCACTCATGGAAGATACATTTACGATAACCGGTGCTTCCACTTGCAATAACTCTTTCCCAAAAACCTGACTGGCCAAAAATGTACCGGTGAAATTACTGGCAAAAACCTGGGAGAAACCATTTTCATCTAAATCAAAAAAGGATTTCCCTTCCGCTTCTTCCCCATATTTCTCTGGAGCTGTAATGGCATCAGGATGATTGCCTCCAGCTCCATTTATTAATAGATCCACTCTTCCAAACGCTTCTATTATTTTTCCTCTTGCATTCTCCAATGAGGCTCTATCCAAAACGTCTGCTGCTATGGATATCGCAGTGCCCCCTTTTTGTTCAATGAGTTCGACCACTTCTTTCCCTTTTTCGGCCGATCTGTTCAATATAGCTATCCTGACACCATGACGGGCCAATTCCACAGCCATTTTCGAACATAAAACACCGCTGCCTCCAGTGATCACTGCCACCCTATTCGATAAGTTTTCATGGATGGGAATCATGATTTCCCACCTGATTTACCAGCTTCATATGCATCCCATAATCCGAGCAAATACATGATGCCCAATGCTCGGTCATATAAACCGTAACCTGGGCGACAATCTTCACCCCAAATATGGCGGCCATGATCTGGTCTGACATAACCTGTATAATTCTGCTTATTCAGTTCTTCCACGACGCCCTGTATATTGATGGATCCATCCTGGGTATGATGGGATGTTTCGACAAAGTCACCATTTTCATAAATCTTCACATTTCGAATATGGGAGAAAGGCGAACGGTTTGCATACTTTTTAGCCACTTGGACCATATCATTTTCAGGGTTTGCCCCCATCGAGCCTGTACACATGGTGAACGCATTCGACGGTGAGTCCGAAATCGAGATCAGTTTTTCATAGCTCGATTCTCCGGTGATGATTCTTGGCAAGCCAAAAATGGACCATGGCGGATCATCCGGATGAATAGCCATTTTAATGCCGCAAGCTTCGGCAACAGGTAATATTTCTTTTAGGAAAATTTCAAGATTCGCCCATAACTGCTCTTCGTCGACAGTTTTGTAAGCTTCGAATAATTCAGAAATTCGATCCATCTTTTCTGGTTCCCAACCTGGTAAAGTTAAATCGGAAGCTTCCGTCACAGTACGAATCAAATCTTGCGGTTCTAACGTATCCACTTTCGCCTTTTCATAAAATAGGGCAGTTGAGCCATCTTCCAAAGGATGGAACATTTCCGTACGAGTCCAATCAAAAATCGGCATGAAGTTATAGCAAATGACTTTCACTCCAGCTTCCGAGAGATTTCGGATCGTCTCTTTGTATTTCTCAATATATATCATGCGGTCTTCGTTACCCAATTTAATCGATTCATGGACATTTACACTTTCTACAACATCCGTGTGAAAACCAAATGATTGGATATATTCGATTTCTTCTTTAATTTCTTCCTTTTCCCATACCTCACCAACAGGTTTTTGGTGTAGTGCCCAAACAATCCCTTTCACACCAGGAATCTGTTTAATGTGCTCCAATGTAACGGTATCATTGTCTTTCCCATACCATCTAAATGTAATGTTCATCATGCACCTCCGTCATTCCGCAATCTTTTGCATATATTTTCCGCTTAATTCCACTGCTGCTTCATAGCCGCCATTTAGATAGGCTTTGTTCAAATCACTGCCGATCCCGATTGCTACCGCACCTGCATTCAGCCAGTCCTTCATGTTATCCAAATTAATTCCGCCGGTTGGCATGATTCTTACATTAGGCAGTGGACCATTAACCGACTTGATGAAAGACGGTTCAAAATGGTTTGCCGGAAATAACTTCAAAACATCACAACCTGCTTCCATTGCCGTAGCCATTTCTTTGATTGTCATGCAACCAGGCATATAGGGAATGCCGTATCGATTACAAAGTTCGGCTACTCCCTTGACAAAATAGGGACTGACGATAAAATTGGCACCAGCTAAAATCGCATGTCGGGCCGTTTCAGAATCAAGTACCGATCCTGCTCCTAAGAGTGCATCCGTATTCTGCAGTTCTTTGAAAGCTTCTTCAATTCCCGGTGTTGTATAAGTCAATTCTATTGCCCGAACACCGCCTTCCACAGCTGCTTTAGACAGTTGTGCCGCTTCCTTTGCATCCTGTCCCCGGATAACAGCTACAACTTTCGTTTCCTTTATTCGATGAATGATTGAATGTTTGTCCATAAATCCTGCCCCCCTTTAATTAAAAACGATGATCGCTTTTCGAACTTGTTCGGGATGATTTTCCACAAAATTAAATGCCTCCTGGATATCATCCAGAGAAAATGTGTGGGTAATTAAACCTTCTTGTCTGAGTTTTCCTTCATTTAAAAGTTTAACTACTTTTGGGAACTGATTGGTTTGCAACCTAGATCCTTTAACCGAGACTTCCTTTTTAGTGATTGGGAGTTGGGAAACTGATGCAGGCCGTTCATCAAAACCGAGTACGACAATCCGGCCCGCCGTTGATACGACATCAAAGGACAATTCAAATGTCATCGGCAAGCATACTGCATCAATGACGACGTTGGCACCTTCTCCATTCGTCCATTCTTCCACTCGTTTTTGAACATCTTCTTTTCCCGCATGGACAATGATATCAGCGCCGCTTTCTTTAGCGAATTCCAAACGTTCCTCACTTAAATCCGTGATCATCACTGATGCTCCTTGAAGCTTTGCCATCTTTAATATGCAAATCCCAATAGGCCCAGCTCCCTGGATAAGCACTGTTTCCCCTTCCTCCACTTCACCTCTCCAAACCGCCTGTGCTCCGATTGTATATGGCTCAGCCAATACTATTTCTTCCCAAGCCAACGCGGAATCCACAACATGTAATTGTTTCTCGGGAAGGACGAACCATTCTCTCATACCACCATCTTCATGTACGCCAAAAACGGACAGTTTTTCACAAACATTTTGGCGGCCTTTGCGGCAGGCGTAACACTTCCCGCAGTAACTGATGGGCTCAATAACAACATGGTCTCCAACTTTTATGCCCAAGACGCCTTGTCCAATCTCCACAACTTCTCCCGCTACTTCATGCCCGACGACTCGCGGCAGCGTAGCAAGAGGATTCGTACCATGGTAAATATGCATATCCGATCCGCAAATCCCGACTCTTTTCACTTTTACAAGGACATCCGTCGAGTTCGAAATCCGTGGTTTTTCCACTTCTTGTATGATAAGTTCATGAGCTTTCCGTACTTGAACCGCTTTCATTTCTCCCACCTACTTTGTAAGAAATTCATAAACACTTGATGCTATCGTAATACCATGTTTCAGGTTTTTTTCTTCATTGATCTGTTCAATCTCACCCGGTACATATACGCGATCGACCCCTGGAGCAGGTTCAACCTGTTTCAGCTCTTCAATCATTTGATCCATTTGCTCTAAAAATATATCAGTATCAGTAAAGAATGAAGGATTAATTACACAAAAATAATGCCCCAGCTTCCGTTTCTTATCAAGATCGTCATACATTTTCCCAATGTGCGGACCAAATGCCGCACCGGCCAATAATCCAGAAAACACATCTACAATTACCGATAGACCATAGCCTTTCGGGCCTCCGAAAGTGGAAAGGGAAACGACTTTATTCGGATCCGTGACTGCAGCTCCATTTTCATCGACACCCCATCCTTCAGGGATTTCCTTTCCTTCTTCGCGTGCCTGGAGAATTTTCCCCCATGCAACATTGGATGTTGCCATATCAAGAATATAGGGTTTCTTCGTTTTGGCAGGAACTCCGTAAGCGATTGGGTTGGTACCAAGAAATGATGTTTTTCCTCCGAACGGGACGACAATTTTATCGGTATGTGACATCGCGATGCCAATCAACTTTGCATCAGCGGCTTTTTGAACGAAATAACTTAGTGCTCCGCAATGGCTGCTATTAAAAACAGTCACCATGCCCACGCCATTTTCTCTCGCCATATCGATTGCATGGTCCATGGCCACGTCGCTGATCACATGCCCAAATCCATCATCTCCATCAACTACACCGGTAACGGGCCCTGTCTTTTGGAAGGAAATCTGGGCTTCGGGATTTATACCCCCTGCCTGTAAACGGTTCACATAATGCTCTGTTCGCAAAACACCATGGGAATTGACATTTCTGAGATCGGCATGAACCAATACTTCCGCAATTTTCCCGGCAGTTTCTTCATTCAAACCCACTTTGGTCAGCTGCTTTATAACTAATCGTTTTGCTTCCTCTGCTTGTATCGTTACTGTTGCCATTTTCTCTCCCCATTTCTTTCAGCCTACTATCTTTCTATTACAATCTCATTCTGTATGAAAGGCATTACTTCATCCAAATATGGTAATCCTTCATTGTCCCCTGCAACAGTGGTGACAAGAGCTCCTACACCATTTGCGAATGCCAATCTTTCATCAATTGATAAACCATTAAGGTATCCGTAAATATAACCGGCATCATAACCATCTCCTGCACCAACTGTATCTACAGGTATTACAGGGAAAGCTTCTTTTTCATGCCATTCACTTTTGGTATATAGTTTTGAACCTTGTTTCCCGTCCTTAATGACAAGCTGATCAATAGCATTCACCTTCGCGAATTCAGCCAAAGATTCTTTTGAGTCAGTACCGATGATCAATCTTATTTCATCTAAACCTGTAAGCAAAATATCAACATATGGAAAAATATCATAGTAAACTGACCTTGCTTCCTCGATGGACCATAGCTTTAAGCGGATATTCGGATCAAAAGAAACAGGTATATTTTTTTGTTTTGCAATTTCCATTACCCTCTTGGCAATGTTGATATTTTTCGGATCTATAGCCAAAAATACTCCAGTAAGGTGGACTATATCAATCCCTTCAAACATCTTCTCTGTTATATCTCCAGGCTTTAAAGTTAAAATGGGAGATTGATAGCGGTAATAAAATGTCTTTCCGGAACCATCTTCCCGAATTTCTTTAAAGTTAAGAGATGTTGGATATCCATTTACATAGGCCACATCACTCATGTCCACGCCTTCCCCACGAGCGAAATTATAAATAACTTTACCGAACTCATCCTTGCCTAAACGGCTTATCCATTTTGACCGCAAGCCTAGCCTTGCACAGCCAATCGCAAAATTCAGTTCAGCGCCCCCTACTTTTCGCTCAAAACGGTTAACGAATCTTAAAGGTCCTGTCTCTTCCGGATTTAGCGTGATCATGGCGTCGCCCAGCGTTAAAACACCATATTTTGATGACAATACAGTACCTCCTTCTTGCGAACATTCACAAATGGAAACAAAAACATTTGATCATATCACTTTCATTATGCTTATTAGCTAAATCGATTTAGTTAATTACTAAACCGGTTTGGTAAATCATAAGGAAATTGTAAATGAAAACCCTATCAAAAACAATAGAAAAGTTTGATAATTTGTAATTTTATTTTTATTCCATACTTTTCCAGATGATATTTCAGCTAAATTTACGATAAAAAAACCATATTGTGGAAAACGAACAAGAACTGTTTCATCTTTAAATGATTGACAGTTTCAGATTTTTTTCGATCAAATTTACTCTTTGCTATTAATTTGGGAGAAAGTTGTATAATATATCAATTGTTAAATAAGTTTGAAAGGTTGTTTGGAATGAGTTTTTTGAAAATATACATCTTACTTACCGGAATAATGATTACATGGGGGTTAAATGTCTCAGTTATTAAAATTTTAGTTGCGCATACGCAGCCCGTAACGATAACATCTATGAGAATTTTTACTGCTTCTCTTATCGTCATTATTATCCTATTCTTCTTTGGACTAATACGCCTTCCTAAAAAAAGTGAACTTTTTTACGTTTTTGGAGGAGCACTTTTGAGTGTCGTTTTTCATCATTATTTTTTAGCTGAGGGATTGACGAAGACATCCGCCTCGAATGCTGGATTGATTTTGGGCATGGGGCCAATATTGACTGTCATTTTAACCATGATTTTCTTTCGAAAAAAACCTACGTTAATCAAGCGGCTTGGCTTTATATGCGGTTCCCTGGGTGTGAGTTTTACCGTTATGGCAGGAAGCGGAGGAATTCATTCTATTAATCTTGGGGATGTGGATATTTTGCTTTCCATTCTTTCACAGGCATTGAGTTTCATCCTCATAAATAAAGCCTCAAAAACAATGGATCCACGATTATTAACCGGCTACATGATGCTGATCGGGTCTTTTATTCTTTTTGCCATCAGCTTATGGAAGGAACCAGAGGGCTTATCGTCCCTGGCAACCGCACCGCCATCCATCTGGGGAGCTTTCTTTTTCTCCGCTATTTTTGCCACCGCCCTTGGGCACATGAGCTATAATTATGCCATTGGTAAGGTAGGTGCAGCCGAATCATCCATATTTCTTAACTTAAACACCTTATTCTCTTTGTTAGGGGCGGCATTTTTCCTTAATGAAGCCCTTGTGCCTGCACATTTCATTGGACTTATCTTCATTGTTTCAGGAGTATTGCTTGGCTCTGGTGCAATTGAAATATGGATTCTCCAAAAGAAAAATAAACGTTTATCTGCCTAGCGGCCGGAGCGGAACTGGATTTCGTGACTTTCTATGTAACATGATAACAGATCCTACGACACTGCCATTCTTATAAAAATGGCAGTGTCGTAGGATCTTATTTTTATTGTCCTTCCCTTCTTTCAACTACAAATAATTGCAGAATAATAATTGGAGATTCATATCTGTTACAATATACCCAAAAATTTGCTTGAACATGTCCATTGAAGTGTTCCTGTAAAGACAAGCTTATTGTCGGTTGTGGCCTTTTCTTTCTGAGGAATCAAGCTTGGTTTGATGAACTTATATAATAAAAAAGACTGACTATTCGCTTTAGACAGTCAAATATCATGCTTATAAAATAAATCAACTAGCCCAGAGCGCAAACAAGCCTTCTGTTACACCCAATTTGTAAATATAATAAATTCCGAATGCAAAACTTATAGCTCCCGCCATCTTGATGAAGATTCGGTTTAAAACGATGTCCTTCCCATTCAAAGCAAACGGTATGCCTAGAATGGTAGTAAAGCACAGCATGCCAATAATTGTCCCTGCGCCAAATATAATGATATAGATGGCTCCCTCGCCAATACCGGTTACGGTCGACATCGTTAAAATGACCATTGCGGCACTGCCCGCGAGACCATGGACGAAACCAATTAAAGCAGACACCAAATAAGGACGAAATCTATCTTTCTCGTCCTTAATATCAGGTCGTGCTTTAAATAAACTTCTCGCCCCTAGCATAACAAGCATAATTCCAACGCCGAATTCCAGCGTCATGCTTATCGACTCTGGAATTTCCCCCTTCATCCAAATGAATAGCACACCTATAAGAAACAGCGTACTTGTATGGCCTATCCCCCAATACACCCCCGTTAGAGTGGAACGGGATAATTTTTTCGTGTTTCCTGCCGTCGTTGCTACGGCAATAACATGATCCGGTTCTAACGAATGCTTTATCCCCAATAGGAATCCTAATGTAAGAATCGACACCAAACTCATTTCTCTTTGACCTCCCCGAGACACTTCCAAACTTCTTCGTACACCCTTTTAAGAGGTATATTGTTCTGTAAGGCAATTTTACGGCAATCTTCATATTCAGGTGCCTGCTGCAAGGTCAATCCCTCATGAATCCCTCTCTTCATCTTGACTTCCCCCCATTGAGTATTCACATTGAAAAAAGAGCGCTCAAGCCGGTGCACGGTAAGCGGGTAGTAACGAATACCGAGAGTCGTCGTTTCAGCAAATAATATCATCTTCATTTTCGAAATCACCTGCTGTGAACAGAGAAGCTGCAATAACACTCCCGGTCGATTTTTTTTCATATAGATTGGCGTATAAAATACATCATTTGCTCCTGATTCAAACAGCAAATCCATAACATGCCCAAGCCATTCACCGGAAATATCATCTAGATTCACTTCCATTTTCACCATTTGTTCATCAAGATGCTCATGATCAGGCGGGCGGTTCATTGAGTCTCCCCTATGATAACTCGAAGGACGTTCGGATGATTTTCGAAGGTTTTTGAGCCCGCACCATAGCCAATCGATTCGACAGTCATTGATGGAAGCGAGCCAAAATTCCCAGCTAAAACCGCAGCGATTGCAGCCCCGGTCGGCGTTGCTAATTCAGAACGAATATCGTTTGAGGCAATCGGTACCCCCTTTAATATTTCAAGAGTGGCAGGTGCAGGAACAGGATATATTCCGTGATCAATATGTATATGTCCAGATCCCGTTGGAATGGCTGATGACTGAACTGATTCAATACCTAGCTGATCGATTAAAATTGCAGCCCCGATTATATCTATTATTGAATCTACCGCCCCTACTTCATGAAAGTGTACTTTTTCCAGTGGAAGCCCGTGTATATGTCCTTCCGCTTCACCAATCTTCTTAAAAATGGCGAGTGACATGTTAGCTACCGATTCATTAAAGTTCGCCTCATTGATAGCTTCTACAATTTGTTTGTAGGTACGGCTGCCGTGATGGGTGTGAGGTACATGGCTATGGTTGTGTTCATGTCCAAGACTCTGCTCGTGTCCATGACTGTGCTCGTGTTCATGACTGTGGCTGTGTCCATCACTGTGCTCGTGTTCATGGCTGTGGCTATGTTCATGTGTTTGGTCTGATTTACTGGTAAGAATGACATCAAATTTAGTACTCGTAATGCCATTTTTGACGACCTTCCCCCATGACAGATTATATTCTTCATCCATGTTCAACTTTTTTAACTCTTCTTCCATTTGTACAGGGTCTGCACCTGCATCAATCAACGCACCAATAACCATATCTCCGCTTATGCCGGAAAAGCAGTCAAAATATAAAGTCCTCATCACAATTGGCCTCCTTTTTATGTACAAGCTTGTATATAATCGCTGCATTGTAGGCTGCACCAAATCCATTATCGATGTTCACCACACTTACACCAGATGCGCATGAATTGAGCATTGATAAAAGGGCCGATAAACCGTTAAAATTAGCACCGTAACCAATACTTGTCGGCACAGCAATAATTGGATTCGTGACAAGGCCTCCTAACACACTTGGAAGTGCCCCTTCCATTCCCGCGACACAAACTGATACGGTAGCACCCCTTATTTCGTCTATATTATCAAGGAGGCGATGAAGCCCAGCAACGCCAACATCGTATATACGCCTGACAGGAATACCTAGAGTTTCGGCCGTCACGGCTGCTTCTTCAGCAACAGACAAATCTGATGTCCCGGCGCATACAATTGCAATATATGAATCAACAGTTTTCGGCTTTTCTCTAACCCAAGCAAGTGTCCGTGCAATCTCGTTATACTCAAAATCACTACATTCTTTTTGTACAAATACCGCTTTTTCCCGAGAAATACGAGTCACAAGCACGGAATCATTCCTTGTCCGCAGCGATTGGACAATCGTTAAAATTTGTTCAGCTGTTTTCCCTTCCCCAAACACAATTTCGGGAAAGCCTTGTCTCCTTTTGCGATGATGATCGATTTTTACAAACCCTAAATTATCATAGGATGCAAGTTTTCCCTTGGCTTCCGCAACTGTTAATGAACCCTTTTGAACCTGCTCCAAAATATCGTCAATCATGACATCTCTTCCTTTTTAAGCGCCATATTCATACTTCCGCTTGTATAGCCGGTGAGATCCATTGATACATACTTATATCCAAATTGCTTCAGCCGTTTCGTGATCGCCGCATGGTATTGAAGCACTCTTGGCATATCATCGGGTTCAACTTCAATTCGGGCAGTATCCTCATGGGTCCTGACTCTTACCTGATGAATATCCAGTGATTTTATGTAAGCCTCTGATTTATCAACTTTGGTCAATTTTTCCCTCGTAATGATATCGCCATATGCTATTCGTGAGGATAGGCAAGCAAATGACGGTTTATCCCAGGTTGGCAATCCGGCTTGCTTGGACAATACTCTTATTTCTTCTTTGAATAAATCGGCTTCTAGAAGAGGTCCACTAATTCCTTTTTCTTTAGCTGCTTTCATGCCTGGACGAAATTCGTTAGCATCATCAGCGATAACTCCATAAATAATATTATTAAATTCATATTCTTCAAGAATAGGAAGCAGGTGGTCAAATAAACTACTTTTACAAAAGTAACAGCGATTCTGATTGTTTTCTTTATATCCAGGAATGGCCAACTCCGAAGTTTGAATGACAAGATGTTTTGCACCAATCCATTTTGATAGCATAATGGCTTCTTTCAACTCACTCGATGGATAGGTTTCAGAATCCGCTGTAACGGCTAACACATTATCATAACCCAGAGTATCAATAGCGACTTTTAGCAAAAACGTGCTGTCCACCCCTCCTGAAAAAGCGACCACAACCGACTCCATTTTTTGAAGAATATCCTGCAGATTTCTGTACTTTTCTAGTAACATATCACTTTTCCCCTTTCTGGTTTAGCTGAATTTATCCACTGCCCACCGGCATTATCACACCCTTGATGGACTACAAAAAAATTGAAAAGGAGGAAATAAAGCAGTCGTACTTTCATTCCCAGCGCTTATTGAAAGATATTCATATAAGCGCTGGACGGATTTAGCTTTTTTGTACGATAGCCGAGAATTTTTTTGCCGTTTCTGTCAGCCTGGTGTAATCTTCACCTATAATCAATTTCGCAGGATTGATCAATGAACCGCCTACTCCCGCCGCGATGGCCCCTGCCTTAAAAAATGACGCGAGGTTGTCAAGGTTGACACCGCCAGTTGGCATAAGGGGAATATGAGGGAGCGGTCCTTTAAGATTTTTAAAGTAGCTAACACCTAGTGCATCTGCCGGGAAAACTTTAATAATGTCAGCTCCATGCTCGTAAGCAGTCAATATTTCGGTTGGTGTGAGCGCACCAGGGATGCTAATAACGCCATAGCGCTTCGCCAGTTTAATCGTTTGGACATTGACGGTTGGAGAAAAGATAAATTCAGCCCCTGCCATGATGACCGCACGGGCCGTTTCAGGATCCAATACTGTACCGGCACCCGCTATGATATCATCACCGAACTCCTCTTTCACTTTTTCAATCAAATGGCACACTTTGGGTGTTTCCACTGTTATTTCTAACGTTCGGATGCCGCCCTCTTTCAGGGCCCGGGCGATTGGTATAATTTGATCGGGGCGTGCACCGCGGATGACGCCGACCAGCTTCCCATGTTTAAGCTCTTCAAGTTTAGTCATTTTTTCCACCTTTCTACCTCGTTACTTCCTCTGTGCCGCCACTCATGAACAAATCGAGGTCGACACGGGCCGGCAAACCCTCAACATCGCCATTTACCATCGTTGCCATTGCTCCCATGGCATTTCCACGCCTTGCAGCTTCATCTAACGGGAGTCCATCAAGCAGTCCGGAAAGTACACCGGATGCAAAAGCATCACCAGCACCGATGGGATCCACGACCCGTTCCACATAGAATCCAGGAATGTATGTTTTCGGTACAGACGGGGCTGAAATCAAAGAGCCTTCTTTGCCCAATTTAAGTAAAACTGTTTCGACACCGAGTTCATGAAAATGATCGGCAAATTTCTCCGGAGTATGGGAGCCGAATAAAAATTCGGCTTCGGCCACCCCAGGCATGACGATATCACTTTTCGAGGCGTACTTTGTTATGATGTGACGTGCTTCATCTTCATCACCCCATATTTTCAAGCGAATATTCGGATCGAAGACGATTTTTGTTCCGTTTTCTTTAGCAATGCGGACCGCCTTATCCAAGAGCGACTGACAAGAATTCCCTAGTGCAGGGGTAATCCCCGTAATATGGAGATAAGCGGCATCTTGGATGGCAAGATCAGTTAGTAATTCCGCCGTCATTTTACTAGCTGCCGAATCTTTCCGGTAATAATAAACCCGGGTATCATTCAGCCGTCTGAATTCTTTAAAAAAGACTCCGGTAGGCGCATCAGGGTCTCTCGTTACATAAGAGACATCAACGCCTTCTCCGCGAATGAAAGATTGCATGGCATCGCCAAATTCGTCATCACCGAGACGGCTAATCCAGCGTGAGCAATGACCGAGTCGGCTTAACCCGATCGCGACATTGGATTCCGCACCGGCAAACTTCATCGAAAAAGATCTGGCGTGACGAAGCGGACCTTCTTCATTCGGGGTAAACACTGTCATCGTTTCTCCGATGGTTACAACATCCATGTCATCATCTTCTTTCTCTTGTCATGCTATTACGTGATTAGAAAGCGTACCGATCTTCTCAATGCTGACGTTCATCCGGTCACCGTTTTTCAACCAGATTTTTGGATTCCTTCCCATTCCTACTCCTGGCGGCGTGCCAGTTGCAATCAAATCACCTGGCATTAGTGTCATGGACTGTGATAAAAATGAAATGATTTTCGGAACCGTAAAAATTAGGTTGCTTGTATTTGAATCCTGCATAATTTCACCGTTTAATTCAAGCGAAATCGCTAGATTGTGAGGGTCACCCACTTCATCTTTTGTAACGATAGCAGGACCAAATGGAGCAAATGTGTCCGCCGTTTTGCCTCTTGACCACTGACCGTCCTGAAATTGCAAATCTCGGGCGCTGATATCATTCATAATCGTGTAGCCAAAGACGTAGTCATCCGCCTCTTCTTCTGACACACGTTTCGCTTCTTTTCCAATGACAAAAGCAAGCTCTGCTTCAAAGTCGACCTCTGTTGAATTAATTGGGATTTCAATCGGATCATTATGACCTGTAATCGCATTCGAATATTTTGAAAAAATGACTGGCGAAGCAGGCGGCTCCATCCCCGTTTCCTTACAATGATCAAAATAGTTAAGTCCTACGCAAATGATTTTATCAGGCTTTGCGATTGGCGGCAGGATTTTCACATCTGACGTTTTGAATATTGCATCCTCATTTATCCGTTGCTCGATAAAGTGTTCAGCACGTGTGCGCAACTCGCTGCTTCGTTCTATAAATTTTTTCATGCATGCAGGAAATTCCTCTGGACAGAGAGCCGTTAAACTAATTATTTGATCATCTTGAACTAGACCGATGTGCTGTTCGGATTGCACGGAAAAAGTCGCTATTTTCATTTTTTTCCCCTTTCTTAGGTTAATGCGTATGGTGTTTTTTCCCCTTTTAAGACCTGAACGATATTTCTTGCTGCTTTTTGACGAAGTTCAACCATCGCTTCCTCAGAATACCAGGCGCTGTGAGGCGTAATGATGACATTGTCCATTGTGAGTAGCGGGCTATCGATGCTGACAGGCTCATTTTCTGTCACATCAAGTGCAGCACCTGCAATGATCCCTTTTTCAAGTGCATTGGAAAGTGCTTTTTCATCGATTATCGGTCCGCGTGCCGTGTTAATGATGACCGCGTTACTCTTCATCTGTTTAAGGCGCTCCTCATTGATCAGGTGGTATGTATCATCAATTAAGGGCACATGGATCGACAAATAATCGGCTTCGCCTATAATTTCGTCGAGATCCATTTTTTGAACCCCGACTGCAGCCATGTCTGCAGCCGAAACGAAAGGGTCATAAGCAGCGGTTTTAAAGCCGAGCGGTTTCACCTTTTCAATGAAACGGCGCGGAATCCGGCCAAAGCCGAGAACCCCAACCGTTTGTTCGTTAAAACGGTGAATCGGGACACACACTTTAAAGTCCCAGTTACCTTTTTTCACTTCCTTGTTTAACAGTGCCACTTTCCGCGCCGAAGAAAGTAAAAGTGCCAATGCATGATTCGATACTTCTTCCATGCCATAATCCGGTACATTAGCGACAGTAATCCCCTTTTCCTTAGCGGCATCGAGATCAATTGTATTGACGCCAACACCATAGCGGGAAATGATTTTCGTGTTTTCGAGCGACTCGATGACTCGTCTTGAGATAGGAGCATATTGATTTAAAATTGCATCCGCTTCTTTTGCATGCTCCATTACTTCCTCTTCAGTTTTGCATTGCGCTTTGATGAAATTGATATCCAGACCGCTTTCTTGAAAAATCTCTTCTTCATATTTCAAATGTTCAAATTCGTAATCCGTTAATAATATTTTAAAGGTCATTCGGGCTCCACTCCTTTATAGTAAGACCAGACATCTATTTCGCTGCTGCCTTTTCAATTTTTGCAATGCCGAGTCCTTCTGCACCGAGTTTCGATGTTATTGCTTCAGGATAGTATCGTTCGATCATTTGAATGCCAATTGCAGCACGGCGTACACGTTCTTGAGCGAGTGAGATGTTCGTACTTTGCCATTGTTTCCCTGAAGGGTATACATCAGGATGATTACGCAGACCAAATTTAATGTATACTGGCGCCAATACACGGATAATTTCTGGTATTTCATAATAGCGAAGAAAGCCTCCGAAGGTATCCGGAACTTCAACATATAAATCAATGGGAATGTTTATTGATTGTCGGATCGCTGCAAGTTTGGACAGCGTTAATGCAGGTGGTACGTTGTAGGTATCCGCTCCGATGTCTTCCATTAATTTAACGGATACTGGATTGGCTGAACCCATTTGAACCGATACTTTAACAACAAAGTCTTTCGGAAGCTGTCCGTGTTTTTTCATTTCTTTCGTTAAAAGTAGGAGTCCTTCATCTGCAACTAACGCACCGCGAAGACCAAGTGCAGCTCCTCTTTTCAAGTCTTCCATGGCATAAACAAGCTGGTCCGATCCTTCATGGCGGATTCCCTGGGATTTACCTCCTGGCGTAAGCGGTCCCGCACTGACATCCCAAGAACCCCTAGGACCGACAAACAAACTGAGCTCCATACCGCGCTCTGCTGTCATTTCACACATTTCTTTAATTTCTTCATCCGTTTGAAGCATGATGCCGCTGCCCTGGGATATCCGATGAATAGTCAAACCTAGCCGGTCAATTTCTTTCAATGTTTCTTTTAGGGCCGCTGGGCCTTCTACACTTGGCAGTTCAATGCGGTATTGAGCACCGTCCGGAAATGTTTTCGTTGATGTAGGAAGTTCTTTAAGATCAGTAGATGGGTAGCCTAACGTTTCGAGCAAGTCGCGTGATTCTTTCATTTTTGGACGCCTTCTTTCATATCTATATTTTTTAAGAGAGCAGCTACTTTGTCACCCAAATCAGCAGGGTATACATCGCATGGGGCACGGTGACCAGCAGCAACGTCAAACCAGCGCTGATGAACAGCTTCCTTCATGGCTGTAAAAAATGTCGGACCGTAATTGTACACATCCATCAGTTTTGAAATCACTTGATGATTTTTCTGGGCTTCAGCGAGATCTCCTTTATGATACGATTCATATAAATGTACGGATATTTCCGGGGCAAAGACCGCGCTTCCATTAATACTTCCCGCTGCTCCAATCATTTGGGCCGGAAGCAAATGCTCGTCAAAAGCGGAGAAGACTTTGAAATCACTGCGAACTTTCTTCACTTCAGCCAGCACTTGACGAAGGTGGCCGAAATCACTGACCGTCTCTTTAATACCTGCAATGTTTGAATGATCTTCGGCTAATTTTTTAATCAGTTCGATGGATAAGTTTTGACCTGTCAAGAGCGGGATGTTATAAATGAAAACTTGCAGATCAGTATGGTTCGCCACACTGGAAAAATGTCGGTATAATTGCTCGTCAGACAGCTTCCAGTAATATGGGTTGACCACGAGAATGCCGTTAGCTCCATGCTCTTCTGCATAAGAAGTCAGTTCTTGCACCTCTTTTAATGCGGTATGCCCGACTCCGACCATAACTGGCACTCTTCCGTTAATGTACTTTAACATTTCGCGTACATATAATTTCCTTTCTTCAGTTGTAAGTGAGGAGAACTCACCTGAACTGCCCATCAACAAAATACCGTCAATATTCCGTGAGATTAATAGGTCGATATACCTTCTGTTCAACTCCAAATCCAAGTTCCCCGTTTCATCAAATAAGGTGACTACCGGTGGAATGATGCCATGAAAGTCCATTATTTTTCCTCCTTTTATTACCATTCAGCGATGCTCCCGTCCTCATTTCGCCAAATTGGGTTCTTCCAATCATGTCCGGTCTCTGCTGCCTGCATCACTTTTTCCTCATCGATTTCCACACCAAGACCCGGTTTATCAGGAATGTTCACATAACCATCTTCATAGTCGAATAATTCTGGATTTTTCATATAATCGAGAATGTCCATGCCTTCGTTGTAATGAATACCAAGGCTTTGCTCCTGAATAATGAAATTCGGTGTCGTTGCGTCCAGATGAATGGATGAAGCAAGAGTCATCGGACCGAGCGGGCAGTGCGGCGCAATGGCTACATCATACGCTTCTGCCATTGCGGCAATTTTTTTCCCTTCTAAAATACCACCTGTATGAGACAGATCCGGCTGAATTATATCGACATAACCATCTTGAAGTAGCTGCTTAAAGCCCCAGCGCGTATACATTCTTTCTCCCGTCGCAATCGGACACGTAGTATGCCAGGCAATCTCACGAAGTGCTTCATTGTTTTCCGGGAGCACCGGTTCTTCAATGAACATGGGACGGTAAGGTTCCAGTTCTTTTACAATCGCTTTTGCCATCGTTTTATGAATCCTCCCGTGAAAATCCACACCGATGCCAAAGTCTTTGCCAACCGCTTCCCTGATTGAAGCAACCCGTTCGATGACCGCTTCTACTTTCGAAAAGCTATCTATGTAATTCATTTCTTCTGATGCGTTCATTTTGACAGCAAGGAAGCCTTCTTTCTGTTTTTCAATTGCGGCTGCAACGACATCCACAGGTCTATCTCCTCCGACCCATGAATACACTTTAATTTTTTGACGTGCTTTGCCGCCGAGCATTTGGTATACAGGAATATCGAAGTATTTTCCTTTTATATCCCATAATGCCTGCTCAATGCCGGAAATCGCGCTCATTAAAATTGGGCCACCGCGGTAAAATCCACCTCGATAAAGCGTTTGCCAGATATCTTCAATGTCGTTCGGATTTCTCCCGATCAAATAATCAGTCAGTTCGTTAACTGCTGCTTTAACCGTTTCAGCACGGCCTTCCACGACAGGCTCTCCCCATCCGGAAATGCCTTCATCCGTATCGATTTTTAAAAACAGCCAGCGGGGCGGAACTTTGTATAAAGAAATTTTTATGATTTTCATCAAGCACCTCGCAATGTTTTTTTGAAGAAAGAGAGATTTTCAAACATGGAAACCTCCCTTGCACTTGTTAAGAACCTTTAATAAAAACCGTTTTTATGGCTGTATAAAATTCTTTCGCCGCTTCACCTTGCTCTCGCGAACCCGTGCTTGATGCCTTCATGCCTCCGAATGGGGCTTGCAACTCTACGCCCGCGCTTTCTGCGTTAATGCGGACAAGACCTGCTTCAATTTCATCGATGAATTCCAAAATTGAACTAATATTTGATGTGAAGATTGATGCACTCAATCCGTACTTCGTATTATTTGCCAAGTCAATCGCTTCGACCAGATCTGTTGCTTTCATAAGCGCGATAACTGGTCCAAAAATTTCTGCCTGTGCAATCTCCATTTCGGACGTCACGTCTTCAAAAATCGCTGGTGTGATGAAAAAGCCCCTATCATAGTCTCCGCCAGTTAATATCTCCCCGCCATGTATGAGTTTTGCACCCTCCTGCTTGCCTTTTTCAATGTACTCTGTGACCGTTTTGAACTGGCTTTCGCTTGCACATGGGCCCATCCAAATACCCTCTTGAAGACCGTTGCCAACTGTAATTTCCGCTGCTGCCTTTACCAGTTTTTGTTTGAATTCATCATAGACGGACGATTCAACGACAACACGGCTTGAAGCTGTGCATTTCTGGCCGGAAGAACGAAATCCACCGCTGATGACCGCCTCGACAGCTTGGTCGATGTTTGCATCTTTCGTTACGATGACTGGATTCTTTCCACCCATTTCAAGCTGATATTTTATCCCGCGGGCTGAAGCTGATTTTGCGACGCTCTGACCGACACTTTCAGAACCGGTAAATGTGATCGCATTTAAAAGCGGATGATCGATGAGTCCTTGACCGATGATCGATCCTTTACCGGTAATAAAATTCACTACGCCATCAGGGAAGCCTGCTTTTGTGAAGCATTCCATGACTTTCGCTGCCGTAACGGCTCCCTCCGTAGCAGGTTTCCATACGATTGAGTTGCCATAAACTAGAGCTGGAGCCATTTTCCAGATGGGTATTGCTACCGGGAAGTTCCATGGCGTGATTATCCCGACAACACCTAGTGGGCTGCGTTTCGTGAACATTAGGGCATCTTTATCGGATGATGGAATAACATCGCCGTCTTTCCGCATTCCTTCCCCAGCATAGTAACGCAGGATTGCAACACCCCGTGCCGTTTCACCCTTTGCTTCAGGTAACGTTTTACCCATTTCGCGAGTCATGGTTTCGGCAATTTCATCTAGATTTTCTTCCAATATATTGGCCGTTTTGAAAAGGATTTGCCCACGTGCAGACTGGCCGAGCCTGCGCCAATCCCTTTTTGCCTTATGCGCTGCGGCTACAGCTTTATTCAAGTCTTTTTCGGTTGAGCTTTGTACGTAGCCAACCGGTTCTTTGTCCGCAGGATTAATGCTTTGGATTGTATTTCCAGAAGATGCATCCACCCACTCATTATTAATGAAATTTTTATATGTTTTCGTTGCAAATGTAGTTGATATCATAGTCTTTAGCTCCTTTTTCGTTTTAGAATGTCGGTCCAATTCTCCATATACCAAAGTCATGCTGCTTTAATATCTCCGCTTTTGTTAGTTTCCCGTTAGAAACATGTTGAATTTCTTCCATGATGCGCCTGCCCACTTCATCAACGGTTTCTAAACCATCAACGATCGTACCAGCATTTAAATCCATATTTTCATTCATCCTGTCAAACATTGGTGTATTAGTCGAGATTTTTATGACGGGTGAAATAGGAGAACCAGTCGGCGTGCCTCTTCCACTTGTAAAGAGAACGATTTGGGCACCGCCTGCGACCATACCCGTCAATTGCTCAATGTCATGGCCAGGCGTATCCATCCATACTAGCCCTTTTTTTGTGGGTACCTGGGCATAATCAATGACTTCTTCCAATCTGGTTGTACCTGATTTTGTCGCTGCCCCCAGGGATTTTTCTTCTAGTGAGCTGAGACCTCCCTCAATGTTTCCCGGACTTGGATTTCCGGTGCGGATGTCAACGCCCATTTGAATCGAGCGGTCTTCCATCATTTTAATAACCGCATACGCTTTTTTTGCTACCTGGTCGTTTGCCGCCCTGTTTGCGATCAAATGCTCTGCACCGATGAGTTCAGTCGTTTCCGCTAATATTGCGGTTCCCCCTTGCTGAACTACCAAATCGCTAGTACGTCCGACTGCCGGGTTCGCCGATAAGCCGGAGCATGCATCCGACCCACCGCATTCTGTGCCGACAATCAGCTCGCTAAAATCACATAATTCCCGTTGCACCATCGAGGCATCCTGGACCATTTTGACTGCGATTTTAGATACTTCGGCAATGGTTTGAAGAGTGCCTCCATGATCCTGGATCGATACAGTTTTCACTGGTTTACCGCATTTGGCAATTTCATCCCCAATACGGTGCGCCTGATGTGTTTCACAGCCAAGTCCGAGTACTATGACACCATATACATTTGGATTCATGCCCATTCCCGCATAGGTTCGGGCCGTTTGATCATAATCAGTTCCCACTTGCGCACAGCCATGCTGATGAATGAATGTGACGGTTCCGCTCACCAATTCTGTGACACGCTGAGCTGTTTGAGTTGCACATGTTATCGTCGGCAAAATCAGTACATGATTCCGTACACCGACGCGGCCGTCCGGACGGCGGTAACCCCAAAACTGCATTTTTTCATTCAGCAATTTTGTCACCCCTTCCTCTTTTGCCTTCTAAATTGTGTACATGAACATGTGCACCAATGGGAATAAAAGCTGAGGCTGCACCTATGACTTCCCCATATTTAATTATGTCTTCTCCTTGTTTGATGGCCTTGACTGCGAACTTATGTCCAAAACGGATCGGTTCAAGAATGGGTACGACAAGTTCTTGAAGGTCTGACTTCACAACTACTGATGTGTTTGCAGGGATTTCGGATAAAGCGACAGCTACACTATCTTCCCTACTTAGGTAAAGTGTTTTATACTCGCTCATTTTGTCACCCCTTAAATGGTTTGAACTGCTTTACTTTGGATGACCGGGTTGTTTAATACCCCTATCCCTGGTATTTCGATTTCAATCCGGTCATTGCCTTTCAATGTAAATTCATTTGGCGGAACCACGCAAGTACCTGTAAGTAAAACTGATCCGTCAAATACAGTATTATCTAAAACTAAATAGTCGACGAGCTCTTCCAACTTTCGTTTCAGTTGGTTTACTTTCGCTTCACCTTCAAATACTTTTTCTTCATTTCGAAAAATCCGGCACATGATTTTAAGCTCATATGGATCTGGAACAGCCTCTTTTAACAAGATGGCCGGTCCAATGGAACAAGAGTTTTTCCAAACTTTTGCCTGTGGGAGATAAAGCGGGTTTTCACCTTCAATATCACGGCAGCTCATGTCATTACCTGCGATATATCCAAGCACCGTTCCCTTTTTATCGATGACAAGACCAAGCTCCGGCTCCGGAATTTGCCATTTTGAATCTGAACGCAAATATACCGGGTCATTCGGTCCTACGGTTCTTGCTGCAGTTGATTTAAAGAAAATCTCAGGACGCTCTGCATCATAAACTTTGTCATAGAAAGTTTGGCGGTCCAGCTTTCCTTGCGTAGCTTCGTAGTTACGTGCTTCCTTGCTTTTTTTATACGTAACGCCAGATGCCCATACTTCCGGTGCGTCGATAGGCGTTGTTAATTGAAGACCTTCCAATGGCAGCTTTTTCCCTTCAGCGACAATTTGTTTTACAATGTCAAACGGCGTTCTGTTTTCATGGCGTGCCGTTGTAATCAACGACATAAAATCAGTAAATGGAAGGTCCACCACATTGTTTTCGTTTGTCACGGCAGCAAGTTGTTTTTTGTTTTCATGTACATAGCGAATAATTCTCATTTGCTAGTTCCTCCTTAGGGCAAACCTCTTTTTATATTTTTTGATATTCATAACCGAGCTCCTGTGAAATTTTACTGCTGCATTCCTTTAAGAGACGTACATAATACTCTTGTGTTTCTTCGTTTACTTTCGATGCAGGCATCGATACACTCATTGCAGCGATTACCTTTCCTGAATAATCTCTTATCGGTACGGCAAGACAGAAAATGCCCGGTTCATTTTCTTCATTATCCATTGAATAACCATTAATGCGTGCTTTTTCGATTTCGGCTAAAAACTGTTCCTTGGATCTAATCGATTTTTCTGTCGGTCCCGTATAATCATAGCCGTCCAAGAGCAAATCCAGTTCACTATCCGTTTTGGTTGCAACAAGAGATTTGCCGACTGCACTTGTATGAATCGGAACACGACGGCCAATACGGGAATACAGGACCGTTACCCCAGTACCTTCAACTTTATCGACATAGACACCTTCCTGCCCGTCCAATATGACAAGGTGCAGCGTCAAATTCGTTGTTGCTGAAAGCCCTTCAAGATGTTTTCTTGCTACATTGCGCAAATCGAGATGGGTCACAACAACGCTTCCCCTCTCCAATAGCTTTAATCCTAGCGAGTATTTTCCATTTTCTTCGCCTTGTGAAATATAGTGATGCTCCTGTAAGGTTTTTAATAGTGAATGAACCGTACTTTTATGTAAATTCATTCTCTTACTTATCTCTGTAATAGTTAGTTCACGCTCACGCTCATCAAATAAATCCAATATTTTCAAGGCACGCTCCACCGATTGGATGATAGGCATCGTTCCTCACTCCTTTTCATTCTGTCTACCTTTATCTTATCGGATTTATGACGAGCATACCTCACTTTATTTCTACTTTTTTTTCATGGATTATAATATCTTGTTCATAATCAAGTACCGCATCCTCAATGACAGCGATTGGAACAACACCATTTGCTGCATCTGTATGCCCAAACATCCTGTTGCTTGCCGCAACCATTTTCTGTCTAACTTTCATCCGCTGCTTGCGTTCAGCTGCCAATGATTGTCTTTCTTCTTTAAAATGATCCGCAAAATCATGAATAACCTTTCCAGAATGAAGTTTAGTAGAATCTACAAAATCAATTCGTCGATCACGAAGCTGAAGGTGAATTACATCCCCTGATTTAAGTAAACCTATGCCGCCACCTTCATACGCTTCCGGTGTCATATGCCCTATGGCAGCTCCATATGTGACTCCTGAATAGCGGCCGTCGCTAATGATTGTAGCGATTTTTTTCATAACACGATTTGCATTGATGTGTTGCATTGGTGTAAACATTTCCGGCATTCCGAATGCCACTGGCCCCTGCCCTGAGATAATAACCGCAATTTTCAATGTGCCGGCTTCAACCATCCTGTCAAATAATTCCCCATAGGTAGCGGTTTTTAGAAGAGACCATTCCGACTCATTGTTGTATTTAAGAGATTCTAGCAATAGATTATGTTCGAAAAGCTTTTGCTCTTTTATTTTTGAAAGCAGATTTGAATCGAGCAGGCTTTTATTTGCATCATCTTCATTTTCGTAATAAAGGACAAATGCAAGCTTATCGTCGAATTGGTCAAGCTGTGGTGTCGGCATTCCGCTGATTTTTACAACGGCGCTTTCAAAGAAGTTTCCTTTTAATACATCAACACCGCTGAATCCACGTCGTGGATTGGATAAAATGACCTGATTTTTCTTAACATTAACTGCTTTTAGGCTATTTGTGATCGAAAGACGTTCTTTCCAAGTTTTTGCTGCGACAGTCGGCGCATCCTGATCCATTGGTACACCATTCTCAATAAGTTCATGAAAAAGTGTTTCCATTCCTCTGCTTTTCCCGCTGCAACACTGCATCGCAAGTGAATAAATGTCCCTTCCTTCTGTCAAACTGTAATCAAATAAGTCAGGAATTGGATGTGAATGATGAATGCGGTCAAGGTCCCATAAACTGAATTTGAATCCTGCATAAAGCATGCCTGCGACAATATGCATCATTAAGTTAGTAGAACCACCCGATGCGCTGTGTATACGGATTGCATTTTTTATGTTCGCAGCGACAATGTTGGCCACGCCGTAGCGCTCTTCGTTTATCATGCCGGCAAAGCTATCAACCACCGAGTTAATCTGGCGTTGTGTTGGCGGATCGGTCAACAGCTCCACTGCTGGATGTACTAGACCCATGCCTGCCACTAAATGACGTGAACTATTCCCCGTACCATTAAAGGCACATACACCTCCCTGCCCGTCACATGTTGCGACAGCAAGTCTCATTTCAAAGTATTTATGCTGTTCCTTCGTCAATATTCCTCGTTCATAGGCCCGTTCAAACACGCCCTGGAAAGCAGTATTCGATGAACATTGCAATATATATGCCATCGTATCTCGTAAATCTACGGCTACATCGGCTGCTCCTTTGCTTTCCGCATTTTTCGCCAGAGTTTCCAATTCTTCAATTACGTCAGCTGGAATCGAACCGCCTTCCAATACGTGAGCAGGTGCGAATGTTGCGAAAAAGGGTGCTTCACCACGGTTTCGGCGAACACGATCAACATGGGCGAGTGCACTTACAACACCAAGAGGCTGCTTATCACACCCTTGAATGACGAATGCACCATGATAACTGTGAGCTTCCAGCTGGTTGACAACCATTTGTGCAACCGCGTTTCGGCTCTGGAGAGAGTAACTCATTCCTTGATTGTTTTGTGCAGTGCCATCACACATTACCGGTGTCGAGAAATGAAACGGCACGCCGCCGTTTTGCCAAATGCGGATTGCTGCCCGTGCTGACGTTTGGTAATCCATTATATGGGCCGGATGATCGGACGAACCACCGATTATTGCGATACGCGGGGCATTTCTCTCGAGCCGCATATAAATTTCTTCAAGCGTCCAATCAGGCTTCCCACCTTCATATGTGGTGCCTAGCGTCAGCTTCGAACGGTCCAACAGACCTGCAACCGTAATAGGTTCATTTGCTTTTCCCTGCACATTATCGCGGTAAGGGTTTATTTCGTTATCAATTAGTGGATATAGGTGTGTCATTTCAGCACTCCTTTTCTGAGTTCAAATCAATTCTTTTGTTCTATGAAAATAGTAAAGAAGATTTTTAGTCCAGTGCCAAGTCCTCCGGGTCTGACAAGATCTCTATATCTTCATTCTTTAAAGCTTCTTCCATCATGCTTTCAGAAATCCAAATTTCACCGATTTCAAGCGTGTTTTTAATTCTTACGATTCTCACTTTATTCAAATCGAAGGCATTGCATGTTTTGATGGCAGCTTTTACAGCCAATTCCTGCGTATCCAAAAACATCGGGAGCTTTACTACATCCGTGACTGTGCTGGTGAGTGCATTGGCATACCCTTTTTCCCATTTTATTTCATTCATGACGGCTTTTGTCGTCATATCTGCCATGCCAATGCCATTCGCATTACCGTGAGTTTTTTCAGTAAGTCCAAGTACAACGGTCCGTTTAACGTCTGGCCCCCCGGTAGCATATGGTGTGGCGAAATTACCCGTTATGTTCGGGTCCATTCCATCCCCCGAAATGTCCTTTCCGAGTTCATTTACAATAAGTACATCCATCGAATCGAAATGTATTTTCGGCATCAATGATTTTGCTTCAAGCAACAGTCCCGGTTCCACTACCTCCAGATCCTCCGCTGGGACTGCGACGATTTTCGCCGGTTTATCATAAGCGTTTTCAATCGACGCAAGACCAAATATGATAGGAGCTTTTGACAAGGAAACCTTAGCCATTTCAGGGACATGTTCGGCCATATACTTAAAGCTGTATGCATGTGCAGCTTCGGCTCCCTTTTGCTTTCCTAAACCGATCGTTATCATTTTCATAAGTCCGCTTTCAACCGGTCCGCGAAATGCTGTATGTGGTTTTATCCGATTAATGACTATGATTTTATCCGATTCGTAAGCAAGTTTATCAATATAGACAGGGAGGCCATTTGACAACTCATCCAGTTTAATAACTTCCATCGATGACCTGATAGGCGCTCCAACCGCTTCTTCTGAAATACCCAGCTGAAGCAACACATCGATTTGCCCTTTCGCCGTGGCACCACCATGGCTTCCCATTGCAGGTACGATGAAAGGATTACCTCCCGCCTCCTTAACGGCAGCCACCGTTTCTCTTACTAATGTAGGGAGGTCCGCTACCCCTCTGCTTCCTACTGCAATTGCCACCCTGTCTTCTTCATTTATTCTTGATAAGACACCTGCTTCTTTTATCGCCTTCTTCACCTCACCAGCTACATCAGCGATTTGAGTTGTACGAAATTTCTGCCTCACTTGTACCATTTTCGGTAATTGGATTTCACGTAAAAGTTCAGAGATAATATCCATTTTCTTTCCTCCAAACAATTTGGATTATTTACCGCGTACTTTTTCAACTTCGCTCATCATTTCCTCTACAAGATCTGGTCCGAATTTCTTGGCATATTCGTCTGTCACTGGTTGGATGGCCTTCTTCATTTTTTCTATTTCTTCCGGTTCTACTTCATTGATTTTCATTCCTTCTTCTTTTAGATAATTAAGTGCCTTTTCATTTTCTTTTTGGTTAACTTCCCGTTGATACTTTCCAGCCTCTTGTGCGGCCTCACTCATGATTTCTTGTTCTTGTTCTGATAGGTCATCCCAGAACTTTTTACTTACAAGGAATACAAATGGTGTATAAACATGATTTGTAAGACTTAAGTATTCTTGCACTTCATTATATTTTTGCGTTTGAATTGTTGCTAGTGGATTCTCCTGACCATCAACAGTGCCTGTTTCCAGTGCAGTAAATACTTCTGAGAAAGCCATCGGCGATGGATTCGCCCCTAACTTTGAAAATGCATCTAAATGCACTTCATTTTGCATGGTACGAAGTTTAAGCCCTTTGAAATCTTCAGCCGTTTTAACAGGGTGTTTGCTGTTGGTTAAGTTTCGGAAACCATTTTCCCAGTATCCCAAACCTACTAAATCATGTTCCGGTAATTTATCCAAAAGTTTTTTTCCTACTGCACCATCAAGTACTGTATAAGCTTCTTCTTCATTATTAAAGACAAATGGGAAGTCATAAATTCCAAATTCCTTAATCATGCCAACAAGTGGTGAGGTTGAAGGAACAGTTACTTCCTGTAAGCCGCCTTGAAGAGCTTCTGTCATTTTCTGATCATCTCCGAGAGTCGCATCAAAAAAGTTTTGGACTTTCATTTTCCCGCCGCTTTTTTCTTCAACCAGTTCTTTAAATTTCTCCATTCCTTTTCCTTGTGGATGCATTTTACTATTTCCGATCCCTGCTTTGATTGTTCTTTTCTGAATACCGTCAGCCGAAGCGCTTTCATTTTGTCCGCTTCCGCAAGCACTTAATAACAGTACTGCTGGCAATATTACTCCGACCGCCAAACGTTTAAACAAATTATTCATTATCATTTTCCTCCTATAAAATAAGATGAAGATCAGCATACAAACCGAATTAGCAGTTTCATTCCGTTAGGAGGTAAACCATTCTAGAGGAACCAGCACTAAGGAAGGAAACAAAATCAATAAGATCAATACAATTACTTCAACGAGCAAGAAAGGCCAAATCCCCTTCATGATTTCTTCCATACTGATCTTACTTATGCCGCACATGACATTTAACACGGTTCCGACAGGTGGTGTAAGTAAACCGATGGCGTTATTCAGGATAAACAGGACACCAAAGTAAACTGGATCAATACCTGCAGCGACCACCAATGGCATCAAGACAGGTGTTAGAATAAGGATTGTCGGCGTCATATCCATAGCAGTTCCAACTACGATAACCAATAGGTTTATCATTACTAATAAAAGCAAAGGATGATCCATAAATGGCTCCAGCAATCCAATCACCTGACCAGGTAAATCCGCAACAGTTATCAGCCAGGATGATACGAGAGCTGCAGCGACCAGAAACATGACAACGCTCGTCATTTTTCCTGCATGTACAAAGACCTCATACAAATCTTTCACTTTCATTTCACGATAGATTACAAGACCGACAAATATTGCATAGACTGCAGCCACCACTGCTGCTTCAGTCGGTGTAAATAAACCGAATTTCAATCCACCAATGATGATGACGGGCAGAAATAGAGCCCAAATGCCTTGACGAAGAGAAGTAAGTATTTCTTTTGCTGAAGCTCGGGGGTTAACGGCGACTTTATCTTTTCGTGCAACAATGGCCCAGGTAACCGTAAGTCCAACCGCTAGTAAAACACCTGGAACGATTCCTGCCATGAACAGCTTTGTAATGGACACACCGCTTGCGACACCGAAAATGATGAAACCAATACTTGGCGGTATGATCGGGGCAATGATACCACCTGATGCAATCAAACCACTTGACCGGTTCACATCATAACCGGACTTCACCATCATTGGAATTAATATAGCCCCAAGCGCGGCCGTATCGGCAACAGCAGATCCTGATAAACTCGCAAACAACACACTCGCAATGATCGCTACATAACCAAGGCCTCCCTTGATATGACCCACCAATTTCATTGCCATCTCAACGATACGCCGTGATAAACCGCCCCGATTCATCGCCTCTCCTGCTAGCATAAAGAATGGTATGGCCATTAGAGGGAAGTTATCCGCCCCACTGATTAAATTTTGTGCGATAATTTGACTATCAAAAATACCAAGAAAGTACATAAGCACTACGCTACTAACAAGTAAGGCAAAAGCAATAGGTATTCCAAGTCCCATGGCTCCCAGTAAAGATCCGACGAATACACCTATCATCCCTGCTTCTCCTCCTTAACTATCCTAATATCTGACTCAAATTCATCAGTATGGAGGGAAATTAGCTCTTCTGACTCACTTATCATCACCAATTCTTCGTCTTTAATTTTATTGAAGAAAATCCGATACAAATTGAAAATGATCATGCTTCCCATTGAAACACTTACAAGAATACCTGTCCCATATACAAATGCCAGTGGCATTCCAGTGGCCGGTGCAGCACTGTCAATGTTTATCATAGTCATTTTCCAGCTTCCATCCAGGATTAAGAGAAGAACGAATAACATCATCAAATCACTAATAACTAGAACCACTTTTTTCATCTTATTCGGGAGCCGTTTAATGACCATGTCTACACCTAAGTGTTCTTTGTTTTTGAAAGCTCCGATGGCGCCGAGGAACGTCAACCAAATAAAGAGATACCTTGACATTTCTTCTGACCAAGTAATCCCTGAATTAAAGAAATAACGGAGGACCACATTACCAAACACGAGTACGACCATTATCGCTAAAGCAGCTGCCATAATAATGTTTAACGAATTTTCCAAGATTCTGGATATTTTATTCACCTATACATCTCCCCCTTTACTAACTAGAGCGCCTGCTTCATTCTGCTTTTATTTTTCCGACGAGCTCCTCCGCCCAGTCATTTTCCTCAAAGGCCTCATCATAAACAGGTTGAGATGCTTTTAACATTTTTTCTGAAAAGTCTTTGTCAGGCGTAGTGAATTTGATTCCATTTTCCTTAAGATAAGCTTTGTCATCTTCATAACTTTTTTCCATCAATTCAAACTCATATGCTGCCGATTCCTTTGCTGCTTTTTGAATGATTTTTTGTTGCTCTTTTGTTAGCCCTTTATAGAATTTGCTATTGATAATGTAAATATTGGGGCTGAACATATGCTTGGATTCTAGTACATCACTTTGTACTTCATTCCACCCCGAGGATCTCAGTGTGGCTATGGGATTATCCTGAGCATCTACAACTTTTTGTTCAAGTGCGGTAAAAACTTCTGAAATAGGCAATGGGCTAACATTTGCCCCCAATGATTCACCTAATTTTATGTAATTCGGGATGTTCGGCATTCTAAGTCGAAGTCCATGAAAATCTTTCATGCTCTTAATTGGACGATTACTCGAAAACATCCTAAAACCGTTAGCACTCCATGCGAGCGGTGTCACCCCATGCTTTGGATCAAGATCTTCTGTCAATTCCTCTCCGATAGGTCCATTCAATACCGTCTTTACATGATCGTAATCCCTGAATAGGAAGGGCCATTCCGGAACACCCATTTTAGGAATGTCCGACTGCATAATTAGCCCTGGAACACCCATTTCGATCGTTCCGTTTCTGACGCCGTCATAAAATTCTTTTTCTGCACCTAAAGTGCTGTTCGCATAAATCCGAACCTCTAGTTCACCATTACTCTCCTTTTCTACTATTTTTTTAAATTTTTCTTTCAAGGCAATGTTTTGAGGATGATTTTCAGCAAAATAATGTGCCACTTTAATTGTTTTCTTTTCAACTCCAGATCCACTGGTCTTTTCTCCCTCACCTCCACCACATCCTGATAAAAGGAATGTCATTGCAAGAGTTAAGCTTGTGGAAAATACAAATAGCTTATTTTTTTTCAATAAAAACCCTCCCCGATTTTTTTGTAAGCGTTATCATTTAAGGCTGATCTTTAAAACTTCTCCTCACCCTTGTATAAGCAAAAATCAAATCGTTTTATAATATAAAACTTGGTTTTTGTTTTATTCGGAGTGAGGAAAAAACACTTCACTTCTCATTACGTTTCACAAGTTGATTCACTTTTTAAGCCATTACCTTAATAAAATTAATGATTAATTTGTTCTATAATATAAAACTCAGTTTTCGAATTTTACATCTTACGTTGATTATAAGCTCCCATTTTTATTAATGTCAAACCATTTTTTGAATTTTATAACAATTTAACATATTCTCCATTTCTCTGATTAATATTTACAGTTGAAATTTTTAGGAACAAAACGGGAAAGATAAAAGTCGTTTTTTTCTATATTAGAATATTTATAGGATGGAAAATCAATATGAATCCCTCTTACAACAGATTGAAATCTGAAGGATAAAAACTCCACCGGAGGGTTTTAAAAAGGACTCATTAAATAAATTTAATTATTACCGATATATAACACATGGTAAATATATAACACGGGGAAGGAATAAACAAAGATGAATAAACTCAGTACGAAAATAGGTTTTGTTCTTTTAACAGGCATGATCATTACATTAATTGGAAGTTTATTATTAATGTATAAAAGTACAAATGATACGGTTGAGAAAACAATCGCTATGAGCAGCTTAGACATAGCAAGCAACATCTCTCAAGGAATAAATCCAACATCTTATGCTGATTTTTTAAGTAATCAATCCGAAACCTCTACATATTGGGAGATACGCGAGCAGTTAGACGATTATAGACAAAAAACTGGTGCATTATATGTATATACATTGGGAATTGACCAAAATAGCGAAAAAGTCCATATTCTTATAGACGGAATGGGTAAGGGAAATAATAAAGCATCTCCCATTTTAACACCCACAACTGCAACTTCATTTCACGATGTAGAAAGCGTCATGAAGGGAAAGGCTTCAACTACTTCCATCGTTCATGATTCTGAATATGGTGACTATTTATCCGTTTTCGTTCCCATAAAGAATGGTAACGAGGTCATTGGAATTCTAGGGGTGGATATCGATGCCAGCTAAGTCGATGCTACGGCCAGCAAGGTTCTGGGTGGCATCCTGCCCCTGATGATAATAATCAATGTAATCTTAATGGCGATCGTGGTAGGTGCACTAATATGGTTCTTGACTAAAAAGTTAACCCCGCTTCTCAAGGTCAGCTTGGCTGCAAAGGAAATCTCAAATGGGGATTTATTAACAGCCAATAAACTGATTAGCAACATAAGGGTTAAGGGAAACGACGAAATCAAGGTTTTAGTGAAATCTTTTGAAGAAATGATCACCAATACAACTAGGATCGTCAATTCCATGAAAAGCTCATCATTCCAGCTAATGGAATCATCAAGTGATATCGAATACAAAATCAAAGAAATGGATACTTCCACACAATATATCGTCAATGGGATTCAGCAAGTTGCAGGAGCTGCGGAAGTACAATTACACAGAAGTGAAGAATCATCGAGGGTCATCGAGGAAATGACCATAGGTATACAAAGAATTGCCGAAGCTTCTTCAGAAGTCAGCGAACAGACAAATCATGTTTCAACTAGGATGTCCATTGGAAATAAGGATATAAATGAACTCTCAAATCAAATTCTGCAAGTAAAAGATGTGATGCTGCAAACAAGTTCAAGAATAAAGAATTTGGACGATCAAGCAAATGAGATTGTGAATATTGTACATGTAATTACAGGAATTGCCGAGCAAACAAACCTGCTATCACTAAATGCGGCAATTGAAGCTGCTAGAGCCGGTGAACAAGGTAAAGGTTTTGCGGTGGTATCGAACGAGGTACGGAAATTGGCTGTGAGCACGAAGGAATCTGCAATCCATATTCAAGAGTCCCTGCTTCATTTTAAATCCATCATAAATGAATCAGTGAAAATGATGGAAACTGGAACTAATGAGGTAGAAGAAGGGACAAAATTTGTGCTGAATACAAGAGAAACTTTTAAACAGACTATAAAATCTTTTGAGCATGTTAGTGATCAGATTCAAGAAATATCAGCCATTACAGAACAGATGGCAGCAAGTTCTCAGGAAATCAATGCTTCGATAGAAGATTTTGCAGGGTTGACAAGGGAAACGGCAGTGGCTTCAAAGCAAGTGGCACAATCAACCGATCAACAAGCCAAATCCATGGAGGACATTACCTTCTCCACCTCCTCAATGGTAAAGCTCGCTAATGACCTGGAAACATCTGTTGAACGGTTTAACGCTTAAACATCTCTAACCACACTCTATTACTATATCAAGAAAGGGATTTTGCTATTCACGCAAAATCCCTTTCTTACTATTTTACTTAGTTGATTTTAGTTTCAAATCACCTTTATAAGGTATATGTTCCACTGTTATCGTTATATCTTTTCCCTCTTTATCTTTACCGATTCGTTTATAAGTGAATTTATTTTCATTAAGCTCTGTAATTTCAAGAACTGCGCCATATTTATTTTCCCCTAGTGAAACATGTGCTCTTATCTTATTTCCGTGAACAACATCGTAATAGCCGTAATCACCACGGCTTTCACCGGTTTTAGCATCAAAAAATTCATACTTATTTGTTTTATCATCATATTTTGCAAGACCTAAATAATTCGTGTTATAGCTTGATACATCATTTCCCTTTTCATCCAATGCCACTGTTCCTTGCCATGGGGTGCTTGATAAAATTTTATCTCCATCAACATCTGTTTCTACGTCCCCTGTGTAAGTTTCCAAATTTTTGTCTGGATCTGTAAAGGAAAGTTCTGTTTCCGTATAAGGTATATGATCAACAAACACCTCTACGTCATTACCATTAGCATCTTTACCCATTCTTTTATAAGTAAACATATCCTTATTCAGTTCTGTTATTTCAACAACGGCCTGGTAACCCATCGATTCTGAAATTAGCACTCGCATCTTCCCATTGGTAATAAAGAAAGTTCCCTTATCACCACGACTTTCTTTTGTATTTTTATCAAAAAATTCATATCTGGATGTTTCATCGTCATATTTTGCGAGACCAATAAAGTTAGCATTCTCCTTTGTTAAGTCATTATTATTCTTATCATAAACTTTTGTACCTTGCCAATTCGTGCCACTAAGAATTTTAGTCAATTCCTGGCCTGCTGTTAACTTATTTTCTTGTTTACTTTCTTTGGCAGTTTGTTCCTGCTTCTGTGCATTATGACTGTCTTGTGCGTTTGTGTTATTACATCCTGTTAGGGCCAATGTTAATCCAAGTAGTATAGATGATGAAATTTTTGCTTTTTTGTTCATTTTTTCGTCTCCTCATAACTTATTGTGATTCTAATTAACTAGCGGTGCAATTGACATTACAAAATGAAAGTATAGCAATCTGGTTATTTTGCTCCTGCTGTTAATAAAATTTGTTCAATCTCTTTAAATCCTTTTTCGCGGGCATGTTGTAAAGGGGTCACATTATTATTATCAGGAATGTTGACACCTGCACCATGATCTATTAACAATTGCACTGTTCGCTGCTGTTTTCCATCACCATCATTCAAAATGATAGCTTCTAGCAAAGCTGTCCAACCGAGATCATTTACATGATTCACATCAATATCAGTTTTAGTTAGGAGTTCTTTAATAACCTCTACATATCCATGTTCCGAAGCAGGGATTAAAGCCGTTCCTCCATAACGGTTGGTTATGGATGGGTCGGCACCTGCTTCAATCGTAAGTTTAACTATATCTAGATAACCTTCAGCACCGGCATACAAGAAGGGGCTATTTTTCATTTCATCCTGAATGTTGACGTCTGCACCTGCTTCAATAAGGATTTTTGCAGTCTCTGCATCGTTGTTATAAGTCGCAATCATAGTGGCGGTTCGCCCTGCCGAGTCCTGTGTATTAATATCTGCACCTTCCTCAATCAAACTCCTTATTCTTTCCGTTTCTTTTCGTTCTACTGCTTGAATCAGTAATTCATTCATTCCCTTTCCTGACTCCTTTTGCTGATTATTTGGCTCTCTTTCGCTATCTAAGGCACACCCTTGAAGGATGAATAGGCATCCGATGACAATCGTTAGCCGTCTCCACATGAAACACACCGTCCTTTCATCTCCCCAAATCGATTTTCCGTCATCTTGATGCACCAAAATGACTTTCTCAATCCGTCTCCATTATATTAGAGCTTAATCTTAAACTCCCTCTAAACAATTTCTTAAAAAATGATTAACTTTCTCATAAAGTTTCTTAAGGTTTTATAAAAAAATCCCGTCACCTTCGTGACGGGTCATAAAATATACTATTTAAACATTAAAGCGATACCCCGCTCCCCAAACAGTTTCCAAAAATTTAGGATGTGCAGGATTTCTTTCAATTTTTTCACGTAGTTTCCTGATATGGACAGTGACAGTCGAAACATCCGCAGCCGATTCCAATCCCCAAATATTTTCATAGAGCTGCTCTTTACTTAATACTTGATTAGGGTGCATGACAAAAAACACTAAAGTATCGAATTCCTTTGTTGTAAACGGGACCACCTCCCCGTTTATGTGAACCCTGCGTGCTGACTTATCTATTGAAATTCCATGAACATAGATTGAATTAGATTTGGGGTGACTTCCTGATAAACGTTCATAACGCGCTAAGTGCGCTTTCACTCTTGCAACTAGTTCACTTGGACTAAAGGGCTTTGTAATATAATCATCCGCTCCTAGTCCAAGCCCCCGAATTTTATCAATATCTTCCTTTTTCGCAGATACAAACAAAATCGGGATATTTTTGACAGCACGTATTTGTTTGCATATCTCAAAGCCATTTAACCCCGGAAGCATGATGTCCAAAATGATTAAATGATAATTTCCTTTAAGGGCCTGTTGGAGACCTGCATCACCAGTATGTTGAATATCGACACTAAAATCACTAATTTCCAAATAGTCCCTTTGCAATTCAGCAATACTGACTTCGTCTTCAATAAGTAATATCTTTTTCACATTTCCTCACCTTTCTTTATGGAAAAGAAAACACTTGTACCTTTTCCTATCTCACTGGTAGCCCAGATATCTCCTCCATGCTCGTCGATAATTTTTTTTGCGATCGCAAGTCCTAAACCACTTCCACCTGTCAGGGAATTCCTAGATTGCTCAGCCCGATAAAAGCGGTTAAAAATATAAGGCAAAGCGGAAGATTCTATTCCATAACCATTATCTGTTACTTGTACAACTACATCATATAGTCCTTCATGCAGAGAAATGGAAATGTGTTTTTCATCTTTATTCATATACTTTACACAATTGCTGATTAGGTTGGCCAATACGCGTTTCAGTTTCTCTCTATCCGCTGACACGTATATCGGTTTATACAGCTGTTGAAGTTCAATGTGGATTCCTTGTTGAAGTAAATCCAGTTGAAGCTCTTCTACGTAGTCTTTCAAATATTTATCGATTCTGATCGTTTCAAAAGTGAATAGTTCCTTTTTTAAATCCAACTTTGAAAATAAAAACAATTCATCTATCAATGAATCCATATCCCTTGCTTTCAGGTATACCGTCGATAAATACTTATCCATTTTCTGCGGGGTGTTTGCTACCCCGTCTTTTATCCCCTCAACATAACCCATAATCGAAGTGATGGGTGTCTTCAAATCATGAGAAATATTGGAAAGAAGTTCTTTGCGATTTTCCTCATACTGAAGCTGGAGGTTTATGGACTCTTTTAACTTTTTTCTCATTTCCTCAAATTCCCTATTCAATTGTCCGATTTCATCATTCGAAGTCGCTTTGATTTCAAAGTTTAAATCTCCTGATTTTATCCGCTCCGCTCCCTCTTTAAGTATTGAGATAGGTTTGATGATGCTTCTTGAAACTAAATAATTTAAAAGTCCAATAATCATTACAAACAGTAATAACAATAGGGAGAATAAAATGGGAAATGACTCCCGAATCAGCTCGGCATAGGAACTTGCCTTTCTCATGACAAAAATGCTTCCTTCACTTTTATCCGAAAAATAAAAATCAAACTTCACATAAGTGAAAAAAGAGTCTTTCATTTTGATTGTGTCCCGTGTATTGATGTTCGTTTCTTCGAACATGGGAAGTGATTGAACCAAGCCTAGCTTATCAAGTGCGGGGGACGCATACTCAATGTCATTAACTTTTCTAACGACAATCTCAATATCTCCATGTTCAAGCTTCTTCAGCTGCTCTTCGTTCAGAAGCTGTTCAGGGTTATTTTTTGCCAAAAGCTTTAAATCGAGAAACACACTTTCTTCTGCTGCAGTCAAAGGTTTTTGGAGATAAGAGTTTTTATATAGATGCTCTATCGATTTTACATCACCTGTTATTGCAAAAATAAGTAAAAATCCAGCTGCTAAAAATAAAGTGATGGAAATAAGAATTACGCCAACATAGGACAACAGAAACCTCATTTTAATTGACAAATATTTTTCACCCCGTATCGATCTCTCGTTTTCTCTTTTATAGAAGAGTTCACCGTTTATCTGCTGTTCCTGCATTTCCATGAATCATTTTCTTAGAACTTAAAAAAAGATATCACACAAATCTTAAAATTTTCTAAAATACTTGGAAAAAATCCTATTCTATTTTAGATCTATATTTTTCATTTGAAAAACTACATGCTAAAATCCGCCTTCCTTACCGCCTACTGTCTGTCAACCTCCCCGCCGCAAACATCTATCGGGATATCGAATATCCAATTATTAGGCAGGGGTGACCCATATTTTCTTCAATCCATTGGGTTTTCAGTATTAAACAATTAAAAATCATGCTGTATAACCAAGTCTTTATTTAGTGTACCTGTGGTTTTTTAATTTATGAAAGTTTCAGATGATTTCCGAAATCAGCGCCTTTTCACCGACTGTTTATCAAGCTTCCTCGACGCAAGCATCTAGCCGGGTCCCGGCTAAGCTTATTTTTTGTTAAAAAATTTTTTAAACACCTTTTATAATAATGATATTATTTATAAATTATCCAAGAATTATATATAGATGCACTTCAATATTTTCATTAAAAATACGAAATTAATTAGGCGAAACCTTTATCAAGCACACGGAAAAGATCATGAAGGTTTATGAGTTTACTATTTGTCCCGAGTTTGTAAGACATAGAAAAAAGCGAACTTCCCCTTAAGGAAAGTCCGCTTTTTATAAATTTCAAGAAAAGTTCACCTGTTCTTCTTATTAATTTGGCAAGATGATCATTTGGTCATCCAATCTAATATCGTCAATCGACCAAAACCAATTATTTTTCGCATTATGCATTCTCCATTGTAATTTCATAGAAGATGCATCTTCAGGAACCTTAATCGATTTAACTTCATACTTATTCAAAACATGTCCATTTTTATTATCCGAAGCTGCTTTATTGTCATAAACGAGAACTTGTTGTTTTTCCCCATTATCAAAGACAGCAGTTACTTCAGCTGTTTGTGTTCCTTCTTGTTTATAGTGAGAAGCAAATCCTACGTATAGATCTTTTGCACCCTCAACTTTTACAGAAGGGGAAGTTAATGTACTATCAAAAAAGCCTTTTGATGCTGGTGAACCGTTATCATCCCATTCATCAGGATCCGCTACTGCTATAACACCTTGTCCAAGTTCAAATTTGCTACGATCTTGGTCTTCCGCTTTTGTCCAAAATTCCTTTGTTGTGAAGCTCCACCCTTGCCACTCCTCTGTACCAGCTGGCATATTCGAGCTATTTGTAACCGACCAGCCGTTAGGAGCTGTATGGCTCCAACCTAGAATGGAGCTTGGAATGTTTTCATTCACTGCTGGCTTTAATGCAGAGTCCAATTGGTCAAAACTTTCTCCAAGCTTCATGTTGACGAATATATTTATATTCTTGGAGCTAATTATTTGGCCTCCCTCGTAAGCAGTAATCGTGAATTGTGAAGAAGCGGAACTTTCTTTACTAGGTATTGCTTTTATTGGCAAATTCTTTTCTTCTGATCCTGAAAGCTCATATTCAAGTTCATTGTGCTCCACACTCCACCCTTCAGGTGCATCAACTTTAATTTTTCCTTTTACACTATCATTTCCAAAGTTTTTCATCTTCACTTGGAGTGTAGTCGATTCACCTGTCGTTACCAATGATGGAGAAGCTTGTGCAGAGACCATTTCCAGTGCTTTTGTCTGACCATCAGCCAGTAACACCTTTTTACTGCTATTATTAAATGAATCCAGTGCTTGTACCTTAATTTCATAATCTGTTCCTGGCTTAAGTCCGGTTACAGGGAACTCTAAATTCTTTGGCACAGGATCAAGATAGAATTCAGAAAATGCGGTGAAATCTGCGTCTAGCTCCCCTGATTCCTTGTTTTTGGCCGTTATGTGATAAGAATGTACGAGCACGTTATCTTTCGCCTGGGGAAATGTCACATTTAAACTTCTTAGTGTCGATTTTTCTTTTACAATCGAAGCCTTGTCTTTACCTGCAAAAGACGGTGACAACTGATCTCGGTCGTCTGTATATTTAAATTTATTTTTTATTACCCATGGTTTTCCTGTCCAATCGTCTCTATGAAAGTCACGTTTTTTAATGATAACTTCATTATTATATACTTCTACAATCATTCCTTGACTAATATCCCGATATCCTTCTGGATGAAACCCTTGAAGTTTACCCGGTTCTAATTCCAAATAACTCACAGAAGACGTGCCAACAGACGTAAAGTCTTTTTGATGAATCGTTCTCGGGTCATCAAGTGGATAATGAGAATGGCCTGAAAATGTAATAACTTGTGGATGCTTTTTTAACGTATCATATAAAAGTTCTTTGTTTTCCTGAGTCCCCCACAAGTCACTTCCATATACAGTGTCTTTAATGTGTTGATGAAGAAAAACAAAGATTGGTTGGTCCGGATTCTCTTTTTCTGCTGCAGCTAACTTTTCACCTAGCCAGTTAATTTGATTAACAGAATATAAACCATGCGTATTACCATTTTCTGGACTTAACGAAATAAAATCATATCCATTTACTTTTTTATGATAGTAAAGGGAATCCATTCCTGATTTCTCGAGAAAACGATCTTGTGCTTTTTCAACGGAAAGTCCATTCCAATAATCATGGTTTCCCATTGTAAACATGGATTGGACATCAGCTTGTTTCTTCTCATTATAAATAGAGAAGAACTTATCATATTCAGTAGCGTATCCATAGTCCGTTAAGTCCCCAACGACCACAAAAGCATCCTGTTTAGGCGCAGCTTTGTTTAATTGATCCATGGCTGTTCTAAACTTGTTCATATCAGCAGTTGATCCATCATCAATATGTACATCACTGATTACAGGAAAAACGAGCTCCGGTTTACGTTTATTTTCTGAATTTGAAGATTCCGAGAATGCTTGTACACTTGATAAAGAAGTTGTTACTCCTACCGTTACAACTGTCAACATTGCAGCAATTTTATTTTTCGCTTTCAAAATCAATTCCTCCTATTTATCGTTTAGCCACTTACATTATGTAATCATTTTGAAAATAGACAAATATCCTCCTCATTTTTAAATTTTTGGGTATTAACAATTAAAATACTACCTTTGCATTATTAATAAAATATAAGAACAATGTAATTTATATATTAATAAATCAAAAAAAGGCCTATGGCCCAGTATTCGTTCCATTAATGGGAATGGAGTACTATCCCTTTACTACATAACTATTCGACAGGCTGTGTGAATAAAAGTCCAATCATCTATAAAACAGAATATATTAATAAAAACGGTGTGAAAATTGGTTATGTGCAGCTATAAGGAAGTGCGTATTTCATACGGCTTGGGGATACCTAAAGTTTTATTCGGGCTGCTCCGTATGATTATTATGCAAATGTTTGGGTGGATAGTTTTAATGGAACAACAAAGAGAGCATTTACAAGTTGTGCCAGTTCCGGTGGTAACGGTTGGATCATGAAAGGTCAGACGTCCTGATATACTGCACAATTATGGAATTTAAATCCGTATAATGCTTTGGCCAAAGCAGGTATTTAGTCTTCAAGTGGTGCTCTCATTATTTCTGCGAACACTGGTCGTTATTAATAGGTTATAAAAGGGGCCCTACAGCAGAAAAAGCTTCTATACAGTCGATTCCCTATTTCTTCTGTTTATTGACAAAAGGCATTCGGAAAGAATTCCGAATGCCTTTTATGAATATAATCGCATACCATGCTTTTTGAATCAGCGAAAATACGATTGCAGGTAACTACTTAGTTTGAACCAAGACAATTTCGTCAATGATCGGATTCTCTCTTTTTAATAAAGATAAGAAAGTGTCTTCGATTATATTGTCGATTTCACAAACCGTTATGGCAGCACCATTGATTTTGGAACGTTCATTGGCCATACGTGCTATATTGATCCCTTTTTGATAAAGAATATCCGATAATTCTGCAATAACCCCTTTTTGATCGGAATGACGAATCACAAGTGTTGGCCGTTCTCCTGAAAATTTAAATGGATATTCATCGAATTCCTGAACCTCCACTTTTCCACCGCCTAAAGAGCTGGCCAAAACCTTTACAGTACGTGCGCCCCCTGTCAATTCTACGAGAACGGTATTCGGATGATAGCTTCCAAGCACCCTTTTCGTGAATTCATATTGTAAGCCATTTTCCTCAGCAATTTTTTTTGCATTTGGAATGCCATCATCCATGGTAGATAGCCCAAGAACACCGGCCAATAAAGCTAGGTCTGTACCATGGCCTTGATAGGTTTCGCCAAAAGAGCCCATCAGCGAGAACTTTACATATATTGGATTTTCATTTAAAAGCTGGCGGGCAATATTCCCGATCCGAACAGCCCCGGCTGTATGGGAACTCGAAGGGCCAACCATTACGGGCCCGATGATTTCATACGCACTTTGGTATTTTGCCGGCCCACTGCCCATCAAGCTTTAGTAAATCATTATCATACGTTACTTTTATGTAATAAGATGGTAAGTAAGGTTTTTAACTCTTAGAGTAAGAAAAAGCAGCTCCCCGCTTATTGAAGTAAGGCAGTTAGAACAATAAAGGATGAGCCAAAACAGTCACATAAAAGCATGTGATATAAATTTTCATAACCAGTGTTTTGGATATTGTCTTGTTTGAAATAAATTATTATAAATCATCGATATAAAAACTAATAATAAAGTGCCTATTACAATTGAAGTCAGGAATCCCCAACCAGCTTGAGAATTGATCGAAACAAGGGCACTAGCTGCTGCGGGCGGGTGAACAGTTTTTGTAAAAGTCATTATAATTAATACAATGGCCAATACGAGACCGATAATGAATAAGCTTTTACCAAAAATGCTCCAAATGATAAGAGCTATTGTTGTAGAGATAATATGTCCTCCAATAACATTACGGGGTTGTGACAAGAGACTTTTATGCGCACCAAAAACAATGACACAGCTCGCCCCAAGAGGAGCTAATGCCATCGGATACCCTAAATAGACAGCTATAAAACTAATAATGATTATAGCAATGAGCCCACCCATAGCTGAAACAAAGGAATCGATATAATCAATTCTATCCTTTTCCCTAGCTTCACCCTTCATTTTCTTTAAATATGCTGTTAGAGCTATGTTTTGTTGATTGCTCCAACTTTTTTCAACACTTTTTTCGAATTCCATAATTTCTATTTTCCTCACGTTTTCTAAGTAATCGACAAGTCGACAGGTTTTTTATATATTGTTATCTTACAGGAAAACAATGAATTTTTAAATATATATCTGAATATTCATTTATTGATTCCCGTAAAACAGTTATCATCCCCCACTTTTCTGACTGTGAACCTTTCAATATTCATTGGCATACCATTAAGGATTTACAGTAAAAGAGAGTATAGATTAGTATCAAATGAAACATCATTTTGGTACATATAATTTCTTAATATCCCTTCCTTTTTGAAACCTAAATTAATCAACAATTTGTTGGATGCTTTATTTTCAATAAAAACAATTGCTCCAATACGCGTTAATTCAAGCTCTTTAAAACCATAAGAAATCACTTTACTGACAGCTTCTGTTGCATAACCGTTACCCCAATATTTTGGGAAAAGTGCATAGCTCAGTTCTGCTCTTTTATGTTCATGAGACCATTCTTGAAATCCAATCGTTCCAATAATGCCCTCCTTTCCTTTCCTTTCCATTCAATTCCCCATTTTATTCCATGTTTTTCTTCGTAACTCTTTGAAAAATTCCTAATGATTTGCTTTACCTGATCTGTATTTGTTAATGGAGTTTGCCCATAATATCTTAATACATCTGGATTGGAAAAACATTTTAATAGATCTGCTGCATCACCTTCAACCAATTCTCTCAAGACCAACCGCTTTGTTTCTAAAATCGGAAACATTTTTCCACTCCCTTTGATATAATTAGATCTATATCGTACCAGCGGCGCACCTCAATAACACCCGTACCCAATACTTCCTATACCGGCTGCCTTATAATTAAGAACACACCCTTATCTTTTTAAGGGCTTCGTTGTTTTACCCATCAGGATTCCCCATTATGTTCCAGAGTTATTACGACATTTCCCTTCTTGTGTCCTTTCTCAACATACCTATGGGCTTGAACTAATTCTTCAAACGCATAACATCTGTCAATGATCACTTTTAACTTCCCTGCTTCAACAAGCTCCTTGAGGAAGTTTAGAGCTTCGGGAGTTTCTGGTGAATTTTGACTCAATATCAGCTTCTTGCCGGTTGTCAATTTAGTCCATAGCATTCGAACACCAGGTACCGGTACAGTGACATTTAGATAGGTTCCGTCCTTCTTCAACGATTTCATACAAGCTGAAAACGTACTCTTGTTTACCGCTTCAAAGATAACATCATAGGTCTCACCATCTCTGGAAAAATCCTCTAAAGTGTAATCGATGACCTTATCGGGTCCAAGAGATTTTACCAATTCTACATTCGTGGTACTGCAAACCCCTGTAACTTTTGCTCCGAAATACTTGGCAATTTGTACTGCATAACTTCCTACACTCCCTGAAGCACCATAGACAAGAACCTTTTGACCACTCTGAACGTTAGCTTTTCTAAGATAAAACAATGCTGTACGTGCCCCGATTGGAATGGCTGCGGCTTCCTCAAAAGATATATTATTAGGTTTTATGGAAACGGGCCCGTCTTCACGCAAGCACTTATACTCGGCATAAGCACCATAACCCACTTGGGAAGCGGCAAAAATCTGGTCACCTGCTTTAAACAGCTTGACATCTTTGCCCACTGACTCAACTTCTCCAGATAACTCCAAGCCCAATATGGTTTTCTTGGGACGTCTTAATCCCAAAATAAACCGAGCTGGCAGCCAAACAGAGAGGGGAACTGTAAAGCTCCGTGACCGAATATCCCCCATTGTTACCGTTGCCGCTTTTACTTTTATCAGTATTTCATTCTCGTTAGGATCCGGTTTTTCTACCTCTTTCAAATGAAGAACGTCAGGGGGACCGTACTTGGTGTACACGATTGCTTTCATTAATCCTCCTCCAATTCGTTATATTCACTTAAAATGCACTAACCTTCAATAACTGTACTTGAACTATCCTGCTCCCTTCGTTGAATAAAGAATACAGAATTGTCGAAATGGAAAATTGATTATTCCGGATACATACTCTCCAAAAGCTATCAACTTTTGAATAACCTCTTTAAACGCGTTCACATTAGCTTACTCGCCTTCATTTATCTTCATGCCTCTAATAAGAACTCAGCCACCTTAGTCGCGATAAGTACCTCCCTGAGCATTTCCTGGCTTAATCCCATACATATTAATCTATCTTCATCTTTTTATGGGGAGTTCTAACATTTTTTGCAGGAGAAACTGTGTTCTAAGAATATGGTTTTATTCCTATTTTCAGCGTATCGAACTGGCTAAAGATTTCTTCGGCATCATATGCCTAATAATCGGCTCACCCCCTTCATCTCGACTTACATGTATTAAATGAAGTTTTACTCCAATTTATATTTCCATTTCAATTCCTATTATTATAAGAAAAAATCCATTCGTACCGAATGGATTTTAATCAATCGCTTGCTCCCTGATGCTTAAAATTAAAATGTAATGGCCCTCGTACTTGCTATCAATCTACAACAGTTTTGGATTGTTTTTGATCTAAAACCCTAGAATATATAAGCCTCTCTGTCCATTAAGCATTAATATGATGTTCAGCATATACTATTAGTCTGAATATCAAATTACATAAAGTTCTCCCCCCTAAACGATTATGCTTTCATGTTTTAGATTCAATAAAAGCAGCAGCTCCCGCAACAGCAAAGACCAATAGGAGTGGAAAAGCGGCAGGTAAATAATAATAAATAAGTACAGTAATGACGGAACACCAAAACCCTACACACCAATAACAGCTTAAAAGCGAACCAATGAAATGACGAATTCCTGACCCTTTTATTTCAATGATTTCCTCCAGTTGTCCAGAGGCATTTTCTTGGATGGTGGAAGTCAAGAAAGGTTTTCTGATAAATGAAGTGATATCGTCAAATACGATTAAATGAGTTAATCGAAAGGTAGCCAATATTAAAATAAAAAAATCAAGCCATTCAATAGCCAACACCTATTCACCTCCTGATTTTTCTTTTCATATTTTATGATTTGAATTTTGATTATATAAATATACATTTATAAATTCATAATATTTTATTAGCCCATTTTCTAAGAAAAATGTACCCATAAAAAGATATCCCCATAGTATGTTAATGTGTTCAAAACCTGATACTGAAGGGAAAGATGTTTGATGAAAAAAAGGAACGTCAAATCTATTCAGGGCCGACAAGTGGTACCGAACCCCATCGGACCTGAATGTATTCGTGTTACTAAAGTATATGACTGGGTAGTTCTAACAAATCGTGACCGCAATAAAGTTCAAATACCTGAGGAATGCTTTGCAGCAATTGAAGATGCACGTCATGATGGTAACACAATAACCGCTACTTGTTCGGAAGTAGTTGGTACACGAAGCTGTGATTTTATCGGAGCCATTCCAGCTAACATTCCTAGTGTTCCAGGGGCCCAAATTGTTTCCCTTGCCTTCCATGTCCATATCCGCGTTCAATTCTTTTGCAATGGAGAACCACTACCAGGTTGTAATTTCGTAGTACCTGTTAGTTTCATGGATGAAGTTATCCTATGTTTCCCAGAGGGAACAGAAATCAACTGTAATATTTTCGATGTTCAATGTACAGTCGTTTTAAATCAAATGCTTGGAGATATGGTTGTACTTGATGTGACCATGTGTAAAGATGTTCAAGTTGAGGCTGAGGTTAAGCTAGAGGTCGAAGCTAAGTTCTGTGGACCGCGTCCTGTCATTCCAATTGAAGAAGACGGCTTCGTGTGCCCAACACCACGATTCCCGCAACAATGCCCAACCTTCTTCCCGACATTGAACTGCGACTGCCAAGGTTCAGCAGAATTCGATGGCGTAGCATCCATCCTTGTATTTGAGGACGGTCAAGGTGGTGGAACAACAGGAAGATTAGATTTTACTGCCCTGGTGTGTGACCAATGTAACCTTGCTGGTAGCAGGATTCAAGTTACCTACATCGATACATTAGGACCTACTCCTACTCCTACTCCAACTAACCCAGGTCCTGATATTGAACAAAGCTTCACGTTTACAGCCAATGACTTTGCTCAGCCTACATGTGTTACAGATCCTGCTACTGGATTAGTAACTGGGCTTACTGCAACTGGCACCGGTGTTATAACACCAGCCGGAGGCGTACCGGAAAATGCGACATTCACACTAACTCTAACTGATGCTGATCCTTTAGCAGATGCTGCTACACTTTTAATAACTGGTGCAACTACAAGCGTCACTATCGCTCTGACAGAAGGAGCTAACCCTGGATTAGAGGTTGAAGTAGGAGATTGCGATCGTTTCCCTGTATAATACTAAAAACCCGAGGGATATTAATCTCTCGGTTTTTTTTGGGTAAGTCTAATTCCATCATTTGCTTCAACACTTAGTAAATGTATCCCGCATTTTAGGCTACCCATTTATTAATTATTAGGTTACATATAGATTCATGTTTTCATATTTATAGAGCATACCTATAAAAGGAGAGAAAAAAATGGCATCTGATAAGCTAAGACGTAAAGTAAGAAGAAAATTAGGAATGCCTAACCCGCAGCCCGCTCAACAACATCAACAAATCACTCCCTCAGCCCTCCAGGTTCGGCCAGTACGGGCAAAAGGTTGTTGTGGAAAAAACAAATGATCCAGGTGTAATATCCGGTACTTTTTACATGACCAATCATGTTAGGCAAAAATTGATTTCTCATTGCAAACGAGAACTTCCTTATGAAGCCTGTGGACTGCTTTCAGGAGAAAATGGGATCGCAGAAACAATTTGGCCAATGGAAAATGTCAATAGGAGCTCCTATTCCTACTCGATGGATTTAGATCAGATTCGTCATGTATTTGAACTTATCGATAGGAGGAATGAAGAATTTATTGGCATCTACCATTCCCACCCAACAGATGGTGCTTATCCGTCCGAAGGGGATATTACTTTAAATAACTACCCAGAGGTAGGTCACCTTATTATTTCGTTTGCAAACTCGACCCCTGAATTAAAATGTTTCCAACTAACAGGAAAAAAAGTCTTTCCGATACAATTAAAATTCGTAAACTGAATTTAGTGAATAAGATACTCGCACCTCTTCCTTTATGAATTCAAGGTTGAATTTGCGAGTATTATTTTTTCTTTATTTCCCTACAATGTTAAATTAATTTTTGTTTTCCTATTTAGGAAAACTGATCATTCCACTTTTTTACTAAGTCGGAAAGTTTATATTCTTCTCCATCAAGAATCATATCAAGGGCATGCCCGAAATCAATGGCAACCTTCTGTGTCGATTTTGCAATTCTTGGAGCTAAAATGGTTGCCGGGATCCCAGCGGAAATTAAAGCTATTTCCCAATCCTGATTAGACTGGAGCTCATTTTGTACTCTAATTAACTCTTCATAGCCATTTAAACCTATACTGCCAGTAATTTGTATGCCTTGTTCTCTAAAAACGATTTCTGCTTCTTTTGAACGGCGTCCAACAAGAAATACCTTCTTATTACTCAGCCATGGCCATAATGTCCCCTCGTCCAAGAGGCTCTGCATGATCCAAGCACAACAAGCTTTCGTAGGCATGAACTTCAGTTGTTCAAGTACAGTTCTAGTTTGTTTTGCCCAAGGGTCAAGTCGCCAAGGAGCTATCAATCCAGCAATATCAGTATCCCGCAATGACCTGACCAATTCCCTCCTGATTATCTCCGGTGCATGTGATACGCCCGCATAAAATTCATACCGTTTAAATTCCTGTACAAGTAATCCATTGGCTGGATAGCTTAAATAGCTTATTTCACCGATTCCAAAACGAGCAAGAGAAAAGCCTCTATTCTGTTTTATCGCTTGGTCCAATAATTTTATCACTTTCCTATTATCTAATAAGTATTTCTCAAAGTGATAATTTCCTTCAACCACCTCACTCCCACCCCCGGTTTTCTATGCCATTAAATCTATCACCTTATTGTTTCTTCGTTAATAATAAGGAAATTTGATTGCTTGAACTGATTTCCAGATCTTGTTCTTTAAAAAATACAAAAGCCTCTACACGAATATTGCTGTTTTCTTCAGGTTGAAGGATGCTTATTTGTAAATTAGTTAAAGATTCTGTTTGCCTAGGGTTTATATTTTTAGATTGAATTGGACATATCCAGGTTTCACCCTTCTCCATTTCTTCAAACCATTCCTCATTCATATATTTCCAGCCTTTTGTTTCTTCATTTTTCATGACCCCCAAAGTTTCGGCAACATTGGGCGGCAATATTTGCCCAGATATTTTTATACTTTCTGAAGGGCTGGAACGGAGACAGATAACTGGATTACGCAAAACCTCCGTACCTATATTTTTAATATGAAGATTTCCAATAAGCTTGATTTTGTTACGTTCTTCAAGTTCTTCAATAAAAATATGATAATCTAAAAACACTTCTGCTTCTTTTCTTTTAGTAATAGTTGGTTTCTTTAATAAAAACTTTTTCTTTTCTGGTAAACTTTTTTCTTTTTGCATGGCAGGCTCTAAATTTATCCCAGTATTTTCAGAATGAATAAACATGTTTGAGAAAATTTCAATTGGAACTAATGACAAAACAGATAAAGGTGAACTTTCGTGAAATCTAGCCAATATTCCGATTGTTATGGACATCGCATATTTCTCACCAAGTTTTCCCCAAAAATCTTCATCCGTAAAAACAGGATACATAATCTGTATATTAATAAAAGGGTTATTTGCGTTTCTGACTACCTCATTAGATTTAAATTTTGTTCCAGTTCTTTTACATTCATATTGAAAAATATCCAATAACTTTTTATTAGCGGATTTTGAATTATGAACTAATTCAAGAATGGGCTCTTTTATTCCTGGAATTTCAAAGAGTGAAAAGTATACATGAAAATCAGCCCTTTCTGATTCATTCTTTTCATCCATAAGAATCACCTTTGCCCCGCATGCAGATAGGAATGTTTCAATGTACTCCAACACCTTCCTTTCTAGAAGGTGCTTTCTAAAGGTGTTATATTTAACATCATAGTCGGAAGAAATGACAATCCTTTTACCATGCAATGCAGAACATAATTGTACTTTCTGATTTTCAGTATCTGGCTGCACCTCAAAACCCAATTCCCTAAAAAGATAAGTAAATGCCGGGAGAGACTCATAGGGGATGGTTCCTGCCCCCTTATCTCCAACTTCTACTTTAATATCCATTTATGTATCCCCCTTTTTGTTAATCCTGGTAACAGATTTACTATTCAAAAGGATTAATTAATACGGTGCAGCTCTTTTCCCACAATCCTTATATCACCCAATAATTATAATATGTAAGAGGAATGAAGAAATGATAAAGAATACACTCGGCAAACTCTAATTCCTTGTGTAAGTTTGTGAATACTATATTAAAAGGAAATGTAGTACATCCATCCATGTAAATGAATTTTATGAGGGAATCAAAAAGGTGATAAATATAATCACCTTTTTGAAATACGGTACATATAACTATTATGGAATCATTTATAAAGGGATCAGTATTTGATTAAAACCAGTCACATGAATATTTAAAAATTGAAATCAAAGATTTTTCGGTCAAGATGATCATTTTATGAGGAGTAATTTTCTTTTGTCTACGATACCCCTTCAATGATTTGGATGTCGCTTTGTTCCTAATCATGAAGCAACACCAACACTCTGACGAACGGTACTCCACACCCATAAAAATCTTGATAAACATCTCCGCATAGGAACTTCTTGGTCATTTACAGTCGCTCAATCTCATCCTGTCTAATTGATTCCATATTAGTAATGGCCGGAGATTGCCGCCTGTTCACACGTGATCAAAAATAAGGAGTGGTTATTTTGTACACAGATGATGAAAAAGCCAATGAAATTCAAAAAAGTAAATTGAATAAAATAACTCCAGTTCAACTTCAGCAAATGATCATTCATCTTAGATCTGAACTTTCGCTATACAAATCAAAAGTTAATGAATACGAAGTCGATTATAGTAAAAAGAAAATAAGAAAATTAATAAAACACAATGAAGAAATGATAAATGAACAAAGAACATATCAAGATCTAATCAATCGGAAGGAACATGAAAGGAAGAGTGCAGAAACCAAGGTTCAGAAGTTGGAAGAAGAAATTAAGAAATATAAGGCTGAACTACAGTACTTTAAAGAAACCAAAACAAACGACGAAATGAAAAATAACGACATAAAAACTCTTGGAGATAAGAATAAATTATTACAAAGTGAAATTGCTTCTCTTCAAAAGAAAGTTAAAGATTATGAGTCTGCTCAAAAACAATATGTTAAAAATGAGGAATATAAAAGCCACGATGGTTTTCAAAAAATGGCGGATGGGCTTACAGAGGTGAAATCCCTTCTTGCTCCAGTCAATAAAAAAATAACTAACTTAGATGTACAAAGCATAAATTTAGAGATTGAGAAATTAGTTGAGAAAGTTATGTTTTATTTTCACGAGCAAAATATTTTCAAAAATGAAATTCAAGAGTTAAAAGGAACCATTCAATCTCTCAACGAAAAAGAAATGAATTATAAAAATGAAATGAATCAGCTTACTAAAACCATTGATCTTTTATACGATCAAGAAAAGCAATATAAAGTGGAGATGAATCATTTAGAAAAAGCACTTTCAGATAAGGAAGAGCATCATAAAAAGGATATAAAAAAATATAAGAAAGAAATTGATCATTACATTTCAAAGATTAGCCAACTATCCGAACAGGAAAGTCAATATAAATTGGAGATTGAACGTTTAGAAAAAGACCTGATCGAACTTTCCGAAAAGGAAGAGCAGCAGAAACAAGTTATCGATAACTTTAAACTTGAAATTGAAAATTATACCCAAATGATTGGCCACCTATCCGAACAGGAAAGTCAATTTAAGGTGGACATTGCTAATTTAGAACTGATGATTTCCGATCTAAAGGAAAAAGAGTCCTACCATCAACAAGAAATCCATCAGTTAAATCAAACGATTAGCGATGCATCCCAACAAGAAAATAAATATAAAGAGGAGATTGAAAGATTAGAAAAAGCCATGATTGAACTTTCCGAAAAGGAAAATCATCATATACAAGTTATCGAAAACTTTAAACATGAAAATGAAAATTATGCTCAAATGATCGATCAACTATCGGAACAGCAAAATAAATATAAGGTGGACATTGCTAATTTAGAACTGATGATTTCCGATCTAAAGGAAAAAGAGAACTACCATCAACAAGAAATCGATCAGTTAAATCAAACGATTAGCGATGCATCCCAACAAGAAAATAAATATAAATTGGACATTGAAAGTTTAGAAAAGGCTATGATCGAACTTTCCGAAAAGGAAGAGCAGCAGAAAAAAGTTATCGAAAACTTTAAACAGGAAATTGAAAATTATACTCAAATGATCGGCACCCTATCGGAACAGGAAAGTCAATATAAGGTGGACATTGCAAATTTAGAGCAGATGATTTCCGATCTAAAGGAAAAAGAGAACTACCATCAACAAGAAATCAAACAGCTAAATCAAACGATTAGCGTTGTATCCCAACAAGAAAATAAATATATAGTAGATATTGAAAATTTAGAAAAAGCCATGATCGAACTTTCTGAAAAGGAAAATCATCATAAACAAATTATCGAAAACTTTAAACAGGAAAATGAAAATTATACTCAAATGATCGATCAACTAGCGGAACAGCAAAATAAATATAAGGTGGACATTGCAAATTTAGAACAGATAATTTCCGATCTAAAGGCAAAAGAGTCCTACCATCAACAAGAAAACGAGCAGTTAAATCAAACGATTAGCGTTGTATCCCAACAAGAAAATAAATATAAAGCCGAGATTGATAATTTAGAGAAATCCATGATTGAACTTTCCGAAAAGGAAAATCATCATAAGCAAATTATCGAAAGCTTTAAACATAAAATTGAAAATTATACTCAAATAATCGGCCACCTATCCGAACAGGAAAGACAATATAAAGTGAACATTGAGAATTTGGAACAGATGATTACCGATATAAAGGAAAAAGAGAACTACCATCAGCAAGAAATCGATCAGTTAAATCAAACGATTAGCGTTGTATCCCAACAAGAAAATAAATATAAAGCCGAGATTGAAAGTTTAGAAAAAGCCATGATCGAACTTTCCGAAAAGGAAGAACAGCAGAAAAAAATTATCGGTAACTTTAAACAGGAAAATGAAAATTATACTCAAATGATTGGCCAACTATCGGAACAGCAAAGTCAATATAAGGTGGAAATTGCAAATTTAGAACTGATGATTATAGATTTAAAGGAAAAAGAGAATTACCATCAACAAGAAATCGATCAGTTAAATCAATCGATTAGCGTTGTACCCCAACAAGAAAATAAATATAAAGTGGAGATTGAAAGCTTAGAAAAAGCCATGATCGAACTTTCCGAAAAGGAAAATCATCATTTACAAGTTATCGAAAATTTTAAACAGGAAATTGAAAATTATAAGCAAACGATCGACCACCTATCCGAACAGGAAAATCATTACAAAGTGAACATTGAGAATTTGGAACAGATGATTTCCGACCTAAAGGATAAAGAGAACTACCATCAACTAGAAATCGAGCAATTAAATCAATCGATTGCCGTTGTATCCCAACAAGAAAATAAATATAAAGCCGAGATTGAAAGTTTAGAAAAAGCCATGATCGAACTTTCCGAAAAGGAAGAAAAACAAAAACAAGTTATCGACAACTTTAAACAGGAAATTGAAAATTATACTCAAATGATCGGCCAACTATCGGAACAGGAAAGTCAATATAAGGTGGAAATTGCAAATCTAGAACAGATGATTATAGATTTAAAGGAAAAAGAGAACTACCATCAACTAGAAATCGATCAGTTAAATCAAACGATTAGCGTTGTATCGCAACAAGAAAATAAATATAAAGTGGAGATTGAAAAATTAGAAAAAGCCATGATTGAACTTTCCGAAAAGGAAAATCATCATATACAAGTTATCGACAACTTTAAACAGGAAATTGAAAATTATACCCAAACCATCGACCACCTATCCGAACAGGAAAATAAATATAAAGCCGAGATTGAAAACCTAGGGGAAATGATTATTGATTTTAAAGAAAATGAAGATAACCATCAACAAGAAATCGATCAATTAAATCAATCGATTACTCTTTTTTCTGGGCAAGAAAACAAGTATAAAGCGGAGATTGATAACCTGGAGCAAATGCTTATTAATTTTAAGAAAAATGAAGATAACCATCAACAAGAAATCGAGCAGTTAAATCAAACGATTGCTCTTGTTTCGGAGCAAGAAAATAAATATAAAGCCGAGATTGATAATTTAGAACATACGATTATCAATTTAAAGGAAAATGAAAATCAACATCAACAAGAAATCGAGCAGTTAAATCAATCGATTGCTCTTGTTTCGGAGCAAGAAAATAAATATATAGCCGAGATTGATAATTTAGAACAGACGATTAACAATCTAAAGGAAAATGAAAATCATCGTCAACAGGAAATCGATCAGTTAAATCAAACGATCGCTTTTGTTTCGGAGCAAGAAAATAGATATAAAGCAGAGATTGAAAACCTAGAGCAAATGATTATTAATTTTAAGGAAAATGAAAGTCAACATCTACAAGAAATCGATCAGTTAAATCAATCGATTGCTCTTGTTTCAGAGCAAGAAAATCACTATAAAGTGGAAATTGATAATTTAGAACAGACGATTAACAATCTAAAGGAAACTGAAAATCAACATCAACAGGAAATTAAGAACTTAACCGAATCCATAATAGATTTAAAAGATAAAGAAATTAATTATTTACAAAAAATAAAAAATATAAATAAAACGGTAAATGATCAAAAAGAAAAAGAAATACATGATAAAGGTGAACGAACAAAATATATTAAAGAACGAGAAAAAAATCATTTGCAAGCAACAGGAAAAATGGAAAAACCTATTAATAAAAATGGAATACAACAGCAAGTTGGAAATACTCGTGTTAATATGGGAAATTTCAATTCGCCAAACTACAAAGAAGTAATTAATCAACCAAGTGCGTTTCGATTCTCGAATGAAACAAACCAACAAAAAAATACAACCCAAAATTTTAATATGCAAACATCACATAGTCAAATATCCTCTCCCCTAAATAAACCGAGTTACACAGAAATTGATCGAACTCAACAAAATTATAATTCCAGGATTTTGTCATCGTATCAGAAAAAAGATTACCAAGATACTAAATTTAAAAACACTAATTCAGATTCATTTTCATTAGATATGTTTTATAAAAATCATCCTTTATATAATTTACATTCTGGAGCGCAAAAAACAGCGATAGATCCCTTTAAGAATTTTAGAAAGCATTAATAATAACCATTATTTAGAATATATGTACCCTCACTTTAACTCATTGAACTACAAATAGGAACTTAATTACCACCTTCAACCGAAGATCAAGGATTGTGATAATCCCCCGTTTAAAATCAATATCACAGTCCTTGAATTTTTCTTACTAATGAAAAATCGTTACAAAAGGAGAGATAAATGAAGTGAAAAATCATCCTTTAATTTCAATAATTTTTCCAGCCAAAAATGAAGGGGAAAATGTGAAAAACACTCTTGATTCATTATTTTCAGTTGAAACACATTATTCCTTCGAAGTGATTATTATAAACGATGGATCATCAGATGATTGCTGCGATTTTCTTACTACCTATAATCACGCAAACCAGGTTAAGCTTTTTGAAACAGATGGCATAGGAGCTGCAAGCGCACGGAATTTAGGAGCAGCAAAAGCTTCTGGAGAATTCCTGATTTTTTGCGATGCCCATTTACAGTTTGAAGATTTGTGGATCGATCATATTGTAGAACCCCTGCTTACAGGAAAATCTGATGCAGTAACCCCAGCAATCGCTTCATTTGGCAATTCCGATTTCATTGGCTATGGTCAGACCTTAAAGTCAAACCTCAGAATTAAATGGAACGCTAAACAAAATGGCCTCTTTGAAACTGCCGTATTACCCGGAGGATGTTTTATTATCTCAAAAAAAGTGTTTGAAGATGTGGGCGGATTTGAGACGGGATTTAAAACTTGGGGACATGAAGATGTAGAGCTTTCTATTAAGCTATGGCTATTTGGATTCCGCTGCCACGCTCTGCCTAATGTAAAAATAATCCATTTGTTCAGAAAAGCTCACCCGTATGAAGTTAGCTATGATGAAGTTTATTATAATTTATTAAGGATGGCCTACTCTCATTTTAATACTCACCGTATCCAAAAGTGCAAAAAACTCCTTATCCATGTAAAAGCAAACCCTATTGAATCCCAAGTGCTCCTTGATGGAGTTAAAAAGCAGCGACGGGCCTACTTTCAAAAACGAAAATATGATGATGATTGGTACTTTGCCAAATTTAATATAGATTTCTAGATTTTACAGAGCGCCCTATCTCCCTGTGAGAGTCCATGGTGAAAGGTGAGAATGTAAATGAAAGAACTATTTACAAATATTTATAAGAAAAACAGGTGGAGAAACCCTGAGTCTGTATCTGGTCAAGGTTCATCACTTACTCAAACCAAAACACTCATTCAGGAATTACCATGCATAATAAAAAAACTTCAGATAAAAAAATTGATAGATGCACCTTGTGGTGATTTTAATTGGATGAAGGAAGTATACAAAAATAATAGTGAATTATATATTGGGGTTGATATCGTCGATGAGATTATAAAAACAAATAAAAAAAAATACCCATTAAACAATGTGCAGTTTTTTCATATGGACATTACAAAAGACCGTCTACCTACAGGTGATTTAATCCTTTGTCGAGATTGTCTCGTACATTTTAGCTTTTCTGATATTCATTTAGCTTTAAACAATTTTAAAGCTAGCCAATCGAGGCACTTATTAACGACTACATTTACAAACCATTCGTGTAATCATGATATAAGAACAGGAAGCTGGCGCCCTCTTAATCTAGAGATTGAGCCATAAATCACTAGCTTTATGGATTTGAATATCATCAATTTTTAAAATATATTACTCTGCTTGCACAAGATATTATCCCCTTAGTTAGGCTGTATAAAAAGACCATCTAAATAATATGGATGTTAAACAACTACTTGTATAGATCTTATTTTTCCTAAAAAAGGGGATACATATCAATTTTCCAAGGAATTAAAGATACAGGTTGTACAAAGTCATTTGTATAAGGAGCTTAGCAATGGATTGGTGCGGAAATATTAAAATAAAGTCGGCTTTTCAGACTTAAGCTGGATAAGCACTGTAACAAAGGCTTAATAAACCCCCTTGTAAGGACCTCCTCGTATGATACCCGTTAGGATATCGTTGTGCTTTATGGCTGTTAGCCTTCCCCTTTTTTCTTCATGCCCTTAATAAGTACTTCTGCCACCTCAGGGCGAGTAAATTCCGGTGGTGGAGTAATACCCTCATATAGCATTTCCCTCACTTTCGTTCCACTTAAAATGAACCTATCGTCAGCAGAATGAGGGCATGTCTTCAACGAAGCCATATTCATACATTTTCCACAGTAAAAGCTATGTTCAAAAAACAATGGTTTAATACCTATTTCTTTAGGATCAAACTGGCTGAAAATTTCTTGCGCATCATACGTCCCATAATAATTCCCTACCCCAGCATGATCACGGCCGACAATAAAGTGTGTACAACCATAATTCTTTCGAACAAGTGCATGAAAGACCGCTTCCCTTGGACCTGCATAACGCATAGCTGCTGTGTAAATTGCAAGACGGACCCGGTCCAATGGATAGTAATATTTTAATAAAATTTGATAGCTTTCCATCCGGACATCAGCTGGTATATCATCCTTTTTCGTTTCACCCACAAGTGGATTCAACAGAAGTCCATCAACTGTTTCTAATGCCGTTTTTTGCAAGTATTCATGTGCTCGATGCACTGGATTTCTAGTTTGAAAACCGACCACCGTACTCCAACCTAAGTCGTTGAACATTTTTCTAGTTTCGTTTGGACTCATATAAAATTCTTCAAACGGTTTATGTGAAGGCCTATTCACTAGAAAAATAGGCCCAGCAATATAGATGTCCCCTTGCTCAAATAGTTTTTTGACCCCAGGATGGTTAGCGTCCATTGTTTTATAAACGAGTTTAGCTTCTTCCTGTTTATTATATTCATACATTTCTTCTACCTGAATGACCCCGGTCAGTTCTCCCTCATCACTATATAGAGCCACTTCATCCCCCGCATTAATACTCTTCGCCTCTTCCTTTGTTACAGAAAGAGTAACCGGAAGCGTCCATGGTAATCCGTTTGCCAGATGCATATATTTTAAGACGCTCTGGTAATCTTTTTCCCCCATAAATCCAATAAGCGGACTAAACCCACCATTTGAAATCATTTCCATATCCGAAATAATCCATTTTGAGATAGTAAGGGACGAAAGGGATTTGCACGTTTCCAAATATTCTTCTCGATCAATTCCTGCTAATTCACGATTAATCAACTTGCCTCCATGTGGTTTAATGATGGTTCTTTGAACATCCATATATTACACCTCCATCATTTGAACGTTCCATTGTCACTTTTTCAGGCTTAAATATTGACATCCCCTAAATGCCCATTATTTTTTAAGAAGTTCATGATCTGCCGCGCACATTCTTCAATAGAATATTGACTGGTTTCAATAATGATTTCAGGGTTTACCGGTTCTTCATAAGGGGCTGAAATCCCTGTGAATTGTGTGATTTCCCCAATTCTAGCTTTTTTATATAGCCCTTTGGGATCTCGTTTCTCACAGGCTTCTAAAGGACATTTGACATATATCTCAAGAAATTCACCCTGTTTCACCTTTTTTCTGACATCTTCCCGATCACTAATATACGGCGAAATAAACGTGGCTAATACCACAATGCCGCCATCCACAAAAATTTTGGCAACTTCCCCGATTCGGCGTATATTTTCCTTGCGATCTTCAGAACTAAAACCAAGATCTTCATTTAATCCATTCCGTAAATTATCTCCATCCAATATATATGTCGAGATACCCTTCTCATGTAGTTTTCCTTCGACCATATTCGCTATGGTTGACTTCCCTGAACCTGATAAACCTGTAAACCAAAGAATCAAGCTTTTATGTCCATGTAAAGCTTGCCTATGTTCTTTTGTAATAGAAAATGAATGATGATGGATGTACTCATCTTTACCCATATAATCTCCCCTTTACTTTTTCGTTATGGAACAGGATTTTTGTTATTCCGGATGGCATAGACTATAGAAACTGTCCAGCCAATTGATATGAGCATATAAATAACGAGAGACCAATGATCAAGAAACTTCCAAGTGTTAATCAACGTTCGTGCATTGGTCAAAATAATAAATCCCCCTACAAGGACTCCCAATAAATAAGATGGCAATTTTGTAACGATCCAGGCAGCGATGGGTGCTGCTATAATTCCCCCTGCCATAAGTGCAAATACCCAAAACCAGTTCACATCCTGCCAGCCTAATGCAATTAGAAACCCCAAAGTGGCAGAAACAGCAATAGCAAACTCACTCGTATCGACCGTACCAACCACTTTTCTAGCAGGAACACCTTTTTGGGATAAAAGGACTGGAGTTGTAATCGGGCCCCAGCCTCCCCCACCGGTTGCATCTGCAAATCCGGCTATTAACCCCAAAAAGATTGATTTTTTTCTTGATATATTAATTGATTTCATTTCAGTTCTTGTGTTGGATATAATTAAAAAACGAAAAAGTACATATACGCCAAGGATTAACAAAAAGATCGAAATATAAGGTTTTACTACATTTCCTGGTAAATTACTCAAAAAACACGCTCCTGCAAATGCCCCGATTGAACCAGGAATGATTAATTTTAAAAGCGCTTGACGATCAACGTTCCCGAATTTCATATGAGAAATACCAGAAGCAGCAGTAGTCACTACCTCTGACAGATGTACGGATGCAGAAGCCACAGCAGGGGCAATTCCAAATGTCAATAACAGCGATGTTGAAGTAACCCCATAGGCCATACCTAAGGATCCATCAATTAATTGAGCCAAAAAACCTATCAATGCGAATATGATGAGCTTTTTCATGTTTTCCTCCTACAAAACGATTTATTATCGTATAGGTATATTGTCGCGTTGTAGACAATCCAAAACACATTGCAAACGGATGCTCGTCTTTTATTTGATTTAAGTAATACCTAACAAAAAATATTGCTTTTTCTAGACTTAAAAGTTGTTCAAAAAAGGAAACAACCACCTATTGATAAGATGGCGATTAATCTCTATAAGATATGCAAAAACACCCTTACTTGCTATAGACGAATAAGTCAAAAAAATCACTTTACCGCTTCCCTTAGACAGGGTATGTTTAACCTCAGCATAAACAAGACTTAATGTCCTAACCTGAAAGTAATATGAAATAATAAAATTTCTTCTATTAAAATAGGAAAAGCCCTTGTTAAAACACAAGGACTTTGGACTTTAGCGAAACAAGGCTAGTGACATATTATGTCTGAATAATTATTTTTTTCTAAGTTATTTTTACATTAATTGTTTCATTTTAGCTCGGTTTCGATTAACATCGATAAAAGTTTCTTTTTTGGTACTAACTGCATGCTTGTTCGAGCCCATTTGTGGATGAACCCTATAAAGTAATAAAGGTTGAGACAAAAACTGTATGTCAAATTTTTGTACGATCCTTAACCATAAATCATAATCGTGAGTATATGGAAGTGTTTCATCAAACACTCAAATTAATCAAATATCTTCTTATTCATCATTACAGTGCAGCCAATAATAATATTTCCCTTGCTCATTGCTTTTATCAATTCTAATTTATTAGGCAGATGTATACCTAAACTAGGAGTGATGACTTTCCCATCTTCATTTATACAATAATAAGAAGTATAACTAAATAACGCTAGATTTTTATTCATAAAGTCTAATTGAACTTCTGTTTTCTCAGGGTAAAAGATGTCATCTGAACTGAGCCAGCAAAAATAGTCACCTGTCGCATTTTTGATGCCCATATTCAATGCGCTCGCTGTTCCACCGTTTCCCTTTTCGATGTATATAATTTTATCTAGATACGGAGTGATTTTTTCCGAATATTTTGTAGAGCCATCATTCACAACGATAATTTCAATATTTTTATATGTTTGATTCATCTAACTTTCCAATGCTTCATCAATGTAGGGGCAATTAAATAATGGAACAATGATAGACACTTTTGACACATTTTAGCCTCTTCGTAGACGTAAAAACCACTATTCTATTTTTAAAATTTCTATAAAGCAGTTCATTTTCCCTTGTGTTTAGACTATTGAAAATTTATTCAAAATCCTTTGTCTTCCGAAATTCGCTAACCAGTACTTTAGTATTGGTTAGACTGATTTTTTATACATTCGTTATACTTTTCTTTACTATTTAAAGTGGGGATAAGAATATATGTAGTAATTACAATTTTATTATATATATTTAAAACATTTAGACAAGGTACTTAAGTATTTCCAGGAGGAGAAAATTGTATATAATCCTCTTGATTAGCATACTAATAAACAATGAATCAAACTTAACATATTGAATGTTCACGTAAATAAAAAAAGGAAAATCAATACCTAATATACTTATTCATTTTCTTATAAACGATTTCTTAGCTGTTTCTTATGGCTCAGGATTTATGTATTCTCAATAAAAGATCAGTTATATTTCTAGGGAGGAGAATATGAACATACTATTTGTTTATTTTATTCCGAGCGGTGGAGTGGAAACCTTAAATCGCCATAGAAGTGCTGCACTTAAAAAGAAAAATATCCATTGTCACTTTCTTTATTACAGTAAGCAGAGGGAATTAGTAAATAATCATGATGGACCAACATTTATTACAAATAATGATAATGAAATAAAAATAATCCTAAAAGAAGGAAATTATAGTGCAATTATTATAACTTCTGATTATAGCGGGCTTCCTAGGTTTAGAAAACTAGGCTATAAAGGCAAGATAATATTAGAAATTCAAGGGCTTGGGTCTCAAACCATAGCGAGATCAGAACTAAAAAAGGCAATACCATTAGTTACTGCTTTTGGCGATGGGATATTAAGTTCTAAAACCCCTCACATTATGCAAATACTAGATGATTTTTCTCTTCCGTTTCCAAAGTTCATCTTTAATAATTGTTTTGATATGAGCAAATTCTCTTATAAACTCACACAAAGAAGAAATCATTTAATTCTCGCTTGGATAGGTCGTATTGAAGATAATAAAAATTGGAGAGAATTTCTTGATATAGGTTACAATCTTATTAATGGATATAATTCAAATATAAAATTATATATGTTTGAAGACAATTCGTTATCTAACCCTATTGAAAGACAAAGATTTCAACAGTTAATAAAACGCTTAAATTTAGAAAAAAGTCTTTCCATCTATTCGAATATCCCTAATGACAAAATGGCTGAATACTATTCAATTATTGGGGACTCAGGTGGCTTTCTATGTTCTACGTCAAAAGTAGAGGGATTTGGTTATGCAATAGTAGAAGCAATGAGTTGCCGATGCCCTGTACTTAGTACAGATTCTGATGGTGTAAAAAATTCAATCATTCATAATCAAACTGGTAAGTATTACTCTCTAGGGAATACCATGGAAGCTGTAAAGGAGGCTAAAGAGTTAATTGAGAATGTACAATTGAGAGAACATATAATTTCAGCAGCTCTTAACCATGTAAAAGTCCATTTTAGTCCAGATAAATATAGTCAGCAGTTTATCAAAATGCTTGAAAGTGAATGAATATACCATAAAGGGTAAACACACAAGCCGGAACAACATGACCATAATTGTCCCGGCTTAAATTATAAATTCATCATATATTTAAAGTAAGAAACAAATGAATGAAGTTGTGGTATTTTTAATAGTTCATCTAACTGAAATTTTACTTTCTCTGTACCTACAGGAAATCCTTCTAGGAGATTCGTTAATTTTTTTCCAGTCCAAAGCCTTGAAGCTAGAGATTCAAGCATAAAATAAAAAGCATCCTTAACGACTTGGTACTCAAGTGGAAATAAACTCAAAAATTCCCGATAAGATTCATAGACTAAATTAATATTATACAATGATATTCCTAAGAAGTGGAGTGCAAATACTCTCATCTGTATTTCAGGATATTTTTTAAACACTCGTACAAAATTTTGCAAAGCATCTTGAGGATTTGATTGAGCAATGGGATGTTCTTGGTGATATGAAATTAGACCAGTATGGTTAAGGAAACTGTATCCTCTTTTATATAATCGATAACCCATTTCATGATCATCCCAACCGTATCCAGGGTACTCTTCAAATAGACCTACTTCAATAATTCCTTTTGTTTTAACCGAGACATTGCCAGTACAAAACAGAATCCATGGAAAGTGAAATCCATCAAGTTCATTTCCATAGTGGCAAAAAAGAGTTTCTTTATAAATTTTCACATGAGGCTTCTCAAAAGATAATTTCATAAAGTTTTGGTCATAAATGTCTTTTTCACATAATAAGTTAACCGGTTTTCTTTTATGAATATTATTCCTAACTTTTAATGAAAGTGTAGATTGTTTGCGTATTATCGAGTTAAGCTGGGCTAACTGATCATCATTAAATTCAGGATGGTATTTAGTAAAAACCCCTCTGAGAACCATACTTCCGCATACAACTATTTTTTCCTTCTTCATATGTGCAGAATAATGTTGAAGAATAAAGTCTGGATTTACTAATATTTCAGCATCCAAAAATATAATAATACTTCCACTTGCACTCTGGATTCCCAAATTCCTCATGTTTGGCCTTCCAATATTATGATTTGAACGAATATATTTTAAGTTAAATGAAAAAGAATTTTCTTTAAATATTGTTGGGGTTTTGTCCCCAGATCCGTCGTCTACAATAATTACTTCAAACTCGTTCTTATCAAAATTCTGACATTCTAATGAATGAAGGGTCATAAGTATATCTGGAAATTTGTTATAAGTTGGCATTATGACACTTACTTTAGCATTAAGTTTCTTACCGTTTTTGTATATGACCCCATCTAAAAAGTCATGGGCCCAGGTAAGGTGCTCATTGTTCTCATAAGCCTTTTCCTTTAACAGGGCCACATGTTCTACGCTTAAACTTTTATTCCAAAGTTTAACAGACCTTATCTCACCTGTATAACATTCTCCTTTTTCATTTCCACCCAAAACACCTGAAGGATATACTTTATTAAATGGGCTTCTATTACCAACAGCAATCAGTTTTCCATTGATAAATAAAGAGGGAATTTTATTTGAATAAACAAGAACCAGCTCAATCCAATTGGAATTATTATAATGTGCGAGGATAACAGTATTAAGTCTATTCATACTGTGTTCAAAAACACGTATCTCATGCCCGTTGATTGAAATACCTACACCAGCAGTATTTTCCTCGGTGCTGCAAGTAGGAGTAACAATATAAGCAGACGAAATATCCTTTTTGTATTTCCCAGGTAGAACTATACATTCATAGGTAAAATTGTTGGCTGTATTTTCAAACAAATATTGTATCCCAATAAATTCATTGCCCTTAAAAGTATATGGTCGGTTAAGCATTGCTCTCAGCTCTTTTTTTGGAAATTAATCCATTAATTTTTCCCCTATATTTTTCTCTGATTGAGTAAAACTCAGTCATTTGATCATTATTATGAAGGATAGAACCCATTAATTGATGAACTCTGTAGTTAGTCAAAGTTATATGAAAATAATTAATTGGAAAATGAAGTGATACCCTTACCCAATATTCATAATCTTGTGCGTATTTTAGTTGTTCATTAAAGTAACCTATTTTTTCGATTACCTTTCTTGACATCATAACAGTGCATCCATTAATAGGATTAAATTTATATAACGCTTGGAGTATCTCTAATTCCGTTTTGAAATTTATCCCTACATTATAACTAGTAATATCATTATTTTCGTTAATTAAATTAAAGTTCGTAAAGCTTAGAAAAGAGTTAACATTTTTCATGAAACTAAGTTGTAACTCAATTTTATGATCATCCATTAAATCATCTGAGCTAAGCCAAACCAAGTATTCCCCCTTTGCCCTTTTGAGTCCATGATTTAAAGCGGCAGCCACTCCTTTATTTGTTTGCTCTATATAGGTAATCTTAGATAGATAAGGTGTAATTAAATCCTGATACTTATTCGATCCATCATTTACAACAATTAGTTCAACATGTGGATATGTTTGCCTTAATACGCTTTCAATAGCCTGGGCAACATACTGGCAGTTGTAAAAAGGTATCACCACGCTTACCAAAGGATGATGATTAGACAATATAATTCACTCCTTATATAAATAACAGTGTTATCCTTATATAAAAATTTAAACTTTACCTGTTTTCTTATATCCATAAACTTCGAAATCCTTATGGAAGATAAAATTGACTAAATTAGTTGCCTCTACATCATAAAAACTTTTATATGTTGGAAATTTCCTTTCTCTTATGAATGTTTCATTGGTTATTTCCATATCAGAATAGTTACCATTTAAAAGCATTGAAGAAGTAAGGTGGTGTGTTGATTTTGTAATCAAATTTAGATTAGATTTTTTCAACCCATATTTTTTTTCAATTTCCGAAATGTGAGCTTCAAATGTTTCTAAATAAATATAATTTTTTACAAAAATCTCTTCACCTTGTATATATTGGGGAGTAAAGTGATCATCAATCGAATCGTAGTCTTTTATATAATATAAAAATTGCTTGAATGAAATACCTTTTTTACTTTTTTTGTCGTTATAAAAATATTCTCGAATTTTCTCCCACTCCTTCTCCCACTGCACCAACCCTTGGGTAGTGGCTAGGATTAGAAATTGGCTTACAGCTCTTTTGTATGGATCACGAACAAGCTTAAATGTGTTTTTTTTTGATATTAAAAGACTTTTCACCAGTTCTTTTTTATAATTCGGTTGATTTTTATATACTTCTTCTTCGTAAAGATGAATCCACGGATTATATTGAATAGCTTCATCAAGGAGTCCGATTTGAAAAAAAAACCATTTTGCAAATGATGTACATCCACTTTTTTGACTCCAAAAAAGGATTAAAGGAAACTCTTCGTTGAAATACGGCACTCTATATTTTAACATTTTATCTAAAACTTCATTTTTATTGAACACTTAATTACACGTCCTTTTTGTCATTAATATGTTCTTACATATTCTAAATTTAGATTTTTTTATTAATGTAATCTGGATAGGCAACCTTAAAATGGTTTTGCTGGTTTTATAGATTTTTTATTTTTTATCCTCTTTTTACTTGTTATTACGATAAAAATAAAGAATATCCTCTAAGGACGACTTCAATGAAAGAACGGGTTTCCAACCTAATTTAACGATTTCCACTGGTGAAATTTCAACCCTGCCTTCTTCCTGATCATTTACTTTAGACTTTATACCAAAGTCAATCGTTGTTAAGTCTCTAAAACTGGTGATCACTTCTCCTAAAGTGTGGCTATCCCCAGAAGCAATATCATAGATTTCCCCTGTTTTCCCCTGGCTTAAAAGAATTTCATAAGCCCTAACCGCATCTCTTACATCTACGAAATCCCTTATTGCTTGCAGATTATTTACTTCAAGTACTTTTTCTGCATTATTTTCTTCCATATCGACTATTTTTTTTGCAAATATGGAACAAACACCAGTTGATATTCCGGGACCTATCAAGTTTGAGGGTTTAGCAATTACAATATTCATGTTGTAAAGTACTCCCCATGATTGGGCAATAAGTACTTGAAGAGTTTTACTTAAACTATAAGGGTGTGTTAGAGTTGTAATTTTTTGAGGGTCAAATTGAAGAGCTGAACCGACTATAACCACTTTACAGGCTGGATTTTCTTGCCTTAGTGCTTCAATTAAATATAGGGTTGACATTGCATTCGCTTCCAGAGAAGAAACAGGATCAATCCATGATTGTCCAACATGGTTTTGTCCTGCTAAATGAAGAAGATAATCGGGTTTCACTTTCTTTATTAATTTACCTACATGGTCCTTGTTTGTTAGATCACAAAGCTCTGTCTGAACTTGATCATTTTCGAAACTCTTTCTAGACACAGCAGTAACAGTAAAACCTGCTTTTACAAAGTGATTACACGCATGCTGACCGGTGAAACCGCTTGCCCCGGTAATTAACAATTTAGGCATTTGGCTCATTATTTTTCCATCCAGCTTTTCAATTCTTTCAGCATATGTTCATAATTAGGAATCTGATAATAGAAATCGTTCCTTGTATTTTTTATTGTCCGATCCAGTACGATATTTGAGTCGGGTAAAATCACAACATCTGTTTTATTAAAGATCCCCTTGATTAATTTCAATAGATTATATTTTGCCATTTTATTCTCAGAACCTAAATGATATAAGCCCGTTACGTTATTCTCAATCAATGCTTCAATGGCTTTAGCTAATTCAAGCGTTGTTACACCATTCCAAAGTACTTTTTCGTACCCCTTTATTTCTCCCTTTTGCTTCATGAACCAAAGAAATAAGCCAATTCCATCCTCTTTTAGTTCTGGGCCTATTATGGAGGTACGAATAGTTAAATGTTTATCGCTAATGATTTCTCCCAGTTGTTTTGATTGAGCATAAAAAGAAGTACCGTCAGGAATATCATCCTCCGTATAATTGCCTTTCGTTCCTGAAAACACGCAATCTGTACTTATATGAATTAATTTACCATTGTTCCGTTCAGCTAATTTGACCAGCTCATGTGGCAATAAGCTATTTACCTGAAAGGCCAGCTTCGGATTATTGTCCGCATGGTCATTTAATATACCAATACAGTTAATAATAATATCCGGCTTTATAGATTCAATGATTTCCTCCAACTTTGTCGGGATAGTAATATCTAGGTAGATACTTCCCTTATCTTCAGGGTCCCTTGATGTATAGAACACTTTATACTGTGGATTTTTTTGAAAATATGCTGTTATTACGTGTCCAGCCATCCCTTTTCCGCCAAGGATTAGTACCTTCATTTAAATAAACCTGCCTTTTTGTAATATATCTTTTATTTCGTCTTTACTCATCAATTCTTTGCTGGAATTGTAGTTCAATAAGTTTACAGGTTTATATTGTGAATAATGTTCCTTTATTTCTTCTGATTGGACTGTAGGAAGAATAACAAAGTACTCCTCATCAAAAGTAATCGTTGTTTTACTCTCGTATTCAGAAAGGAGGAGTTCGTGCAATTTTTCTCCCGGCCTAATACCTAGTATATCCACTTCAACATTTTCCACATCAGACGAATCAATCAATACTTGAGCAAGATCAATAATTTTACAGGAAGGCATTTTCATTACGAATATTTCTCCGCCAATGCTTTCAAAGGTTGCCTTGAATACCAATTTAATCGCTTCTTCAATTGTTAAAAAGAATCTCGTCATGTTTAAGTCGGTTATGCCTATTTTCCCCTTTTCTTTAATCTGCTTTTTAAATACATGGATGACGCTTCCATTTGTTCCTAAAACATTCCCACCTCGGATACAGACGAATCTTGTTTTTGTGTTTAATGTATTAGCGTGGATGATCAATCTTTCTGCCATCGCCTTTGAAAGGCCATAAAAGTTGGATGGATTCGATGCCTTGTCTGTAGAAATGTTCACAACCGAATGTACATTACAGCTTATGGCCGCATCTATTACGTTCTGTGTTCCAATCACGTTCGTCTTTAAAGCTTCAATGGGTTGATCTTCACATACAGGAACATGCTTTAATGCAGCCAAATGAAAAATATAATCAACACCTTGGCATGCTTCCACTAGAGCTTCCTTCTCTTTTACATCCCCGATTATGAAATTTAATTTCGGATTACTATCAAACTCTTGCTTCATTGTAAATTGATTGGACTCATTTCTTGAAAAGATCCGTATTTCACGCGGTTCAAAATCCAATAACTGCCTAACCAATTCATATCCCCATGAGCCTGTACCGCCTGTTACCAAGATTGTTCGATTCTTAATCAATTTCATGGCCCCCCAGTATTATTTTAAGTACTTTATCTGAAACGTTTTTATGGTCGTAGCCTACTGGAAAAGTCCAGTTCTTTTGCTGGTTAACCATAACCTTCACACAATTGACGATTTGTTTAGCGTTAATTCCTGATAATATATTGCTGCCCGACTCAATGGTTTCTGGCCTTTCGGTTGTTTTTCGTATCGTAACGGCCGGTACATGGAACAAACAACATTCCTCCTGAACGGTTCCACTATCGGTCAGCACACAAAAAGCGTTTTTTTCCAGCTTTACAAAATCAAAGAAACCAAATGGCTCATGAAATTCAATTAATGGATGCACGTCTAATTTGGGACTGAGTTCAATGCGGGATTTTGTCCGGGGATGTAAACTGCATATGATTCTTTTTTGATAGGTTTCGGCAACCAAATTAATGCCCTTCATAATTTCCAGCAATCGTTCTTCATGGTCAACATTTTCGGCACGGTGGATAGTAACGAGGAAATAATCTTCCTTATCCAAACACATTTTGTCCAAGATTAAACTTTGCTCGATTTCATTGTCGTAATGGTTCAAGACCTCGTAAATGGGGTTTCCCGATAAATATATTCTTTTGCTCGGGATACCTTCATTCAAAAGATTCTCTTTACTTTGAGGAGTATAAGGTAGATTAAAGCTTGAAACAGCATCAATAATACGACGATTTTTTTCTTCAGGCACTTCCAAGTCAAAACAACGGTTCCCTGCTTCCATATGAATGACTGGTATGCCCATTCTTTCTGCTAAGATGGAGCTGAGTCCGGAGTTTGTATCCCCCAACACTAATACTTTGTCGGGTTTTTCATTTAAAAAAATGGTCTCTAATTTTTTATATATGGCTGCTAACTGTTCACCGAGGGTTTGCTGTTGATTCAGCAAGACATAATCAGGGGTTCGTACCTTTAGCTGTTGGAAGAATATTTCACTTAAGGTTGAGGTGAAATTTTGTCCAGTGTGCACTAGAATATGTGAATCGGCATATTGATCCAGTTTCTTTATGATTAGACTTAATCTGATAATTTCAGGTCGAGTCCCTAAAATAGTCATTACTTTCACGATTTACACTCCTTACTTTTTTCTGGTTTATGGCCTCACCGTCTACCCTTATTGTATGCACAGCCAATTCTATTGTTATAGGCAAACCTATTAGATTTCGACTCAATTTGAATGATAACCGACTAATAAGGCACCATTACCGAACCTTAAGTTGTATAGGAATATGTTTTTATTGAAAATATTAATAGGAAATTATGTAATTTTATCAAATCAATATTGATTGAACTCGTTTCCATTCTATTAAAAAAGCTATATGTCCTTGTTAGGCATATAGCTTTCTATCATTTTTGGAATTGTAATTGATGCAGATTGGCAAAAATGCCCCCCTGCTTAAGTAAGTCATCGTGACCGCCTTCTTCAGCAATTCCTTCTTCCGTAACAACCACGATCTTGTCAGCGTTGCGAATGGTTGCCAATCGGTGTGCGATGATTAACGTAGTTCTGTTTTCAGCTAGTTCCGTAAGAGCCTGCTGGATTATTCTTTCCGTCTCCGTATCTAGTGCAGAGGTTGCCTCATCGAGAATTAATATTGGCGGATTCTTCAAAAACATCCTCGCTATTGCAATTCGTTGTTTTTGTCCTCCCGATAATTTCAAGCCTCGTTCACCTATTTGAGTTTCATAGCCTTCTGGAAGTCCTTCAATGAAAGTCTCCAAATGGGCTTTCCTTGCGGCTTCTTGAATTTGTTCATCCGATGCTCCAAGCATTCCGTACGCAATGTTCTCTTTTACAGTTCCTGTGAAAAGGAATACATCTTGCTGGACTATGCCAATTTGTGAGCGCAATGACTTTTTCGTCATTTCACGAATATCAATTCCATCAATGGATATTGAACCGGCCATAACATCATAAAAACGCGGGATCAATGAACATATGGTCGTTTTCCCAGCCCCTGAAGGCCCGACAAAAGCGATGGTTTCACCAGCTTTAATTGTTAGATCAATTCCTTTTAAAACCGGCTTTTTGTCTTCATAGTTAAAAGAAACATCTTTAAAGGAAATATCCCCTAAGAGGGTGGTCATCTCAATTGCATCCTTTTTATCCTCTACATCAGGCGCGACATCCAGTAGTTCCGTAAAACGCTTAAAGCCGGCCATCCCTTTTGGATAGAGTTCCATCAACGCACTGATTTTGTCAATCGGCTTAAATAATACGTTAACATATAAGACGAATGCAACCAGTTCCCCATAAGAGAGCTGCCCATGAAAAGTCAGCCAAGCTCCAATCACCAACACGGCAAGGGTCATGAACCTCGTCATCATGTAAATGCCTGATAAACTAAATGACATAACCTTATAACCTAGTAGTTTCGCTTTACGGAATCTGCGATTATTAGTAGCAAATCTTTTCATTTCATATGTTTCATTCGTAAAGGATTGTACAACCCTCACTCCTGAGACGCTATCTTCCACACGGGCATTTACATCTGCAACCTCTGTATACATTTTCTTCCAAGCTTTATTCATCTTTAAATTACTTATGACAATCAATAACACGAGAAACGGTAAAATACAAACCGATACGAGTGCCAGTTTCACATTGATTGTCAACATAATCCAAAATGCACCTATAAAAGTCATGAAAGCAATGAATAAATCTTCGGGACCATGGTGAGCAAGTTCACCAATATCGAACAGATCATTGGTTATGCGGCTCATGATATGGCCGGTTTTCGTGTTATCAAAAAAACGAAAAGATTGTTTCTGCACATGCTCAAATAATTCCTCACGCATATCAGTCTCGATATTTATACCCAATTTATGGCCCCAGTACCCTACTATGAACTGTAAGAAGGTACTAATGATATAAAGCAGGAACAAACCGGCACTTACCGAAACTATGGCAGACCAATCGTCGCCAGGCAGCAGTGTATCAATAAACCACTGAACAGCTAGCGGAAATGCAAGTTCAAGTACAGCCACGACCACTGCACTGAAGAAATCAATAATGAATAACCGCTTATGCGGCAGGTAATATGAAGCAAAACGTCGAATCATCAAATTTTTCTCCTTTTTTACATATATTAAGGAGTATAATTCCATATTCCATATTGAGCAAGCATTTCAGAACGCCCACGTTCATATTATGGTAAAATCATTTATAAAAAAAGCCAACCCGGCTCATGCAATCTATTGAATCTAAGGAGTGAATCCAGTGTAAAAAAATAACCATTCTAAATATCCATGAACTTCATTTTCGTAAAGGATGGTATTCATGAAAAACACATCGTTTCGATGCCTTTGGATTGGTCAGGCATTTGCAAATCTAGGGGATATTTTTTATGTAGTCGGGTTGATTTCACTATTATATAATTTGACGGGGTCTGCCTTCTATTTAAGTTTGTCCCGTTCATTACAACGATTTTTCGGTTCATCAGCAGTTTACTTGCCCCCCTTGTCATCGACAGGTTTCCTTTAAAAAGAATCATCGTTCAATCTCAATGGTGGAAAACGATCTTACTCGTTTGCCTAGGAATCTTTATAATAAGTTTCGATCATGGTTTTTCCGTTGCCGTCATTTTCTTCATTGCTTTGATTTCATTATTGGACGGAGTCGCTGCCCCGGTTAGCGCAGCTTTGGTTCCTCAATTAGTTCCAAAAGTAGAGCGGATGAAAGCGAATGGTTTCTTGAATGTGATCACCCAGACCATCTTTGTAGCAGGATGGCCACTAGGTTCCGTCTTATTGATAAGTACCAACAGCAGTTTCATCATTTGGCTTACGGTCATGCTTTATGCCGTTTCAACGATCTATACAGGGAGAATCAAAGTCCCTGAACAAGCGACGGACCCTGTTGCTCCGTCAAACTGGGATTCGATTAAATCCGGATGGGTTGCGATTCGTCAAATCCCAACTATCCGTACCCTCATTTCCATTGATTTCATAACCACTTTAGCTTCAAGCGTGTGGGTGGCTGCCGTTATCTATATATATGTAGAACAGAACCTGCAACTGGGTGAGGAATGGTGGGGGTACATTAACACAAGCTACTTTGTCGGCATGATTTTCAGTGGATTGATCGTCATCCGTTTTGCCAAGTTACTAGAAAAATATATAGGATTCTTCATCACTTTCGGGCTATTTCTCAGTTCACTGCTGATCCTGCTTTTTGGAACTACCAGTATTCCTGCTTTAGCTTTGCTGCTGGCATGCCTGTACGGGCTCCCAGAACAAATCCGGGAAGTGATCTATACCAAGCTATTCCAAGACCATGCTACGGAAAAGACTCTTGCAAAAATTCATGCCGTTTGGGGAGCGGTCATCAATCTTACATTTGCCGGCTCTGTCTTACTATTAGGCTTTATAACGGAAACATACAGTGTCAAAACAACGTTCCAATTTTCCTCCACGCTGATATTCCTTGCCTTTCTTTATGCAACTTTTAAAAGGAACGACTTAATAGGGAAGCAATGTGATCAATTGCTGTCAAGTGAGTCATCTAATCTTCCTAAATGATTTCGTTTCACGAAAAAAAGGAGCCTTGGTTTTCCATGGCACCTTTTTTATCGTTTCAAGACCCGTCTAACAATATTGCCTCTCTTTAAAATCTTGCTCGGTATGATTGGCTTGCCTCAGTTAAAAGCCGTACAACCAAACAGGGAAGTAAATATATAAACCGCCTGCACCCATTCATTCTATTTGATAATCCAGATATTATTATTTATAAACTCCCAATTCTGCGGGAATTCCAAACCGATCTGCCAATAAGTTGCTCCTATCAGTTCATATGCATCAATCAGTTCATATTTTGCACTTATCGATCGTATATCTTCAAACCACACGACATGATTCGAATTCTCTCTTCGGTAGGAATAGGAAGGTGAAGCAGCTGAGGTGTCAAAAGTTATTTCAGCACCAGTTGCAATGGCAAGGTTTTGGGCATTTTGAGCTGATAAAGCTTTCGTCTCGTGGCTCGGTACTATCCAATCGTATCCATACATAGGAAATGCCGACTGCAGTTTATATTCAGGAATATTCAACAAAGCATAACGAAGAACCTCTCCCATCCACCAAAGTGGGGAAATGGGTTCAGGCGGTCCAGTCGGATACCCATAGTCAATGGTCATCACGGCAACAAGGTCAGCTGCCTCTCCGATCCCCCGATAATCATGCCCGCCTACAATTCGATTATCAGGATTATCCGCTGTTTTTGCATGTACGTTCACATGCAGGATCAGTTCGTTCAACCCCTCCTTTAATTCTTTTAAAAAAAGCACATAATCGGAACGCCTGGCAGGTGGGATGAATTCGATGTCCATGCTGACTCCCCCATAGCCTTTCTCCCTAACGAAAGTCAGCATACTATTGATTAAATTCGCTCTGTATACTGAACTGGCAAGGACATCACCAGCCAAATCAGCGTCAAAATCACCATCTTGAAAGTTTCGGATCATCAGTAGCGGCTTCACCCCTGTCTGTTCGCATTTCGCGATAAGCGGGAGATCATCTCCATCAACGTACGCATTTCCTTCCCTTGTAAACGAATAAGCGACAATGGCTAAATAGGATAATTTATCACCATTCTGCTCAAGTGTTTCAAATACGACTCCACCTGAAGTCGGGAAGGCAAAACCCAGCGTAATCAATTGATTTTTGTAAGGAGACGGTATCAAAATTTCCGTACCGACTTTTAGCGAGTTTTCAGAGATTCCTGGGTTTGCCTCCTTGATTGCCGCTGCACTCGTACCAAAACGACTGCCGATTTTAGTAAGGGTATCCTGACTTTTAATTAGATACCTTCGATTCACCGCTTTTTCATTAGGTATATACAATGCCAGACCAGGAACCAAAGTTGTTGATTCCAATCCGTTGACTTCAATTATCCTCGATGGGGCAACTTTATTTTTCGAGGCAATTTCCCAAAGGCTGTCACCTTTTTTCACAATAATGATCGTCATTCAAAACCCTCCAAACTCCCTCCAAAAAAGTTTATGTTATTCAGGTAATTGGTTAGAACGAATTATCACATTTCCTAATGATGATATTCTGGTTTTTAGTCTTTTTTTAATGGAATAAAAGGTTCACAAAAAAAAAGGCTGTCCAAAGGACACCCCCAAGCTATAAGCCATATTCTCCTATACATCAAAGTAAATTCTTAATGTCGTAGAACTTCCCATTTTCCAAATCTTCTGCTTCAAGCAGCTGCAAAAGTTTATCTGCTACAAATTCAGGGCTTCTTAATATGCCCTTCTCTTTATATTCATGAAATTTGTCTCGATCGGCAAAGTCCCGTTCGTCTGCTGATCGGATTGTCCCTTGCATCTCCGTATCCATTACCCCTGGTGAAAAAGAAATGAGAGACGTAGGAAAAGACGTTTTATCCTGTTCCAACCCTGCAACCCGTGTAAACATTTCCAGCCCCGCCTTAGTACTGCAATAGGCTGCCCAGCCATGATATGGATTTTTTGCCGCTCCTGAAGATATGTTGACCAATACCTTCTTTCTGTTCCAGTCCTTTGTCTGTTTAACGAATTCATCAGCCAATACGATGGGTGCCATGAAATTCACCCGCATGCTCGTTTCCAAATTTACTATACCAAGGTTTCCTACCGGCTTAATAGGTTCAATGACACCTGCATTATTAATGAAATAAATATCACTTGTATCATCGACTTCAGTAAGAATCTCATTGACTAAGGAAGGCAACTTTTCAGTTTCATTCAAGTCCTGAGAAATAAATGTAAGTTTCGTCCCGGAACCGTCAGCAATCCGCTGCATTTCAGGATGGGCCGTACGGGAAACTAAAATGCAATGATCACTTGTCTGCAAACACCCTTTTGCAATTGCAGCACCTAAACCTTTTGAAGCTCCTGTGATTATAAACGTTTTCACAGCCTTTCCCCCTTTTCTAGATATAAACTATTGTACCAAAACGAGTTCGGAATGGTCTCACCACATATCGTGATTTTAGGATAAGACTAAAAATGCAGGAAGCCTCAATCATTGACTTTGAGACAAAAGAAGTTCAATCTAAAAATAAAGCAAAGTTGATTGGAGTGGTGTGCAAGACTCCTGCGGGAAGAGCGCGTCCAAGGGAGACCCCGCAGCGGAAAGCGAGTGCCTGGAGAGGAAGTCAACGATTTTGCAAACTCAATGAATAACAATGGTCTACAACTGAAATGGAATGGATTTCTGAAGTCAAGCTCCGTACTATAAAAACTGCAGGCAAACTCGATTTTTCGAATTTGTCTACAGTCTGAACAGACCATGTTGTAATGGTTCGTTTATTTAAAATATTATAATATCGGTGATACCAGCCTTGCAATGGACTCTTTAAAACGAATCCACTTTGATCGCTTTTCAAATTCTTCAATTGTAAGCTGCCTGCATACATCGATATCCTTATAAAAAATCCTGGTCAGTGTTTCGGCCATGCCTTCATCATAAATGAAGGCATTGACTTCAAAGTTCAATTTAAAACTACGGACATCAATGTTTGCTGTCCCCACCGAGGAGACCTCTTCGTCCACCACGATCATCTTCGCATGAATAAAGCCGTTATCATAGATGTATACCTTAGCACCCGCTCTTAATAACTGCCCTGCATTGAAAGTCGTTGCCCAATAAACAAAAAGATGATCAGGTTTATTCGGAATCATGATTTTCACATCTACCCCTGATAAGCTGGCAATCCTGAGTGCATCCAATAAACTGGCATCCGGTATGAAGTAAGGTGTTTGAATGAGAATCGATTTCTTTGCTGATGAAATTAATTTAATATAGCCATTTTTAATTTGTTCCCATTCCGAATCCGGCCCACTTGTCACTATTTGCAAATCAATATTTCCTTGAGTCTCTACAATAGGGAAATAATGAGGCTGATAAGTTATATCATGATGCTTTGATGCCTGATTCCAATCCAGGATAAACCGAGTTTGAATGGCCTTGACAGCCGAACCCTCTATACGAAGGTGTGTATCACGCCAATAACCGAATTTTGGATTAAGCCCTAAATATTCATCACCAACATTAAAGCCTCCAACATATCCTACTTTTCCATCTATGATGACGAGCTTTCGATGGTTACGGAAATTCAGTCGTAAATTTATAAATTTTAATTTGGATGGAAAAAATGCCTCCACTCGTCCTCCAGCCTGCCTAAATTCCCTGAAGAAACGTTTAGTCATCCCTCTAGATCCCAATTCGTCATAAAGCAGCCGGACTTTGACGCCTTCATTCGCTTTTTTAGTCAAAGCTTCAATGAATCGTTTACCCAGGCCGTCCCTTTGAATGATGTAATATTGTATATGTATATGGTTTTCGGCCGCTTCGATATCTTTAAAAAGCTGGTCAAACTTATTTTTCCCTTCCGTAAAAATATCGACTTTATTATCTTCAGTAAGTACGGCATCATTTTTTCGGAGATGCATATAAATCAAATCACGATAATTACTCGAAGAAGCATTTCGAAAAGGAAAATGATTCGTTGAAAGCTCTTCCATCTGTTTATCAATGATTTCTTCGATCCCGATCCTCTTCTTATCCTCCCATTGGAATAAGTGTGCATGCCTTAAACTTGTTCCAAAAAGCAGGTATAAAATAAAACCGACTACAGGCAAAAAATATAATACCAATAACCAAGCCCAGGTCGTGCTCGCTTCCCTTCTTTCAAAAAATATGACAATCGTTGCAAATAAAATATTTAGAATGATGACGAGGCCGAGCAAAACCGATGTAACATGCGTAAATTCCATAGCATACCCTCACTAAATTTTTATCCCTTTAAGGATACCATGCAAATTCTTTATATCAAAGGATTTGCTTATCAGAAATGAAAACAGAGAATTCACAAAAATGGACCTCTTCTTGTAGAGGTCCATTTTAAAAAATCCATCCACCCCTGACACTAAAATTTCTCAGATTGGCCAGGCAGTCTAATAATATTTGTTTTAAAAATTCCAATTTAACAAAAAAATAATTGCTTACCGGCTTTTCACTAATAAATTCACAGCTTCTTTCACTAGCTCTTCGGGATTCTTTTCCCCGGATTCATTAGCCTCCCGGACGCATTCAACAAGATTGGAACTTACTATTACCCCGATCGTCCGATCGATTGCAGATCTGGTTGCAGATAACTGAGTTACTACATCCCTGCAATCTTTATTATCCTCCATCATTTTCAAAATCCCGCGAAGCTGTCCTTCAATTCGCTTCACTCTATTTTTAACCTGCTTATCGTACTCCATGTGAGGCCTCCTACCCTGCCTATTACTTATGAATCCTATCCAGACATCCATCATAAAACCCTTTCAGACGAAATGAAGGTTTGATAAAAATCTTACAATTTATAATACATACCACTTAGGTATAATTGTCAAGTGCCAATATCCAATAAAACTCCAATATGTAATTCCTATTTTTGTACAAGGAGACTTTGAGCAACTGCCTCAGAAAACTCGATTGTCATTTGGGGAACGTAGGTTTTTAACAAAACATTGACGATAGGGGCTTTAGCGCCTTTTGCCGTAATCGCCAGGCAGCCAGTCATTTTAGTCTGTCCAATTCCGCACTCTTCTGCTAAAAAATAGCCATGGCCATCAAATTTTTCATTTAATCCCTTAAGCTTAAATGTTACCTTATCTGGTTCAATCCATTCCAATATATTCACTTCCAGTTTAATTTTCTTCTTCATTAATCCCAAATCGCTTTTAAACTCCCAAATAAGTGTCCGCTCATTTAACATCTCATGATTGATATATCCTGGGACTAGAGGTGCCCAACGATCTATGCTACTTACAAAACCCCATACCGTTTTTTTGGAAACAGGTAATATGATACTATGCACACCTTCTGACAAAGCAGTTCCCCCTTAATCATTCTATTTACATCTTTGTAATGTATGGCTGAACAATACTGAATAGAACGGTACGATTAGAATCTTGAACAAAATTCTAATTACGATTTCTTGTGTATTGGCAGTAGTGGTCTTTGCATGTACTTGGAATGTTCGAGGACAGGAAGTGGTAAAGGGCTAATACAGGCATATTATTGAGCTCAAGTTTCCCCATCCCCCTGGATATATTCTAAGGGGGATGGGTTTTCTACTGTCAGTTAAACCGATTCATGATTAGATTGATGCTCGCAATAACTGAATATTAAGTTATCTATGACAAAAAGAAGTTGACGGACGTTTGTTTGACATACCTTATTGAAATGCATATAAAAAATGACCATGCCTTTATACCAACGGTCCTAAAGGCATGGTCATTATATCAAAAATCATATAGATTCATATTTTCTACCAAGATACTGGTTATTGCCGATCAAAAAGAGAAGCCCCCGCTATTCCGGGTTTTGTCATCTCATAAGGATTTAGAATCAGATCCAATTCTTCTTCTGTCAACACATCATATTGTAAACAAAGTTCGCGAACTGATTTCCCTTTCAATATCGCTTCACGGGCAATACGTGAAACCACTTCGTACCCAAGGTGCGGATTGACTGCTGTAATCACTCCGACGCTTTGTTCGACATAATCTTTTAAATGCTGCTCATTAGCCTCAATGCCTTCCAAGCAATAATCTGTAAAGACATTGAAAGCATTGTTCATAATGCTGATTGATTGCAACAAATTGAATACAAGCACTGGTTCCATTACGTTCAACTCTAGTTGTCCCGCTTCTGATGCTAAGCAAATCGTATTATCGTTCCCGATTACTTGGAAAGCGACTTGATTAATTAATTCTGGCATGACTGGATTTACTTTACCTGGCATGATGGATGAACCTGGTTGACGGGCTGGAAGTGTGATTTCTCCTAATCCCGCTCTCGGTCCTGAAGCCATCAAACGTAAATCATTTGCAATTTTAGACATATTCATCATACATACTTTCAATGAAGCTGATACCTCAGTGTATGCATCCGTATTTTGGGTTGCATCTACTAAATGTTCTGCTCCTACAAGCGGCAAGTTACTGATTTCAGCTAAATATGTAACAACGTTTTCAATGTAACGCGGATCTGCGTTCAATCCCGTTCCCACTGCTGTTGCTCCCATATTCACTTCATATAAATGTTGACGTGATTGACTTATTCTTTTTATATCCCGATCCAAAACGCGACTGTAAGCCTCGAATTCTTGACCAAGGCGAATCGGCACTGCGTCCTGAAGATGTGTGCGTCCCATTTTGATAACATGATCAAATTGTTTTGCTTTTTTCTTTAAAACCGTACTCATCTTGGTCATTGTTTGTAACAATTGCTCCAAAAGACGCAATGTTGATAAATGAATGGCAGTTGGGAATACGTCATTGGTTGATTGAGACATGTTAACATGGCTATTTGGGCTAACATGTACATAATCACCTTTATTGTGTCCCATAAGTTCTAACGCACGGTTGGCAACGATTTCATTAATATTCATATTCATCGATGTCCCCGCACCGCCTTGAATTGGGTCAACGATGAAATATTCATGCCACTTTCCATCGATCACTTCTTCAGAAGCTTTGACGATAGCGCTTCCAATACCATCATATAATCGTTTGGTATCCATATTCGCTAAAGCGGCCGCTTTTTTAATCATGGCCAGTGCACGAATCATTTCTTCATTGACTTTGTAACCGGTAATCGGAAAATTTTCCACTGCGCGTAAAGTTTGTATACCATAATAAACATCTGCTGGAATTTCCTTTTCCCCAAGAAAGTCTTTCTCGATTCGGTATGTTTTCTCTTCTATCAACATTTCCTCTTGCCCCTTTGTTTGTTCTAGAATGTAATGTCCTCTGCAATCGGTGTTTCCATCATTTCCTTCACTTTTTTAGGATCCTGCGTCTTCGCTAATATCCACATCAACTTAGGAACGATGGCTTCTGTATTCATATTCCTGGAACGAATGATGACATTCTTGTTCACTTTTCGTCCCACTTCGTAAATATCCATATCTTCCCCTTCTTCTAAGCATTGGGTAGTAATGACAACGGATATTCCACATTGTACTAACTCATTCAATTTCTCTAAAATGTTTCTTCCTTGAAATGGAATACCACCGCTTCCATAACTTTCAATTACGATTCCCCGACATTGATTTTTCAGGAAATCAAAGAATTCAGGCTTAATACCGGGATGCAGCTTGACTAAAGCAACATCAGTACATAGGGAAGCATCCAACTTAGCTTCCTTATTCTTTCGTGAATGAACTGGCTTTAGATACTCAATTTTATCTTTGAATATGGTCGCAATATAAGGATAGTTAATACTTTCAAACGAATCATAGCTTTTCGTTCTCAATTTAATGGCCCTCGTACCCTGAATGACTCTGCCATCAAAAACAACATATACTCCTCCAATATCTTCACAAGCAAACCGGATCGCATCAGAGATATTCCTTTTGGCATCTGTCTTTTTAAAGGCAATCGGGACCTGAGAACCAGTAATGACGATTGGTTTCCCTAAATCTTGTAACATATATGAGAGCGCAGCAGAAGTGTAAGCCATTGTATCTGTTCCATGGGTTATCACAAAGCCATCGTAATCATGGTAGTGCTTATGGATGGATTGTGCCATTTCTGTCCAATCTTCCGGCTGCATATTTGTACTATCAATATTCATCAAAGGCTTACTATCAATCTGACATAGTAAATCCAATCCCGGTAGGTGGCCTAAAATTTCGTCAGCTTTCATTTCTGGAACAAGTCCATTTTTTCCTTCTAACGATGCAATTGTACCACCTGTAGTAAGCAACATCAACTTCTTCATTTTTGATTTTAACTTTTCCAATATACTACCCCCTAATAAGCCTCCCTGTTTCACTATCATTCTAATATCTCAGAAAAGGATGTTTCCGCTGTAAATGTTCATGTAACGCGTACAACACATGTAATTATAGTCATGTTTCATAGTGAAATCAAGCGAAAGTTATTCATTACGCGTACACTTTTTTCAATATGATGTTATAATGGATTTATATAAAAGGAGAGTAATAATAATGATTTTAAATAGATTGACTACATTAAGGAAGTCCAAAAGATGGTCTTTGCAATATACCGCTGACAGGCTCGGAATCGCCAAAAGTACCTATGCCGGTTACGAATCGGGCCACCGCCGCCCTTCATTAGAAACGATTAATTTATTGGCAGGCTTATATGATACCTCAACTGATTACATTCTGGGTCGAGTAGATTATCAATCTAAGGATATGGATAATGAGTCGCCTCAAGTCATGGAATTAACGGATTTACCAGATATGAAGCTAGCTGTAGATGGAATTTCCCTTTCTGAAGAGGAAACGATTCAATTTATCGCTTTTATTAGAGCTAAACGGGAAGTGGAAATAAATCGCGATAAACAAAATGAAACATAGGCAGACATTGAGTTTAAACTGGTATTTGGTAAAAGAACCGTACTTCTTCAGCAGGTTCTTATACTGCCTGACATGTTCATTATAACTGTAATATACCGCGGCTTTCATCAATTAGGATAGTCGGTTCGCCCATTTTGACGGTTGCACGTAATTATTTCCGTGTTTGAAATTTAAATTTCATTAACTAATATATAGAAGATAGTCGGTTTTTTTAAAAAATCCCATCCATTTTCATTTTCTGTTGTCCTCTTTAGACTTATTCATTTTCCCTCTTTATTTGCAATGAAAGAAAAAACATGGAAAAGATCATGGTTTCCCCCGGTGAATTAATATCAAAAAAGAAGCAACATGAAGTGAGCGTTATGTCTTAATTCATGTGCTTCTATTATTGGAATCCTTAAAGAAATGGAAAATTCCTCAATATAATGTCTCAACAGATATGCTGCATTTCCATATTTTAAGGCATTTCATCTTCTTTTTCCCTATTCTTGAAAGCTTCATGAGTGACAATATCCTCAATCTGTTCATACTGGCGGCTGTGTTCCTTCTCTTCGCTAATTCTATTATTGGGTAAATTTCCTGGATGTCCTTTTTCTTTATGATTAAAATTTTTACCACGACTCATAACTCATTCTCTCCTTTCCATTCATTGTTTGTCTAGTTTTCCCAAGCACGAAAAAAATATGATTTAATTTCTCTTTTTACAGTTTTTGCAAAAGGGTTGGTTTACCTGTAATTTTCAGCTGATCTTGTGCGACTTATTTCTGAAGTGCCAAGAAATTAATAATTCAATCCTTTCAAATTACTCGAATCTGAATAAAGAGCTCAAAAAGAACAGGAACCGCCAGATTCCTGTTCTTTTTGTTTATAGGTTTCCCGACTACTTACATATTTAATAACAATATTTTTGATAACAAAAAATGCTAGGAGAACGTTACCACGGAAGGTCGCCACTTTCTTGAAATGCCAGCAATATGATGTGGAGCGGTTCTGCAACATCCTCCAATTATATTTGCCCCCGCATGGTGCCAATCTTCAGATTTCACATCGAGCCTATTACATGATTCTGGACCATGCCATGTTTTAGTTTCTGGATTATATGATTCACCGGAATTCGGATAAACGATAATTGGTTTATGCGTGTTTGCACGCAACACCTGTATGGCTTCCGTGATAACTGATACAGGCGCACAGTTGATGCCAATTGCGGCAATTTGCTCACTGTCCCCAAACAATCTGGCACACTCCTCCAGCAATGTGCCGTCACTTATCGCTTTTTCATTTTTCAAAGAAAAAGACAGCCAAGCATAAACTTCTGGATAATCTTTCAATAATGAATGTAATACTTTTGCTTCTTGCAGGGAAGGAATCGTTTCAAATGCTAAAATGTCAGCTCCTGCTTCAATCAAAGCTGATATTCGTGAGCGATGAAATGCCTCCAAAGTTTCATCTGAAACACCATAATTCCCAACATACTCTGAACCATCTGCAAGATAAGCCCCATAAGGTCCAACTGATGCAGCAACCAATGGCTTAGGTCTAATCGTTTGATATTCTTCCTTCCAAAAGTCATCTCTTGCTTTTCTTGCTAGTAAAACCGTTTTCCTGATTAGATCCAATGCCTCTTTTTCTTGTATTCCGCGGAGGGCGAAACCTTCAACCGTTGCTTGATAGCTTGCCGTTATCGCACAGTCAGCACCAGCTCGAAAGTAGTCAGAGTGCACCTGGTAAATCACTTCTGGATTTTCAAGTAATACTCGTGCAGACCACAGGGGATCGTCCAAATCACACCCATGACTTTCAAGCTCTGTAGCTAAAGCTCCGTCCAAAATCATAACTGAATGACCTTGTAAAATTGCTTCAATTGGGTTAATTTTATTTTTCATGGTCTACTCCTCTTTTCTTTATGGTTTGTGTCAGATAATAACTTCCATAGCAAAACAAAATAAACGGAATGCCACAATATAGTGCTATTCTTTGTGTAGGATCAAATGCAATTCCTATGCAAGAAGCAAGACATAGCATAAATGAAACGATTGGTACGAATGGATATAATGGTGTATGATAAGCCAAATCATTAACTGAGTTTCCTTCGTTTATATATCGTCTGCGAAATAGAAACTGTGACGCGCTAATACTCATCCAAACTATAACCACGGCTAGTCCAGAAATGGATACAAGCACTATATATACAGTATCCGGCGCAATAATACTCGAGAAAAGTGCTAAAACACCGCCCAGCATACTGAAAAGGACTGCATTTAAGGGAACACCCCGTTTTGTCAATTTTGCAAATATTGGTGAAATAGTTTTCTTATCTGCAAGTGACCAAAGCATCCTGGATGAGGCATATAGTCCTGAGTTCGCAGCGGACAAAATGGCAGTTAATATAACAAAGTTCATAATATCCGCTGCATATGGCACTCCAATTCGTTCTAGAACGGCAACAAAGGGGCTCTCTAATACGCTTGCATCCGAAACAGGCAATAATGCGGATAAAACAACGATGGTACCGACAAAAAAGATAATCAATCTCCATAATGTCATACGGATTGCCTTTGGAATCGTTTTTTTCGGATTCACAGTTTCTCCAGCTGCAACTCCGATTAATTCAGTTCCAGAAAATGCAAAATTCACCGCGAGCATCGTCATTAGAATGGCAAAAGCACCATTTGGAAATAAACCTGCACTTGTAACATTGGAAAATAACGGAGCTGATTGTGCGTTAATCATTGGAATGAAACCTATCATTGCCGCAGCTCCCAGAATAATGAATATTACAATAGCAAATACCTTTATAGACGCAAACCAGAATTCGGATTCAGCGAAAAACTTAACGGTCCACGCATTTAATGCCAAAACCAAAATGGCAAATAGAGCACTCCATACCCAGACACTGATTGATGGAAACCATCGCTGCATCAACAATCCTGCAGCCGTGAATTCCGAACCTAGTGCAACAGTCCAGGTTAGCCAATACAACCAGGCTACTGTATACCCTGTCCCTGGTCCGATGTATTTGGTTGCGTAACTATGAAACGCACCAGTCTCGGGCATATGCACTGATAGTTCACCTAGACATAGCATGACTAGATAAACCACTAATGCACCAATCAGATACGAAAGGATGGTTCCGAACGGACCAGCCTGTTGAATCGTATAACCCGAACTTAAGAATAAACCAGTTCCAATCACCCCGCCAAGCGATAGCATTATTATATGCCGTGCTTGCATTTGCCTTTGAAAATCATGCTTCCTTTTGTTATCCATTCTTACTCTCCTTAATCTTGCATCCAGAAAAAACGAAAACGCACTCTAAAAAAGAGTGCGTTACTGACAAATAAACACGTACGGTCTTATCTATCAAGGTTTCACCCCCTGGAATTAGCACAGTGTCTTTGTAGACCTGTTGCTGAGGTTTCATAGGGCCAGTCCCTCCACCTCTCTGGATAAGAAATTATTTTTTTATAACTTTATCAATCTATGAAAAATTTGTCAAGTTTTGTTTCGGAATGTAAAGACTTCCTTTTAAATGCTAACGATCATGGCGTCTGCGGCATTAATATTAAAAGGCTGCTTATTTTTGGAACAAGCGCTAAGCTTATTATAATGGCAAATAAAACTAACCGGGGTCATTTTGGTCTTAAAAATGGCAACATCTTAAAAGATGTCGCCATTTTTTTCTTTTTCCTTAAGGACGTTCTATTTCAAATAATTCCCCTAGTTTTGTATAAGTATGACCTGCTAATCTTGCTACAGGTTTTAGCCCTTTCGGGTCAATACGGCCATTATGGTAAATATCTTGCTCTATATGATAGCAGACTATTTTCCCTATCAGTAAATCACAACCAGGTTCATTCTTGGAACCTGCCAACGGAATCGATTGCTCTAATGTACATTCAAAACGCACCTTTGCTTCTTCCAATCCTGGTACGGATACCCTATCACTAACAGCCAGCGTGAAATTAGTAAGACCCAATTCACTTTCTTCAGATGGGAGTTCCTTGGCCGTTCGATTTGCATCAGCAACATTATTTTCGTCAGTGATATGAACAACGAACTCACCTGTTTGAATTGCATTTCGGGCTGTATCCTTTGAAACTCCTTCTTTCCGTTGAACAGAAATGGAAATCATCGGAGGATTTGAACTGACTATGTTAAAAAAGCTGAACGGCGCTATATTGATTGTACCGGTTTCGGATTGTGTCGTAACCAGCGCTATAGGTCTCGGTATAATGCTTCCAGTCAAAAACTTATAATTATCCCGTTCAGTCAGACTTTCAGGGTTAACAGAAATCATCTTCATTCCCCCTCATTCTTTTAAAAAGTTCTTTTGAAACCATGAACCTGCTGCATCAACCTCTGAACGTGTCAACTGATGACCGTAATTTTCCCACTGAACTTCAACTGTAGCGCCAGCTTGCTGTAAAAGTTGATTAAGTTCATCAGTTTCTTCTGCAGGGCAAATCGGATCGTTTTTACCTGCAGCTATAAATACAGGTATATCTGAAAGGGACGGCAAAGCAATCCCTCGTCTTGGAACCATTGGATGATGAAGAATCGCTCCTTGTAAGGCCCCTTCGTAATGGAACAGCAAACTTGCCGCTATATTTGCACCATTGGAATAACCTAATGCCACCACTCTGTCACGGTCGAAGTCATATTTTCCGGACGCTGATTCCAAGAAGTCATAAAGCTCCTTCGTTCGGAAAATCAAATCCTCTTCATCAAAAACCCCTTCAGCTAACCGTCGGAAAAAACGGGGCATTCCATTTTCAAGTACATTTCCCCGTACGCTCAGTACGGACGAACCCGGTGAAACCATTTCGGATAATGGCAAGAGATCTGTTTCCGTTCCTCCAGTGCCATGTAACAGCAGTAGTAACGGAGCTTCTGGATTACTTCCTTTTTGAAAAATATGTTTCATCATTTATCCTCCTCTAGTACTCTCGGCACTGCCGGCAGTAACGTTTTTTCCATAACTTCCCGCTTTTCTTCCAACCATGGCGGCAGCATTAATTTACTGCCCATCGTTTCTTTCGTTTCATCATGAGCAAAGCCAGGTGGATCTGTGGCTACTTCAAAGAGTATGCCTCCATCTTCCCTGAAATAAATGGCATTGAAGTATTGTCGGTCTGTAAAGGGTGTCACACCATAGCCATGGTTACCGATATGCTCCCTCCATTCTTTATGATCTTCATTATCGCTCGCACGCCATGCAATGTGATGGACAGTTCCCACTCCGATTTTACCGTTTGGTAAAACCGTTTTTTTAACATCGATCAAATTGCCGATATCCGATGTGGATTTGAAGCGGATGAAATCGCCCTCTTCCCCAACCTTTTGAAGGCCCATCACTTCCTCTAAAAGTTCCATCGTTTTGATCGGTTTTGATGTAAATAATACAGCTCCGCCGAAACCCTTGACCGCCTTATCAGCTGGTACACCCCCGAATGACCACTCGCTATTTTTACCTTCTTTACGCTCAACCAGTTCAAGTTGCAAACCATGTGGGTCTTGGAACTCAAGATATTCCTCACCGAAACGTGAAACCTTTTCAAAGTCTATATTAAATTTACCCAAACGATTTTCCCAGAAGCCCATTGAACCCTCCGGAACGGCATATGTTGTAATCCCCACTTGTCCGGAGCCAATTGCCCCTCGGTATGCCTCAGGCCAAGGAAAGAAAGTGATGATTGTGCCCGGTGAACCGGATTCATCTCCGAAATATAAATGATAGGTGCCTGGATCATCAAAATTAACGGTTTTCTTCACCATACGCATTCCCAATACTCCAGCATAAAAATCCACATTCTCTTGAGGATTGCCTACAATTGCGGTTATATGATGTATCCCTGCATTTTGCTTTTGCATGCCGATTACTTCCTTTCCCGTTGATTAATTAGTTGATTTTGTATTAAGTGGTTTTAAATTCGATTCAATATCCTTTCTTTTCGATTCCAAAAAAGGTGGCAGGGCAAGGTTCTCACCTAGATGCTGCTCAGCTTCATCCACTTCAAAACCAGGTCCATCAGTAGCTAGTTCAAACAATATGCCATTCGGCTCCCTAAAATAGAGTGAACGGAAATAAAAGCGGTCCACATATCCCGAGTTCACGAATTTCGATTCACTAATTTTTTCTACCCATTTTCTCAATTCTTCTTCATCATCCACCCGAAAGGCAACATGATGTACTCCACCCCTCCCCAGCCTTTCCCGAGGTATGTCATTCCTTTCTTCAATATGGAGTTCTGCTCCAGTTCCTCCTTCACCTGTCTCGTAAACGACTATCGGATTTTGCCCCCTGATTGCGGATGGGTATGTGCCTGATTTCCTGAACCCCAATACCTCGATAAGAACACTTTCTGTTTGTTCAATATTGGGTACTGTGAGTTTTACTGGTCCTAATCCAAGTATGGAAAACTCTTGCGGCACTGGGCTTCCATCCCACGGAAATCCTCCATCAACGCCGTTATTATCCTGATCGGAAACCAGTAGAAGCCTCTGCCCTTCAGGATCTTTAAAAGAAAGCACCTTTCTTTCAAAACGGCTCGATATTTCATCGTGCTCAACATTGAATTCCACAAACCGTTTTTTCCAATATCCTAGCGCTTCATCATCCCTCACCCTTAAAGAAATTTCTGAAATGCTATTGTTTCCCTCATGAGTGCGGGCAGCATTCGGAATTTCAAAAAACGTCAATTCCGTACCCGGTGAACCAATTTGATCTCCATAAAATAAGTGATACACACGAACATCATCTTGATTCACCGTTTTTTTGATTAATCGCATCCCTAAGACTTTTGTGTAGAATTCAAAGTTATTTCCCGCTTTTGCTGTAATCGCCGAAACATGATGTAATCCTTTTAATTCCATCCGTACCACTCCTATCTTTATAAATCTCCCCTTACGGAGATGAATTAATCCGCTAATAATATCTCGAATTCAAGGTATTTAACCTAACGTAATACTTTTAATGCAAATATCTTGATTTAAAGATAAACGACAGGGATAAAATTGTCAACCATTTTCATTCAAATAATTTCAACCGGATTCACTTATCATAAAATAAAAAATACAGGCCAAAATAAATCGGTATAAGAATGGAGGTTGTGATATATGGTTAAAGATTTTTTTAGTGCAATTGAAGATAGACGCTCTTATTATTCCCTTAGCAAGGAACATGTTGTTCCTGATAAAAGGATTAAAGAAGTTATCGATCATGCCGTTCAATACTCCCCTTCCGCTTTCAACTCCCAAAGTGCCAGAGTGATTGTACTAACTGGTCAAAGCCACGACCAATTATGGGATATCACGAAAGAAACATTAAAAAAAGCAGCCGATGGCAAAGATTTTACAAAAACGGAAGAAAAAATGAGATCATTTATAAATGGTTATGGAACGGTTTTATTCTTTGAAGACCAGGCCAAAATAAATAGGCTACAAGAACAATACAAAACGTATGCTGAGAATTTTCCGATTTGGTCGAACCAATCTTCTGCCATTTTACAATTTGTCGTATGGACTTCCTTGGAAATTGAAGGGTTTGGTGCAAGCCTTCAGCATTATAATCCTTTAATCGATGACGAAGTGAGAAAGACATGGGATATATCACGAGATTGGAAACTCATCGCACAGTTGCCTTTTGGAAAACCCACTGCAGAACCTGGCGATAAAGACTTCTCACCACTTGAAGAACGTGTGAAATATTATCAATGATACAATAGAGACTGGCTCTACTTAACGAGCCAGCCCTTTTATTTTATTTCGCTTTAGTAATCCGGAAATGTTGCAAAAAATTTTGAAAATATCAATGACGCAAAGCCTAAATACTCAACAACCGGCATGATTTTGATATCCTCACTGACGTTCAACACGTACATTTCACATCCCCCTAATTAATCTTATTGAATTGGTGAAGAACGCCCTGGCAGCCATTCCTTCAAATAATATGGGAGTACACCGGAATATTGTCTAGCAGCATGTCCACTTTTCAGTAGGCTATATGTCTTATCCTTACATGTTAAATGCTCCATTACCGGATAAATCATTTCCTGTGGGACCAGTCGATCATACTTACTTGCTATGACCAAAACACTAGCATCAATTTTCGATAGCTTCGCTTTTTTTCCCCTTACCTTAAAACCACCATTAACCAAGCTATTTTTTATCAATAAATCCTTGGTTATTTGTTTTGCGGCTGCTCCGGATAACGGTACATGCCCATTAGCCCAAGCATTGAAGCGGCGCCAGTTTTGAACGTATTTTTCATCATCCGCTTGATTCAATAAAGATAAATAAGGTGATATATAGACGGGTGATGTAATTAACCTGATACCATATTTAACTGCACTGGCCGGTATCGTTTGATAAATATCTATTGTCTCGTCAAAATCCGCTGTTCCTTCTTTTAACGCTTCCTGCCATTGATCAAAAAATTCCGAGGCACTGAAATCCACCGGGGTCACGGAAAGTATCAAATTCTTGATGGGCTCGTCTGCAATGGCAGCATATATTGCGGCTATTGTACCTCCGAGGCAAAACCCCATGACTGTAATTTCTGATGCTCCAGAGTGACGTAACGCACGCTGCACTCCTTTTTGAATATAATCGACGATATAATCTTCGATCGATATGTCACCATCTTCAAAGCCCGGGCTTCCAAAATCAAGCAAATACACATCAAAACCTTCATTTACAAAAGATTCTATTAAACTATTCCCCGGAGATAAATCAAGAATCAAAGGAGTATTGATGAGTGAATATATAAGAAAAACCGGTACATCATATTTTTTTTGTGCTGAGGGATAAAACCAAAGCGTTGATTTGTTTTTTTTCCACACCGCTATTTTCGGAGTCAGTCCCATTTCAGGCATTAGCTGATTGGGAATATCCAATAAATGTTGCCATTTAGTTTTGGATTCAGATTGATTTTTCGGCACTTTCCGCTTAGCCATTTGAATTCTCCTGACCAACTGAATTGAACTCAGGCAGCTGTGAGCTTAACAATAAGGAGTTATTTATAAAATCAGATAACCTTTTTTTACTCCCTTCCTTTTCATTGGATGCCAATCTTGATTTCTTTTTGATGCTGCGGGATGAATTGGCATTGCCTTTATTGCGAATTGAAGAATTACCCCCGACATTTCCGCCCCTACTCTCAACTAGTATAGAGACCAATTCTTCCAACCCATCAATTTTTTCTTCGAGTTGGATGACTAATTTCGCTAAACTCGCCACATCTTTTTTTGTTGGATAATTCATGATGATGGACATTCTTTCTGAGGTTTCCTGCAGACTATTTATTCTTGGTACCTGCATTTGCGCATTATTGCTCACTCTTTCGATTAATTCGCGATTATTCAGCAGATTTTGAATTTTACTATTCAGCTGTTGCTCTTTTTGTGTGCCCAGTAATTTAAGCCCTTTATAAAAATTGGATTTTTCCGCCATATATTTCTTCCTTCCTTTCTCCTCCGTTTATACTAATGCTGATATTCCACCGTCAATGATCAAAATATGGCCCACCATATAGTCAGAAGCCTGTGAGGCTAAAAAAACGGCGGCACCCTTTAAATCATCTTCATCGCCAAACCTGCCAGCCGGAGTTTTACCTAATATGTCATAGTTAGACTTTTCAAGAATTTTCTTTGTGATTTTAGTCGGGAAAAATCCAGGTGCAATTGCATTGACTTGAATGCCGTATCTAGCAAGTTTAACTCCTAAATCCTTGGTCATTGTAATGATGGCACCCTTACTGGTGTTATAAGCTATCGTATCCAAAAGCTCAGGAAACGTCCCGCCAAGACCTGACACCGATGCAATATTTATGATTTTTCCGGAATTTTGCTGCTTCATGACCTTCGCTACAGCCTGTGAAAACAGGAATGTACCTGTAACGTTAACATTCAATACTTTTTCCCACTTGTCCTTTGGAAGATCCAAAAGCGGACCTGACCAAGACGTACCGCTATTATTGACAAGAATATCAATCGTGCCGAATTGAGCAACCGTTTCCTGAACGACATGGTCAATGGCGCTCACATCGGTGATATCACATTCAAAGGCAACGGCATTAACACCCATCGATTGCAAGTCTTCACATACCTCCTCACATAAAGGCAGATTTCGTGAGGCAATGACTATATTTGCGCCAGCCTCTCCCAACGCCATGGCGATCTGTTTGCCCAGTCCTCTGCCGCCGCCGGTAATGATAGCCGTTTTATTAGTCAAATCGAACATATTACTCAATGTAGTCAACTTTTCAGCCCTTCCTTAATGAAGTATTATTTATATAAAACCGTCTATATCATTATAGAAAAGCCTATCCAATATTGTGCTTAAAATAGCCTAATGCCTCTGCCTTTTGTTTCATCAACATGTATCTTATATTTAATAAGCATGCTTCTGTCAGCTAGCAGAAATTGAGCCTGCTGGAAACGTAATTCGGCAGGGCGGTAATTTATTTGATCAATTCATTTCTTAGATCCGCACAGCGGTGGATTCTTTGCCATTTAAAAACTCCGGAAATCGCTGGATTATTTGACTGATTGAGCAAAATCGGATACTTAACCTGTTTTGTCGTTTACACTACAGAATAGTAAGGAGGTTAAAAAATGACAATACATCACTTTCATTTAACTGCGGAGTGGCCTGGCGGCAGAAATGATAGCGGCACGATTCATTCAGGGAATCTTCAAACACAGATAAGCATTCCTACGGAAATGGAAGGACCAGGGATTGGAACTAATCCCGATGAAATGCTGCTTGGAGCGGCATCGACCTGCTATATCATTACCTATGCTGCCATGTTAGAGCGGTCCCATATAGAAAAGGTGAGCTTGACCATGCAATCGGAAGCGTTAGTGGATGTTACGAATGGTGTATTCACCTATAAGAAAATCATTCATCGCCCCGCACTTATATTGGTGCCGGGTACTTCTGAAAAATTGGTTGAAAAAGCGGGGAGACTTGCTGAGAAAGCCGAGACTTCATGTATGATTTCCCGGGCGATCAAAGGGAATGTAGCAGTGGAATTGATTGCGGAAATTTCCATAGCACAGTAACCTTGAATAAACGGAAAAAGTGCCTAACCCTATATCGGTTTAGGCACTTTTTGAACTATTGAATGGTATTCACTTTATTTTCAACCTCGCGGCACACTTCATCAGCCGTTAAACCATTTGCCTCAATGATAGACGCTTTTAATGAAGTATCGCTTATACCCATTACATTACTTTCCAAACCTGTTACCACACAACAATCCACGTTTTTTGCGTCAGCTTCTTGTTTAATTTCCACAACATCAAAACCTTTTTCACGAAGTGCTTCCTGAATATTCGTTAATGATTCTTCAACACCGATTCTTGACATCAACACACACCTCCTCTACCTTCTAACCTGTCCTTATCCCCCTCAATATATGTATAGGATGCAAAGGAAATAGGAAAAGTAATATCGAGGTGATAAACATGAATGGAAAAAACAAGAAAGATGCTTCACAAACTCGTTTAGGTTCTTCTCAGGTAGAGGGGCAAGGTACCACTACAAAAGAAACCGGGTCCTTCACTCAACCCTCTTCACTTAAAAAGCAAAAGCGTACCTGATAAAAGTGAATCCTAAATCAACCATGAAATTCAAACCATGATACGAAAAAAACGCTTGGTTTATCCGCCAAGCGTTTTCCGCTGCATGTTTCTTTTTTGCTTTACAATAAAATCAGGGACTTCTCTTACATATTTTGCTTTCTGATTTCCTCTTGGATCTTTAGATCATTCAATTGATCTCCATCAATTGTTTTTGAATCCATTTTTCCTTTTCGGGCTCCATCTGGGTTTAAATCACTTGCCCTTAAATTATTATTGCGAGATGCTTGCTCGTTCCATTTGGTCATCTTGATCTCCTCCTCAGTCCTTTATCCTTCCCAAACCTAAGATTATTCATGAATACACCCCATCATTTATTGCAAAGATAAAAATGGAGGTGGTTTTATTGGAACCAAACAAACCTGGCAATAAGAATGTACCGGATTTTAAAGAGTTGAACGATCGTATCATAAGAGAAGCGTCACAGAGTCCCCGTTTAGTGATTAAAACCAATTTGGATGCAAAGAATGTAAATGATGAAAACCCTTATACAGATCGCATTAACAGTGAAGGTTTTTCTGATTTTTTTGAGGAATAAAACAAAAACATGCTTGGCAGCATCAACCTAATGGTTCTCGCACCAGTTGAACTATAATTGGAACGTAAGGTGCGAGACTCCTGCGGGAAAAGCGAGTCCATGAAAGACCCCACAAGCGCAAATGCGCCGAGGGCGGACAGCCCGCGGAAAGCGAGTGCCCTACGTTTCAATCAATGTTCCAAATTGCACAAACCCATAATAAAAACCGGCTTAATTAGCCGGTTAATCTTAAAAATATTTTTTCTTCCAGAAAATGAATGCAGTCGTCCCCGCCAAAGTGATGGCAATTAATAATGTAAAAATGAAAGCAAACCGATTATGTTCAAATGGCAGTTCCACATTCATTCCGTAAAAACTTGCCACCATCGTCGGAAGCGTTAATATAATGGTCACTGATGTTAGAAACTTCATGGCATTATTGACATTATTGGAAATGATCGAAGCGAATGCATCCATCATACCGCTAAGAATAGATAGATACACTTCTGCCATTTCGATAGCCTGAGCATTTTCGATGATTACATCCTCAAGCAATTCTTTATCTTCTTCATACATTTTCAGATAATTAAATCGGAGGATCTTATCAAGGACTACACGATTGGATTTCAATGATGTCGTAAAATAAACCAGGCTTTTTTCCAAAGCAAGGAAAGTGTATAATTCTTTATTTTTCATCGACTGATGTAATTCACGTTCGGCTTCATTAGTCATCTTGTTAATCTGTTTCAGGTAACGTAAATAATAGGATGAAATCTCGAATAATATTTGTAAAGCAAATCTCGTCTTCTTATTGGTGAAGAATCCTTTGATCTTATTGTTTTTGAAATTCGCCAATATCGGAGTTTCTTTCAGAGATACCGTAATGAAACAGTCTTTGGTAAAGATCATGCCTATGGGGATCGTTTCAAAAATCGGTAAGTCGGCTTCATCCCTGGTCAAATATGGGAAGTCGACAATTATTAAAACATTATCATCCTCTTTTTCGATTCGCGGTCTTTCCTCATCATCGAGTGGATCTTTCATGAAATTGATCGGTAACTTCAAAGTCGAGCATATATAATCTATTTCAGCTTCTGTGGGCGCGACAATGTTCACCCAGGAACCTTTTGTCATTTCCTCGATATTGTTCAGGTGACGGTTATCATCCGTCTTGTAGATTTCAATCATTTTTTGACCTCCTCTTCTATAGAGAAAGCCTTATTTACCTTCTTCGAGCAGATACTCAGGGAGAATAACAGTCTCGACTTCTAGCATCATATTGGCTTCCTCTTGCTTTCTGGGTTCAGGATCATAAGAACTGCTGCTCACTCGTATCCACTTCCTTTCGATTCTTTTATCTTAATCCTTATTCATTTAAAGTACAATAAAGAATTTAATACCTTGAATCCTTGTTCAGATTTCGTAATCATCTGACTTTTATCAATTGATAAATAAAATGCCACTACAAAAAAACGCTTGGCTAGCCACAAGCGACAGTTAGTAGATGGTTAGAAGTTGTTTTCCACTCCAGGCTCTCGCTTTCCGCGGGCGGTCCGTCCGGGAGCCTCCTCGGCGCAAGCCTGCGGGGTCTCCCTTTGACGCGCTTTTCCCGCAGGAGTCTCGTACCTTACGTTCCAATCAACTTTGTTTCAAATCATGGTTCGGAATGGTCTCATCCTGAACCTTGATTTTAAAGAATAGCTGGTTAACCTTCATGTTTTTTTACTTTTTATATGGATGAAACCCTCATTAGATTGAAGAAATTTGCGACACTCCTGCCGAAGTACTGGCTAGAAGAGAGACACCACAGGCGCTTGCTTTGAAACGGCATGGCAGACAGTCTTGCGGAAAAGGTGCGGATTTCTGAAATCAAAAGAACTTTTTAATTAAAAAAACTGCAGACAAACTGAACAAGT